>JAEDGW010000215.1 GCA_016297325.1 Coprococcus sp. | reverse complement strand
ATAGTCGGCGCCGCATTCGTGGAGATATCTGTATTCATCGGTGTTTACAGGATAAATCTCAAGTCCCACCATACGGAAATATTTTCTGGCAAGGCGGCAGGCTTCCCCGATATATGTCACATCACTCTGACTGCGGCTCTCTCCCGTGAGGATAAGGATCTCCTCCATGCCGCTGTCTGCGATTATCTTCATTTCCTTCTCAATCTGCTCCGTGGACAGCTTCATTCTGTTGATGTGGTTGTAACAGTTGAAACCACAGTATACACAGTAGTTTTCGCAGTAATTTGCTATGTAGAGGGGGGTGAACATATATACAGTATTTCCAAAATGACGGCTGGTCTCACGGCTGGCGCGCACGGCCATCTGTTCAAGAAATGGTTCGGCGGCGGGGGAGAGCAGTGCTTTGAAGTCCTCTATGCTGCATGTCTCATGCTCCAGCGCTTTCATCACGTCACGTCCAGTGTACTTGCTGTAATCAAAACTGTTCATGTGATCCATTACATTGGATCTGATATCGGAGTTAATGATTTCCATGCCGGGAAGGTATTCCATGTGACTTTTCCTTGATGATGGATCTGTCTCCAGTCTGTGCTTGATTGCCAGAGCCTCAGGTGAAAGGTATTCTGAGTCTATCAGAAAGTGGTTTTCTGTTGCCTGATCAGATGTGTTATCTACTGATGTTTCGTTATTCATGTATATGTCAGCCTCCTTAGTCGTGCAGGAATCCTGTGAGTGGATCCGATGCGGATGCGCCTCGTGTAAGAACCCTTCCAAGTCCTGCGAGATATGCTTTGCGCCCTGCGTTTATTGCGTCCTTAAATGCTGATGCCATAAGTGGAAGATCTCCAGCTGTGGCAAGTGCTGTGTTTGCCATGATGGCTGCGGCACCCATCTCCATAGCTTCACAAGCCTGTGATGGCCTGCCTATTCCTGCATCCACTATTATAGGAAGTTCTATCTCATCAATCAGGATCTGGATGAAATCCTTTGTTGCAAGACCCTTGTTCGAGCCGATTGGGGAAGCAAGAGGCATAACTGCTGATGCTCCGGCTGATACGAGATCTCTGGCTGCGTTCAGATCAGGATACATATAAGGAAGAACCACAAATCCTTCATTGGCAAGCGTATTTGTAGCCTTGATGGTCTCCTGATTGTCCGGAAGAAGATATTTGCTGTCACGCATTATCTCTACCTTTACAAAGTCCCCACATCCAAGAGCCCTTGCAAGGCGGGCGATACGGACTGCTTCATCGGCATTTCTTGCTCCGCTTGTGTTTGGAAGGAGAGTCACTCCATCTGGTATGAAATCCAGGATGTTTTCTTCCTCACTTGTGTTTGCGCGGCGCACTGCGAGAGTGATGATCTCGGCCCCTGCGTCCTTTACGGCTGATTCTATAAGTTTCATGGAATATTTTCCTGATCCCAGAATGAATCTGGAGGTGAATTCGTGTCCGCCTATGATAAGTTTGTCGTTGTTCATCTGATTGTTCCTCCTCCCATAAAGCTGACGACTTCTACACAGTCGCCATCAGAAAATGTGATGTCTTTGTACTGATCCCTTGGTATTATCTCTTCGTTGATCTCAACTACAACCCTTACTGGTTTGTAATTAGATTCTTCAAGAAATACCGCCAGGTTCTTTCCCGCGACATCGAGTTCTTTTCCGTTTACTGTTACCATAGCTCTTTCCTCCCTGCGGTAAATTAAAAATGACACCCGTGAGCATAGCCCAGGTTTCAGACACAAAAAAAGGAGCTGCCAATCTGGTAACTCCAATAAAATGCTTATATCAAGAATATATATGAACGGGCTGGTATAAAACTTTATAGAAACTTATAATTTATAATCGCCTATTCCCAGGCATCCCTACGTTGGCATTATCCAAATCAGGTTATCGGTCGAAGGTCATACCTTCCTCTCAGCCTGTAATACAAGCTCCCGCGTCTTTGTGCTGTTGTCAGATATAATATACGACTTAAAATGACCGAATGCAATAGAAATGTATTCGGCCAAAATGCGGTTTTGACACAATGATTTGCCCAAAAGGCAAAATGTTGTAGAAAATATTCAGCATTTGCGCGCTTTTCCTTGACATGTCCTCCATATATATGTACAATTTAGTTGTTTGGCGCGCTAAAGTGCCATATAAAATCGGCAAGTTGCACAAACAACCTGCTTTAACTTATGGAGGACGTTGCAGTTATGAGACAGAAAAAGATTCATTACATCTACAACAAAGAGATGGAGTGTATGGATCCTGAGGAGAGAAGAAAGCTTCAGGGGGAGAGACTCAGAAAGACAGTAGAACTTGAATATGCAAATGTACCGGCTTACAGAGCCAGAATGGACGAGACAGGAGTAAAGCCGGAGGATATAAACAGCATAGATGATATCGTCAAGCTGCCATTTATGCAGAAGACAGATCTCAGGGATAACTTCCCATTTGGACTGTTTGCAGCAGACAAGAAGGACATCATCAGAATACAGGGTTCATCAGGAACCACAGG
>JAEDGW010000008.1 GCA_016297325.1 Coprococcus sp. | reverse complement strand
TGCCTTCTCTTACCAAACCTATACCTAAGTTCACTGTTGTCGTAGTCTTTGCTACGCCACCTTTTTGATTCACGATTGCTATTACTTTACACATACCGTTGTACCTCCATTCCCTATCGAATCACCATGCCACTTCCTACATAGTGGCATTGTTCATTCAACTGTTTTGCATTGATGGATTTCTTATCAGAATCCGTTTTCTTTCTCGACACTTCTGCATATACACGCTTGTATTTATCTGTCCCCACATTGTCAAAAAAAGTCGAGACATTATTCAATTCAAATCTTTTATCTCTCTGAAGCAGACGGACAAACCAGCGTATATCATTCTTTGTTCCCTGAAGTCTAATCTTTAACATCTGATCACTCCTCTTAGTTTTATCTCATGACACAAAAAAGACACCTTCCAATAATTTCTTAATGGAAAGTGTCCTTAAAATTTTGCAAATATTTAATTTCTATGCACTAAGCGGAATATTATTGTATTTTGTTTTTGAATTTTGTCGTACTAAGTGTCGTACCATCTCCTGTAATATCTCTGCAAACCCGCATAAATCCTAGTTCTCGCTATTCAACGACTTCATCGTCGGGAACAGAAGAACGTCCCTGATCGCCTGTGAATCTGTAAGGAGCATAACCAGTCTGTCTATACCGTAACCGATACCACCTGTTGGAGGCATACCGATCTCAAGTGCATTGAGGAAATCCTCATCTGTGTGCTCAGCCTCGTCGTCTCCGGCTGCTGCATTCGCATCCTGAGCGGCAAATCTCTCACGCTGATCGATAGGATCGTTCAGCTCTGAGTAAGCGTTACACATCTCCCATGTGTTGATGAAGAGCTCGAAACGCTCAACCTTTGTAGGGTCTGAAGGCTTCTTCTTCGTAAGTGGTGAGATCTCGATCGGATGATCCATAATGAATGTAGGCTGGATCAGCTTCTCCTCACAGAACTCCTCGAAGAACAGGTTCACGATGTCACCCTTCTTATGACGCTCCTCGTACTCTACGTTATGCTCGTCAGCAATCTTCTTAGCCTCTGCATCATCAGCAACCTGGTCAAAATCAACACCTGTATATTTCTTGATAGCGTCAACCATAGTCAGACGCTCAAATGGCTTTCCAAAGTCAATCTCAATTCCGTTGTATGAGATCTTTGTGCTTCCGCATACCTTCTCAGCGAGGTAACGGAACATAGACTCTGTGAGCTCCATCATACCATAGTAATCTGTGTATGCCTGATACAGCTCCATCAGAGTAAACTCAGGATTGTGACGTGTGTCAACTCCCTCGTTACGGAATACTCGTCCGATCTCGTATACTCTCTCAAGACCGCCGACGATAAGTCTCTTCAGGTAGAGCTCCAGTGATATACGGAGCTTTACATCCTCATTCAGTGCATTGTAATGTGTCTCAAATGGTCTGGCTGCAGCACCGCCGGCATTGCTGACCAGCATAGGTGTCTCAACCTCCATGAAATCACGTCCTGCCAGGAAGTTACGGATCTCCTTAAGTATCTGTGATCTCTTGATAAATACTTCCTTGCTGTCCTGGTTCATGATGAGATCCACATATCTCTGACGATATCTCATATCTGTATCTGTCAGGCCGTGGAACTTCTCAGGAAGGATCTGGAGTGACTTGGAGAGAAGTGTGATCTCCTCTGCATGTATGGATATCTCTCCTGTCTTTGTTCTGAAAGCATATCCCTTAACTCCATATATATCACCTATATCTGACTTCTTGAAGTCAGCATATGACTCCTCACCGATCTGATCTCTGGCAACGTATACCTGAATATTGCCCTTCAGGTCCTGAATGTTACAGAAAGATGCCTTGCCCATGACACGCTTGAACATCATACGTCCTGCGATGCTCACATTGATAGGTGAAGCGTCCATGATAGCTCTTCTCTCATTGTAGTCGTTGTTTAAGACTTCTCTCTTCTCTGCCTCTTCAAGGCCTTCAACTGAAGGTGTCTGTCTGCCAGCCAGAAGCTCTGCCTCATGCGCTGTGTACATCTCCTTCACATCTGTGCTGTGCTGCTGCACATCATACTTTGTTATAACAAATGGATCCTTGCCCGCTGCCTGAAGGTCTGCCAGCTTCTCACGGCGAACCTCCTTCAGCTTATTAAGATCCTGATCTTTTCCCTTGTTGTTCTGCTCTGCCATCTTCTCTTACAGCTCCTGTCTCTTAATATCAAGTACCCTGTACTTAAACTCTCCGTCCGGTGCCTCCACCAGAACTTCCTCACCAACCTTTGCACCCTTGAGTGCCATTCCGACTGGTGACTCATCTGAGATCTTGTTGTTCATGATATCTGCCTGTGATGAACCAACGATATCATACTCGATCTTCTCATCAAACTCGTAATCGTATACGACAACCTTACATCCGATTCCGACAACGCCTGTATCGACCTCATCCTCATCGACTACTTCTATATTCTTAAGCATGCCTTCGAGCTGCTCGATTCTTGCCTCGATGTCTCTCTGCTCATCCTTGGCAGCATCGTACTCTGCATTCTCTGACAGATCTCCCTGCTCTCTGGCCTCTTTGATCTTAGCTGCGATCTCTCTACGTTTATTAACCTTCAGATCCTGAAGCTCTTCCTCTATCTTTTTGAGACCTGAATAAGTAACCACATTCTTCTTCTCTGCCATTGCCGCACATACCTCCTAAATATCATATATATTGGTTCCACAGCTCCGCATATCGCACACTATGGTATAAAAAAATGCGGAAGATGGGACTTGAACCCACACGGTATTGCTACCACAGGCACCTGAAGCCTGCGCGTCTGCCAATTCCGCCACTTCCGCATGTTCACAACGAACGTTAATATAATATACTGTATGTTCGGGTATGTCAACACATTTTTTCGTCATACACGGTATTTTTTTATAGCGCATACATCATCTGAACACAAATGCGGAGCCGCCTTCCCATTATCTGTGAACAGGAATATGACTCCGCCTTTTTGTGGGATATCATATTCAGATCTATGATATCACCTATATATTATTTTGCGCTCTTTACATATGCAGCCGGTGAGAATGAAGATGTTGAAACAACACCGTTATCTCCCATAGCTACAGCCTTTACCTTGTAATAATATGTCTTTCCCTTAACAGCTTTCTTATCAGCATATGTAAGTTTCACAGTGCTTCCGATCTTGCTGTAGGTTCCGTTCTTCTGTGTACTGCGGTAAACGATATAATACTTTGCAAGAGATATCTTCTTCCATGTGAGTGTAGCAGTTCCTGCAGCCGTATTTTCCGCAGTTGCGATCTTCGGTGTACCCACCTTGTGAACATAACTTGCACTTCCTGTACGTCCTATCTCTGAATCTGTAGCATCTCCCCTGTTCTGCATTCCAGCCATGTTAGACATTGCTCTGACAGTGTATACATAGGTTGTACTGGTTGAACAATTTGAATCTACATAAGACACGCCAGTCACACTATAAGCATTGTTTCCATTTATTATATTTCTGTACACCATGTAACTATCTGCTCCGGCAACTGCTGACCATGTAACCTTTGCCTGTGAATTGCTCAGTCTTGCTGCCTTCACATTCTTTGCCATAGGCATTACGTTCACGTATATGTCATCTGAATTATCGCCGAGGGTGCTGCCCTTATATGGCACAATATAAACTCTGGTATACTTGATACCCTTAGTCGTACTTCCAGGATTACGGAATTTATAGGTTACTGTTGATGCTGACTTTAAAGTTGCCACACATTCATTCTTTCCTGTATACCTGTTATATGCCATAACCTTGTAACCTGTTGCTCCCCAGACTTTTCTCCATGAGATAGCAGTTGTCACAGCCATACTTGTCTTTGCAGAATTTACGGTTGATGTTCTCCATAATACCTTGACATTCTCCACTCTCTGGGTAAATCCCATGTTAAGTGATGCATGATTGTGGTTCTCACAGATCACATTTCCATTTGTCCTGTTCTGGGACTTCAGAGTGAACTCATATTTACCAGCCTCAAGACCTCTTAACACAACTGACAGTTCCTTAGTCGTGGCAACTTTTCTAAAGCTGTCACCCGATATAGAAGCATTTCTCATCCAGACTTCGTATACGTTTGCGCCGCGCACCTTGTTCCAACTTAATTTCGCAGCCGTAGCTGATATCTGGGAAGCCTCCACTTCTGTCCAGCCAAGCTCGAGCTTGACAGCCTGTACATTCGTTGCAGGTCCTGATATGAGTGAGCCATTTCTGGTATCATAATACTTAGGAATGACCTTGTAATAATATACAACACCGGCCTTTGCTGTAGTGTCCGTATACTCAAAACCTGTTGTAAGTGTCTTTATCTTCTTAAAACCTTTTGTCTTACTTGTAGACCTGTATATATCAAACTGGTTATTGCCAGCCTGACGGTTGTCTATCGTTATATCCACGCCCTTCAGACCACTTGTGGCTGATATAGACACAGATCTGCCCATAGCTACATCCGCCTTGATCGCAGATGTTGTAGCCACGACCTTAGATGTCTTTATGTATGAATCTGTACCTGTAACCACCTGGATCTTATAGTAGTATACACAGTTCAGCTTCGCAGTTGTATCCACACATGTCAGATCGTACTTATATGAATTTGACAGATTTCCGCTGCTGACAACGCTATACGTACCATTTTCTTTTGTCGAACGTAGAAGTCTGTAACTGAGTCCAGAATATACTTCTTCTGCAAATCTGGCATATACTCTTATACCATTGTATTTCAGATACCCTGTGGATATATATGACATATCAGTATATGTGCCCTTGTCACTCTGTCTCTTTCCAAACGCTGGAGTCTTAATCCTCTTCGTTCCAAGCTCTTTAGTCACTTTACTTCCATCACTTCCGTAAGATACCAGAGTAAACTTATATGAAGCACCTGCTTTTCCATAGAAATAGTTGCTCAAATTCCAGCTTCCATCATAACTGCTGCCAGTTACGGTTTCATGTACCACACCATTTACAAGTAACTCTGCTTTTTTACCATATCCACTTGCATTTACATGCACAGTTCCATCATTTATAACAGTTCCACTTGTTATAAATGTACTGTTTATTGCTGCTGAGACTGTACTCGCAGCAGTTATAACCGCCTGCCCGTCAGTGTATGCGTCTCCGGTATTTTCGGAAGCCATAGCAACCGACATATTTCCGAACAACATAGCCGAGGCAAGTGTTATACATAAAGCTTTCTTTCCAAAACTCTTCTTCATACCTAACCCCTTTTCATCTACTTCTTAATAACGATTCCCTTTACTGCTGATGAAGCTGATCTGACAGCCTTACCACCATCATTGACAGAGAATGCTATAACCTTATAGTAATATGCTTTTCCCTTTGTAAGCTTCTTATCCACAAATGTCAGGTTTGACGCAAGTGTTCCAACCTTCTTGTATGTTCCATTCTTGCTTGTTGAACGATATACAACATAGTATTTGGCATTTGCAACCTTTGCACATCTGATAGTAACTACACCTGCAGCAGTGTTTGCCATTCCTGTTATACGAGGAGTAGCGATCTTGTGGGTATAATAGGCAAAACAATCCGCAGTCACACTGTTGAATCCGTCATATGCACTGACTACATTCACAGAATAAGTGTATTCATAATTGTTGGTCAGGTTCTTGTCTATAAAATATGTATGAGTAGTCTCGCCTATCTTCTGACTAACACCAAGCTCTGTGGTACGATATACGATGTACTTCTTTGCTCCCGGAACAGCAGCCCATACAACCTTGGCAGATGTCTCACTGAGTCTCACAGAACGGGTCTTCTTTGCCGTTACAAAGTTGTTTGTTCCCCACAGACTGCTCTCATCTCCGACAACACTTCCCTTATATGGCGATACTGACACATCCGTATACTTGAGGCCTGATGACTTTGTACTTACATTTCTGAACACATATGATGTGGTCTTTCCCGACTTGATAACAGCTATCTTTTCAGTTTTTCCTGTATAGTTGTTGTAGGCCTTTATTATGTATCCCGTTGCGCCCCAGTCTCTGTACCATGTCACTCTGTAGCTTACTGTGACAGCATTCTTTGCTGAGTTTAATGCAGATGCCAGAGTCTCGACATTCACATCTGAAACTGTATCTGTATAACCCATGGCTCTCTGGGTTATCGTAGAATATTCATATTTTACAACTGAACCGGCTTTCTTGACCTTACGCACTCTGACACTGTATTTGCCATTTGCTGCAAGATTTCTCAGTATACAGGAATTGGTCTTAGTCGTAGCAGCTTTTCTGTAACCAGTTCCGCTGATATCAGCACGGCTATACCATATCTCATATGAGATGTCAGCAGCAGTGCCTTCTTCCTTTTCCCAATCAACCTTGAGCGCCCTGTCTCCTACCTGTGTAAGATTCACAGACAAATAGTTGTTCATGATATACTTTACAGCCTTAGGTTCTGACATTTCTCCTGCATATGTCTTCTTTGTAGCAGCATCATAATACTTCGGAAGAACTTTGTAGTAATATACAGTTCCCCTCTTGAGATTCATGTCATCGTAAGAATTTGAATATACTGTCTTTATCTTCTTATAACCGCTGGTTTTGTTCACAGAACGGTATATATCATACTGGTTTGCAAGGTCTGATGACATATATATGTTCACCCCGGTACGGCCTTTGCTGTCAGCAAAGCTGTTGACAGACACGCTGCGCATCGTCGGATATCCGCGTTTTGCCGACACGATACCGCTCACCGAATACACCTTGTTGGTTGTCACATATTTGTCTTTACCGGTTGCAAGTTTGATCTTGTAATAGTATGTAACTCCCGGCTTGGCTGTCTTATCATCATAAGATATGCCGGAATAATAGCTTGTGCTCTGTGTTGTGAGTAAGCTGTATGTTCCATTCACCTTTGTGGATCTGTACACCTGATACAGGCAGAGGCCATCGAACCAATCTGTAAATCCGGCCGACAGATGTATACCTGTGCTTTTTCCATATCCGGTACTGCCAGTCTCTACCTGACTGTCCGCACAGAAAGCATCATTTACAGCTGTACTGCCAACATTTATTGGATTGATATTGCTCGATACACTTGTACCATCTGAGCTGTAAGCCACGATCTTAACCGTGTACTTTGAGGAAAGTCTCTTGGTGACATCCATATCCAGACTCCAGCTATCTGTATCTGAATTGTTATTTATCTCTTTGACAAGGACTCCGTTCACCCATACGCATACTCTCTTTGCCGTTCCATTTCCGGAAATGTGAATATTCCCGCCTGACTGATAGGCATTCGAATACCACATGTTTGGCGCTGCCGCCAGCTCTGCTGACGAATCCTCTGCCTGCACACTCACGGCGGTATCCTGTCCTGCAGGTACATTCTCCCCCTGTGCAGCCAGCACTGTACCCGCTTCGCCGAATACCATTGCCGATGCAAGCGCTATGCACAGGCATTTTCTTGCAATGTTCTTTTTCATAATATCCCCTTTCTCATTGAACACCAGCCCATTAGAGTTGATTTATGCAGTGGGCCGGCTCTGCCTGCCAGATTTTCTATGAAAACCCGGCTCATTCTATAAAACAATGATATTTCCATTCTATCGGTGTTTGATCTGCCAGTCAATGCCTATAATCTACAGTTTTCTTTATCTAGTTTTCCCTGCGGGCACCATTTCAGTTTTACAGCCGCATTTCGCCTTTCCTGCATCAGCAAAATCTCAGGGGCTTGTATCAGATTTATAAAGCTATACTCTAACCTTTACGCCATCGGCACAAATGGCACCAGGGTCATCAATATCTGCTTTATAAAACTATACTCCAAACGCAGAAAAAAGGAGACTGCACGCACAGTCTCCTTCTTTACATATAAATATGTCAGTCTATATATTTTATTTATACGTGATCCTATCTTTCCTTCTATTCAGCCTCGCTGCTGGAAGTGGTGTCAGCCGCTGCAGCCTCATCAGTGCTGTCTTCTGAGGCAGCCTCTGTGGTCTCAGCAGTGCTGTCTTCTGAAGCAACCGTTGTCTCAGCAGTGCTGCCTTCTGAAGCAGCTTCAGTCTCTTCATCTGTATTTTCTGCATCTGTAGCTGTCGCCTCAGTCTGAACTGCTCTGTCCATCAGGAAGTCAAGCACATTCTCCTCTGTTGCGAAGAACATGATGTCATCTGCTGAATAATACTGATCTATATCTGAATCATTCTCCAGATTGTTCTCCTCCATCAGAGTCTTTCTGTAGTCTGCTATATCGCTATCGTCAGCTAAGAGATCATTGTCAAGAGCTATACAAGACACAACGATCTTCTCCTTCATGACACTCTCAACTGTCGTGTGAAGATATTCAAGGAATGATGCCTCATCCTGATATCCCATGAGATATTTTGCATAGGTCTCAAAATCTGTTCCATAGTTCTCAGCCGCACTTCTTATATTCGATACAAGACTCTGCACTGATGACTGGATCTCATCCTCAGGGTACTTGTCAAATGTAACCTTCTCCTCGACAGCCTTAAGTACAGCCTCTCTGTCTGCCTTGTCTGCTGACTTATCCTTCTCAGCCTGAAGGTCTTCTTTCAGGTGAGCTGTGTAATCAGTTGTGTTAGTATACTCACCGTCTGATGCCTTCTTTACGAGATCATCTGTATATTCAGGGACGGTTGTCACTGATATATAATTGATAGTAACCTCAAACTCTGCTGTGAGTCCGGCAACTGTAGTGTCACTGTAATCATCAGGATATGACACTGTGACAGTCTTCTTATCTCCAGGCTTGCTTCCGATGAGCTGATCATCGCTGCCATCACCAAGAGTATTGCTTCCGATCGTTATATCATATGCTGTCTGACTGTCCTTCTCTGTGCCTGAGATCGTCTCGACATAGTCTACATTTACCTTATCTCCATCCTTTATGGCACTCGTCTTATCCTGTGTTATCTCTGAGTTGTCACTGCAGAAACTGTCTATCGCACTGTCAACCTCATCCTGTGAGACTTCTCTTGACTCAGGTACATATTCTATATCTGTGTATGCAGCCTTATCAACAGTTGCACACTTTGAATATGTCTTGAACTGGGTTTTTGTATCATTCTTGCCACAGCCTGTCATCATTCCTGCACACATGACTGCGACCATTCCATATGCAAATATCTTCTTTACTCTCATATTACCTCTCCATATCTCATCTTACTCAGCAGCATCTGCTTCTGTATCTGCCGCTGTATCCGCTTCGGTCTCCTCAGTGGACTCTTCAGTCTCCGCCTGATCGTCTGCTGACTCAGAATCTGCCTCTGCAGCACTCTCTGTTGCAGCTGCTGAAGCCTCCTCAGTTGCCTCAGTTGCCTTTGCATTCTCAACAAGGAAATCCATAACCTTCTTTGCCAGAGCGTTGTACTTACATTCAACGTCTGTGAGTGTACTCTTCAGGCTGTCCACATCAATGCTGTTCTTGGTTGCATAATCGTTCAGGTATGCATCTGTCTCCTCGTCAGTGATGGTGATGTTCTCCTTCTTGGCAATGGCACACATAACCATCTTCTCCTTCTGTGCCTCCTCGCAGATACTCTTTGCATACTCCTCAAATGTATCTGAATCATCATATCCATAATAATAGTAGATATATGTTGCATAGTCCATTCCATATGTCTCAGCCTGTGACTTGATGGATGATATGAGATTATTTGCACTTGCCTGAACATCAGCCTCTGACAGATTGTTGATAACGGCGTTTTTGATAACCTTGACCATGATCTCATTCTGTGCGCTTGCAAGTGCTGAATCTGCCTTGTCCTGCTCAAGCTCCTTGCGGACACCTGCCTCATACTCTGCTGTTGTCTTGTAATCAGTGTTTGCAGCTACAAGCTCATCATTATATGTAGCCGGCTTATCGATCTTTATATAGTTGAGTGTTGTCTCAAACTGAGCCTCTTTGCCGTTCAGCTCATCTCTTCCGTAGTTCTCAGGGAATGTCGCTGTAACTGTGAATTTGTCGCCAGCCTTATGTCCGATTATCTGATCCTCAAATCCGTCGATAAATGAGCCTGATCCAAGAACGAGATCATATCCTGTTCCGTTGGAATTGCCGCCTTCAAATTCCTCTCCGTCTACAGAACCAACAAAGTCAATATTTACAGTATCGCCTTCCTTTGCCACACTTGTAGTATCCTTGTCAAATGTTGCAAGTCCGTCAACAAATTCATCGACCTTGCTCTGGACTTCAGCATCTGTTACAGCCTCTGTCTTATCCTCATAAGTAATACCCTTGTAATCGCCAAGCTGAACATCAGCTGCATACTTGTCAACCATATCCTCTATGCTGCTAAAACTTGTGGCTGATGTACCACTGTTTGAATCTGCGCTGCTCTCAGTGGTCACTGCATCTGTCGATGTAGCCTTACCTGTATCATCTTTTCCGTTCTTATCACCACAACCCGTCATGAGTGCCATGGACAGTGCAAAAGCAAGAACTACTACACATCCTTTTTTTAATCTTCTCATTTCTATACCTCTTTTACATTTATATTTAAAGATTATTATCCTTCTATAATCTTCAACGAATAAACTTATATCATATTTTCCTGCAAAAATAAAGCAATTTGCCCTAATTCATAGAATTCTCACAATTGCACATTGGAGTTGTTTTTTGTGATGCATCTACACCTTTTCACATTATTCAAAGGCAAAACTACAATATATAGTTAACCATAATTTTATTTTTTCTATATTTTGTACTTTTTCCAAATATACTGTAGACAAACAAATATGGTAATGATATAATCGTCAATGTTGAGACATCAGTGTGAGTATTTGCGGCGAGGCACCTTATTGTCGCTAATTTTTTTGCGGCTTTTTCAGCCAGAGTACAATATATTGTTGCCACATTTGTTTCTCAACACTATATTTAGGGGGCGTACTTTTTTAACGCACTTTCACATTACACACACAATACACAGGGAGAATGGGAAATGCAAGTTATCAAAAGAGATGGTCGTGCTGTCACATACGACCGAAGCAAGATAATCCTCGCAATCCAGAAGGCCAATTCGGAAGTGGAGCCTTGCGAGAAAATTTCTGATGAAAAAATTGAAGAGATCGTAGGAAGCATCGAGGCAAAGAACAGAAAGAGAATGCTTGTTGAGGATATCCAGGATATCATCGAACAGGGTATTATGGCTGACGGCAAGTTCGTGCTTGCCAAGACATACATCATATACAGATACAGCCGTGAGCTCATAAGAAAGGCCAACACCACGGATGACTCCATCCTCAGCCTTATACAGAACAGGAACAAGGATGTCATGGAGGAGAATTCCAACAAGAATGCAACAGTTGCATCCACACAGCGAGACCTCATCGCTGGCGAAGTATCCAAAGACCTTACAAAGAGAATGCTTCTTCCTGAGAAGATCTCCAAAGCTCATGAGGAGGGCGCTATACATTTCCATGACGCCGACTATTTCCTCCAGCCGATATTTAACTGCTGCCTTATCAATATAGGCGATATGCTGGACAACGGCACAGTCATGAATGGAAAGCTTATCGAAAGCCCTAAGAGCTTCCAGGTTGCATGTACTATTGTCACACAGATAATAGCATCTGTCGCATCCAGCCAGTATGGCGGCCAGTCAGTCGATGTCCGTCACCTGGGCAAGTACCTCAGAAAGAGCTACAATAAATATAAGAAGAGATATACCGAAGAATTCGGTGACAAGATAGATCCCGATACACTTGAAAAGCTCATAACAGAGAGACTTAAGGATGAGCTCAAGTCCGGAGTCCAGACCATACAGTATCAGATCAACACTCTCATGACTACAAATGGACAGTCTCCATTCGTAACCCTCTTCCTCAACCTGAGAGAGGACGACGAATACATCAAAGAGAACGCCATGATCATAGAGGAGATCCTAAGACAGAGACTTGAGGGAATCAAGAACGAGGCAGGCGTATATGTAACCCCTGCATTCCCAAAGCTCATATATGTTCTTGACGAACACAACTGCCTCAAGGGCGGCGAATACGACTACATCACAGAGCTTGCCATCAAGTGTTCGGCAAAGAGAATGTATCCTGATTACATATCAGCAAAGAAGATGCGTGAGAACTACGAAGGCAACGTATTCTCATGTATGGGATGCCGCTCATTCCTCTCACCTTGGAAGGACGAAAACGGCGAATACAAATGGGAAGGCCGTTTCAACCAGGGCGTTGTCAGCATCAACCTTCCACAGGTTGCCATACTTGCAAAGGGCGACGAGGAGAAGTTCTGGAGCCTTCTCGATGAGAGACTTCAGCTCTGCTACGATGCGCTTATGTGCAGGCACAGAGCTCTTGAGGGTGTGACATCAGACGTGAGCCCGGTTCACTGGCAGTACGGTGCCATCGCAAGACTCAAGAAGGGTGAGGTCATTGATTCACTCCTCCACAACGGCTACTCCACTATCTCACTCGGATATATCGGAGTATACGAGACAACAAAGCTTATGCGCGGTGTAAGTCACACCGACCCGGTTGGAGAGGAATTTGCACTGAAGCTCATGCACAAGCTCCGCGCAGCCTGCGACAAATGGAAGGCAGACACAGGACTTGGATTCGGTCTGTACGGCACTCCTGCAGAGAGCCTCTGCTACAGATTTGCCCGCATAGACAAGGAGAGATTCGGAACCATCAAGGATGTAACTGACAAGGGTTACTACACTAACTCATATCATGTTGATGTCCGTGAGCATATTGATGCTTTCAGCAAGTTCAGATTTGAGAGCCAGTTCCAGACCATATCATCAGGTGGTGCGATCTCATACGTGGAGATCCCGAACATGAGAAATAACCTTGACGCACTTGCCGAGGTTGTCAGATACATATATGACAATATCCAGTACGCCGAGTTCAACACCAAATCAGATTACTGCCATGTGTGCGGTTATGACGGTGAGATCATCATCAATGATGACGGCGAATGGGAATGTCCTCAGTGTGGCAACAAGGATCACAACAAGATGAATGTCACACGAAGAACTTGCGGCTATCTCGGTGAGAATTTCTGGAATGTCGGCAAGACAAAGGAGATCAAGGCAAGAGTTCTTCACCTGTAAGACATTTGCTGTATTTATTTAGAAAAAACATTAGAATAAAAACACTTGCCATATTCCGGCAATTGGTATAGAATAAGGCTATGCAAATAGTTCTATGAACAGTTTTTATCCGATTTTTTTAACTAAGTGCATTAATAATTTCAATTGTATGGTCTGCATGTCGTAGAGGGCAACGCAGGCCATACTTTTGTTTTGAAAGGAATTTTTATGAATTACGCTGATATAAAATTATTTGACGTTGCAAACGGAACAGGCGTGCGCGTCTCGGTGTTCGTATCCGGCTGCACACACCACTGCAAGAACTGCTTCAACCCGGACACCTGGGATTTTAACTACGGCAAGTCTTTCACAGACAAAGAGATCGAGAAGGTCATAGAAGGCTGCAAAGAAGACTATATCGCAGGTCTCTCCCTTCTGGGCGGTGAACCTATGGAATACGTAAACCAGCAGGGACTTCTCCCTCTTGCAAGAAGATTCAAAGAGACATATCCGGACAAAACCATCTGGTGTTACACCGGATATACATTTGAGACTGATCTGCTTGACCGCATGTGCAAAGAATGGGAATATACGAAAGAACTACTGTCATACATAGATGTCCTTGTGGACGGTGAGTTTATAGACGAACAGAAGGATCTCTCCCTTAGATTCAAAGGTTCCAGAAACCAGAGGATCATAGATGTCCCGGCATCTCTTGCCGCAGGAGAAACCATTCTGTGGAACGAAAAAGGCAGGTACTTTTAGAAGTACCCGCCTTTTTATTCGTTTTAGCCTGATTATTTTCTTCCGGTGGATCCGAAACCACCCTCGCCTCTTACAGTGTCAGACAGCTCATCAACCTGATGGAAAGCTCCGACTATGTACGGCGCGATCACAAGCTGTGCTATTCTCTCACCTGGATCAACGGTCTGTGCAGACACACCGTGATTGTGAAGAGCGACCATGATCTCCCCCCTGTAATCCGCATCTATAACTCCAACCTTGTTTGCCGGAGCCAGTCCCTTCTTGGAAGCAAGGCCACTTCTCGCATATACAAGTCCGGCAAATCCAGCAGGTATCTCCATCGCAATTCCTGTGTGGACCATAACAGTCTGTCCCGGCTCAACAGTCACAGCCACATCCATGCATGCGTACAGATCAGCTCCCGCTGCGAACTCAGAACCGTAGGTCGGTATGATCGCCCTGTCATCAAGTTTCTTTATGTTTATATCATATACATTTACCATATCTCTTCTCCTTTTTCTTACGTATCCTACTTAAACGAGATTTTGTTATACACATCCATGTCAACCCTCTTGCTGTATGAATATCCGCTGTCAAGCTCATTCATCCAGTCCTTCATAAGGTTGTCGTAATATTCTGCATCCGCAGCCTCTGTAAGTTTCTCCTTGTTCTGTGCAGTTGCGTCCGCATCAGTCAGGCTTATCATCTGGAAAATATGATATCCATACTGCGTCTCAACCACATTTGAAATCTGGCCATCCTGGAGTCCGTAGAGCACATCCAGCGCATCCTGTCCGTATGTGTTCAATATGTCATCCCTGCTCATCGTGTGGGTGCCTGCATACTTAAGAGTCTTTGACGTTCCAAGGAAAGCTATGTTCAAATCCTGATTATCAGACTCCTCCTGTATGGCGGCATACGCAGCGTCAGCCTTCTTTTTCTGGGCATCTATCTTCGTCTGTGAATACAGCGTTATGTTGCCAAAATCATCCTCTGAATAGCATTCAAAGAACATATCATAAAATGTGCTCATTCTCGCCTGCTCATCCGATATCTCCGTGGCGCTCTGCTTGAGCACGTAAGCATATATCTTGTCTGCCAGAGCACTCTCAAGCAATACACGTTTCACAGTGTCAAGCTCAAGTCCAACTGAATTTATCTGTTCATCAGTCAGTATGTCATAGAAATCCTGTGCAGCCTTCTCCTGCTCACTCTCCTCGCTGGCAGTCAGGCTTATGCCATACTCCCCGGATTTTGTTATGAGCGTCTTGGTCTTTATGATCTTTGATATAGCCTCACGTCTCGCCGCATCCTCTGCGTTCATCTCAAGACCATCATCCGTGACTATATTCTGACTCCACACATCCGTTCCGTATTTTGATTCATAATTTTCCTTTACAGTCTCGGCATATATATACACTTCGTCTATACAAATATCCTGACCATTGTACCGGAGCACCACATCCTTGCCCGTCTCCTCGGAGTCCTGCTGCCCACATCCGGCAAATGAGAGCATCAGCACACAGGCAAGCAGTATACAAAGCATTTTCCTCAATTACATCACACCTCCATATCTATCCCACATGATCTTCCTGGGTATCCACAGTCATCAGGAGCTGGGACATATCCGACACAACAAATTCCGCCTGACGTATGAGATCATTTCTCTCTTCTCTTCCGAGTCTGAGCACAAACTCAGGCTTTGCTCCCATGACAAATTTCATTCTTCCGCAATAATTGTTCACAAGGCTGTCTATGCCGTCCACATTTATCCTGGCCTTATTGTACATTACAAATCTAAGGCTGTCATCCTTAAACCAGATCCTGGTTATATAACATGCATTTGCCTCGGCGCGGAGAAGTGCGACATCCAGCAGATTCATAGTCTCCTCCGGGATGTCTCCAAAACGGTCTATGAGCTCATCTATGATATCGTTGTATTCATTCTCGTTCTTAATAAGAGATATCCTCTTGCACAGTTCCAGCTTCACAAAATCATTCTTGACATACGTCTCCGGTATAAATGAATCCACAGGAATATCGATCTCTGTCTCGTACCCCTGAAATACAGTCTCACCTCTGAGCTCCCTCACGGCATCGTTCAGCATCTTGCAATAGAGGTCATATCCCACGACCTCATAATTGCCCGACTGACTCTCGCCGAGAACACTTCCGGCTCCGCGGATGTTCAGATCCGCCTTCGAAATCTTCACACCCGATCCCAGATCCGTGTACTCCTTTATGGCTCTCAGTCTCTTCTCTGCAACCTCCGATATCAGTCTGTTCCTTCTATAAAACATGAATGCAAATGCACTTCTGTCTGAACGCCCCACTCTTCCTCTGAGCTGATAAAGCTGTGCCAGTCCAAAATTGTCCGCATCATGTATGATGATCGTATTCGCATTTGGGATATCAAGTCCGGTCTCTATGATCGTGGTACAGACAAGAACATCTATCTCCTTCTTGTTAAACCTGTACATTATATCCTCAAGCGTCCTGCCGTCCATCTGGCCGTGGGCGTACTCCACTCTCGCCCCTGGTACAAGGGATTGAACCTCGGCGGCAAACTGTTCTATATCCTTCACCCTGTTATACACATAATAGACCTGCCCCTGACGGGATAACTCTCTGGCTATGGCCTCCCTGGCAAGCTCCTTGTCATACTCCATCACATATGTCTGTATGGCACGTCTGTCCACCGGAGGTTCCTCCAAAAGACTCATGTCCCTTATACCGACCAGACTCATATGAAGTGTTCTCGGTATAGGTGTAGCAGTCAGTGTGAGCACATCCACATTTGTCTTCATCTCTTTTATCTTCTCTTTGTGGTTTACGCCAAATCGCTGTTCCTCATCTATTATCAGAAGGCCAAGATTATTGAACTCCACATCCTTCGAGAGAAGCCTGTGTGTTCCTATGACTATGTCGACCTTGCCCTCTTTGAGCTCCCTCAGAGTATTCTTTATCTCTTTCTGGGTACAGAAACGACAGAGAAGTCTCACATTTACCGGGTAATCCTTCATCCTCTCGGTAAATGTCTCATAGTGCTGCTCCGCCAGGATTGTCGTAGGCACCAGATATGCAACCTGTCTGCTGTCCCCAACGGCCTTGAATGCCGCACGGATAGCAACCTCCGTCTTGCCAAATCCCACATCGCCGCACACAAGACGATCCATGATCTTATCGCTCTCCATATCTGCCTTGACATCGGCTATGGCCTTTAACTGGTCATCTGTCTCCTTGTATGGGAATGTCTCCTCAAATTCCTTCTGCCAGTCAGAGTCCGCAGAATATGCATATCCAGGCTTTGACTGACGCTCGGCATACAACTCGACCAGATGCTGCGCGATCTCACTGACATGCCCTTTTACCTTTGAGTGGATCTTCTGCCAGTCGCTTCCACCCATACGGTTTATCTTCGGAGGTCTTCCCTCCTTACTTCTGTACTTTTGGATCCTGTCAGTCTCAGAAGCCAGCACGTAAAGCTTGCCGCCCTCGGCGTATCCGATGACAAGGTAATCCTTCATTGCGCCATCCACTTCAATCTTTTCAAGGCCCTGATACACGCCTATTCCATACTTTTCATGAACCACATAATCGCCTACGCTGACATCGGAAAACGATTTGACGATCTCCCCTGTCTTAGGAAGTTTCTTCTGCGTTCCCCTCTTCTGCCCTGTACGGCTGGAGAACACATCGCCCTCGCTGACAACGACCATCTTCATCTCAGGTATCATAAAGCCTGCCCTGAGTCTTCCCGGCATGACAGCCATATCTCTGGCTGACAACACTTTATCTGGATCATTCAGGTAGTGACAGATGACATCATTGTCCATGAGATTATCCACCATTCTCTTGGCACCAACTGACGATGGCGATACAAAGAGAACACTGTATTTGTCCTTCTTCCACTTTCTGATATCCGAAACCAGCGAATCGAAATTGTTCCTGTAGCTGTGAACCTCCCTGCACTCGATCTCAGTTCTGTGCGCATACCTTATGTGCTCATCTTCACCTGTGAACGCATCAAAGCCTACAGTCCTGTAATGCCGCATCTTCTGTATAATGTCATCATATGAATACATGACACTGAGCTGTCCCGGAAGAACGTAGCCCCCTTCAAGTCTGTGCGCCATGGCACTCACGAAACTCTGCTCACTGGAAACCGCCCGGTCGCTTACCTTGCTGGTCTCATCAATAAACACAAATGAGTTCGCCGGAAGGCAGTCTATGATGGATACCGTATCGCTATAGAAATAATCCACATAGCTGTCCACACCGTAGGTCGCACTGAACTCGGTAAGCTGCTCCTCAAGCTCCGCAACCTCACGCTTTATCCTCGCATATGCCTCAGTCTTAAATGCGGCTTTCAGCTTCTTCGAATATGGCTCCAGCTCATCCTTTATCCTGCATATGCCACGGTTTATCCTGTCCTTTGAGAGCACCATCTCACCTGCGGGATATATGACAAGCTGATCCACACTCTCTATGGATCTCTGGCTCTCCGCATCAAATGTCTTGATGGTGTCCACCTCATCATCCCACATATCTATTCTGTATGGGCAGTCCTCCGTGAGCGGAAATATGTCTATGATCCCGCCACGGATCGCAAATTGTCCGGGCTCCTCCACACTATCTGTCTTCTCATAACCCAGATCCACCAGTTTACCCTTGAGCTCGTCCAGGTTCAGGTGATCCATAGTGCGTATGTTTATCACATATTTGTTCATGTATGACAGTGCCGGAATCTTGTCAAACAGAGCGTCCACAGTTGCCACGATCGTACAGTTTTCCCCTGTAGCAAGCTTCCTCAGGACTTCCATGCGCTTTCTTGTGATAGCATTTCCATGGACATCTGCACTGAAAAAGAGGATATCCTTGGCAGGATACATATACACATCCCTGCTGTAGAATCTCAGATCACTGTAGAGTTCCTCGGCCCGCTTATCGCTGTATGTGAGCACCATCTTGACCGGCGCACCATCTGAAAGTGCCTCCATCAAAAACACTCTGTCAGTACCGCTTCCAGAGCTTCCCGTCACATTCACAAATCCTTCGTCTTTCGCAAGCCATCCGCCCACTTCATCGTATATATTCAGTTTTTTAAATGGTTCCTGCAAAACACGCATCTATATCATTCTCTTTCAATTAAACTTATTCATGGCAGTAACTGCTCCGTCAGCCAGGATGACATCAAGTGCATCGCAGGCCGTGCTGCAGCTCTTTCTCATCTCCGGCAGATCGTCCTTGCCAAATCTGGACAGTACATAATCGGCCAGATCCATCTTGTCCGGCTTCTTGCCAACACCCACACGGATCCTCACAAATTCCTGGCTTCCGGTGTGCAGAATGATGTTCTTCATTCCGTTGTGTCCTCCAGCACTTCCTTTCTGCCTGATACGAAGCTTGCCAACGTCCAGATCTATATCGTCATATACAACGATCAGATCTTCCGGTGTACACTTGTAAAAATCCATTATAGCCCGCACGCTCTCACCACTCAGGTTCATGAACGTCTGCGGCATGGCAAGTATGACCTTCTCGCCGTCTATTATGCCCTTGCCAATTATTGCCTTATGCTTGCCTGTATCCATTCTTATATTATGTCTCTCTGCATACTCATCTATGACCGAGAATCCAACATTATGTCTGGTTCCGGCATATTTTGCTCCAGGATTTCCAAGTCCCACAATTATCTTCATAATATTTCTCCTATCTGGCTATTTCTGTTATCCGGATATTCTTAACTGGATATTCCTCATCTGATCCTTATTATCTATTTTCCATGATCTTTTCAGCCTCTGCAAGCTGTTCGAGAGTATTCACACCTCTTATCTGATCCGCATCATCCATCGGCACAGCTGAGGCCTTAAGTCCCATCTTCTTTATGATCTCTATTGCATCTGGAAGATAGTATTCTCCCTGAGCATTGTCATTTGATATCTGGGTCAGAGCAGCCTGAAGTGCATCACAGTTAAATATATACATACCCGAATTAACTTCCTTCACCGCTTTCTCGGACTCATTAGCATCCTTTTCCTCTACGATCTTTTCAAGTGAATCACCATTCCTTATTATACGTCCATATCCAAATGGCTCATCCAGAATAGCAGATATGACTGTAACACCGTTTCCATTTTTCTGATGGAAATCAAGTGCTTTGCTAAGTGTCTCTCCCGTCACAAGCGGAGTGTCACCGCACAGGATGATCACATCCCCTTCCTTTCCGATAAAATCTGAAGCACACTTCACCGCATGTCCGGTGCCAAGCTGCTGCTCCTGAAGTGCATAACTTACAGAAATCTCTGCTCCTGATTCCGCAATGGCCTGTTTTACCTCATCTGCTTTATATCCAACTATCACACATACCTCATCTGCACCCGCTCTGCGTGCAGCCTCTATAGAATAATATACCATAGGCTTTCCCATAACCTGATGAACAACCTTTGGCTTATCTGATTTCATCCTTGTTCCCTTGCCTGCAGCAAGTATGACTGACTTTACCATATCCTATGACCTCCACATATAATGTATCCCAAAGTCAACAGACTCCGACCAGATACATTCTACTTTATACATTATATTTTTACAAGTGCGTGCTTCGCAAACGGCAGCTTGTGAAAATAAAAAGGAGCAGACGCCATTAGAGGCGCTTCGCGCGGCGTCTGCGTGCTTCACAAACTGCCTCACGGCAGCTTGTGAAAATAAAAAGGAGCAGACGCCATTAGAGGCGCTTCGCGCGGCGTCTGCGTGCTTCACAAACTGCCTCACGGCAGCTTGTGAAAATAAAAGAGCCAGTGCTTTAGCTGGTGACTGTCGCCATTAGCACTGACTCTAAGTGTTTGTTCAATGTAATTAATTCTACTCTCCCAAAGTTTCCTGATACTTGTCCAGTATCATACTCTGCAGACGTTCTCTGGTAGCTGTATTGATAGGATGTGCTATATCTCTGTACTCGCCATCCGATGCCTTTCTGCTTGGCATGGCGATGAACATACCCTTCTCGCCTTCAATGATCTTGATATCATGTACAACAAACTCATCGTCGATCGTAATCGACACAACAGCTTTCATCTTGCCTTCCTTCTCAACACTTCTAATTCTTATATCAGTTATCTGCACCTGACTTACCCCCTTAACCCTATCGCAGGCTGTGATCCCACACACAGCTTTCACTTTATCTTTTATAATGCGTATCTGAAATTCTTCTCGATAATAACCTTTATATCGTTCGGATCACCCTGATGCACTGTGTTTGCACGAAGTGTATCTCTGCTCTCCACGATACAGTTCTCAATGATCGAATTATCGCCTATATTGACATCATTCAGTATGATCGAGTTCCTGATCACGCAGTTATTACCAATGTATACCTTCTTGAATATGACAGAATTCTCAACGGTACCATTTATGATACATCCACTTGCGATCAAGCTGTTGTTTACAACTGCATCTGCGTTGTACTTAGCTGGTGGAAGATCATCTACTCTTGAATAGATATCAGGATGCTGCTTGAAAAAGAAGTCTCTTACATCCTTCTTGAGGAAATCCATATTAGCTCTGTAGTATGAATCTATAGTGCCTATGTTTCTCCAATATGTATCCATCTTGTATCCGTAGATTCTCTTGACGCCCTTGTATCTCACAAGAATATCGCGGACGAAATCATTTCTTCCCTCGTTTGCACATGTCTCAAGCAGCTCTATAAGCTGTCTTCTTCTTATGACATATACACCGATAGACACTGTGTTTGTTCCTGCAACGAGCGGCTTCTCCTCGAAGTCAACGATACGTCCGTCATCGTTCATCTTTACGACACCGAATCTGTTGACATCATCCTCACCAGGTGCAAGATCCTTGCACACAACTGTGATATCTGCGCCATTGCTTATATGCTCCTCAAGAACCTTGTTGTAATCCAGCTTGTAGATTCCATCGCCTGATGCGATAACTACGTATGGCTCATGGCTCTCCTTCAGGAACTTGATATTCTGATACAGGGCATCTGCTGTACCCTTGTACCAATAACTGTTTGCTGCTGTGATGGTAGGTGTGAAGATGAACAGGCCTCCCTGCTTTCTTCCGAAATCCCACCATTTACTTGAATTCAAATGCTCATTCAGTGATCTTGTGTTGTACTGTGTAAATACAGCAACCTTCTGAATATGAGAATTGGTCATGTTTGACAGAGCGAAATCGATGGCTCTGTAGCTTCCTGTGATAGGCATGGCTGCAACGGCTCTCTTGGCTGAAAGATCTCCCAACTTGTTGCTGTTACCACCTGCCAGAATAATTCCTAATGCTCTCATGTCTACTCACCTGCCTTTATAATACTACCGCCGCTTGGAAGTGCTCCGTCCGGATAATCCGAAGGATCCGTATCTCCAAATATAGCAGTGTTCTTACCTATCGTTACGCCCCCAGGTATAACTGAGTTCTCACCTATAGTTACAAGGCCAAATGCGTAGATATTAGGTTTCATCTCGTTGACAGCTTCCTCGCCTACACCAAGCTTGGCATTCGCACCAACCTTGACATTCTCAGCTATGATTCCCTTCTCAACATAGGCGCCGGCTTCAATCGTAACCCCATTCATAATGATCGAATCCTTAACGACTGCGCCCTCACCTATCGTGACGCAGGAACCTATAACTGAATTCTCCACTGTTCCGTAAATCTCAGTGCCCTCGCCGATGATACATCTTGTAACCTTGGCTGACTCATCGATGTACTGTGGTGGAATGGCATCTGTCTTTGTATATATCTTCCAGAACTCCTCATACAGATTGAATTCAGGAACTATATCCACAAGCTCCATGTTAGCCTCCCAGTATGAACCGAGAGTTCCAACATCCTTCCAATAACCCTTGAAATCGTAAGCACAGATCTTGTTGCCGTTCTCATGGCAGTATGGAATGATATGCTTACCGAAATCGCATCCCGGCTGATCCTTCATGGTGACAAGTGCCTCACGAAGTATCTTCCAGTTGAATATGTATATACCCATGGAAGCTTTGTTGCTTCTAGGATTCTCCGGCTTCTCCTCAAACTCTGAGATGATGCCGTCGTCATTCGTAATGACTACTCCGAATCTGCTTGCCTCTTCCCATGGTACCTGGTAAGTTGCAAGTGTTACATCTGCATTCATGGACTTATGATACTCAAGCATGTGCTCGTAGTCCATCTTGTAAATGTGATCACCTGACAGAATGAGAACATATTCAGGGTTATAGTAATCTATAAACTCTATGTTCTGATAAATAGCGTTCGCTGTACCTGTGTACCATTCACTGTTGTTGCTCTTCTCGTAAGGTGGAAGAACTGTAACACCACCTATGTTCCTATCGAGATCCCAAGGAATACCTATTCCTATGTGCTGGTTAAGTCTGAGTGGTCTGTACTGTGTAAGTACACCTACTGTGTCAATCCCCGAGTTGATACAGTTACTCAGTGGGAAATCGATTATCTTGTATTTGCCGCCAAATGCTACGGCTGGCTTGGCAAGCTTGGATGTAAGAACCCCAAGACGGCTGCCCTGTCCGCCCGCAAGAAGCATGGCGATCATCTCTTTTTTAATCATGTAAGTCACCTCTCCATGCAAAATTATAAAGTCATTATACCATTCTTTTTATAATAATCAAAGTTTTTTATGCATTTTCACAAAAAGATTGCGCATTTTTCGATTTTTTTAAACATTTTTTACTTTGCGTATATTTATCTTTGAGACATTTTGTCATTTTCAATCCCATTTTTTTAGTCATAAAACCTTGACAAAGCAAGGCTTTTCATATCTGTGCCGTTGAGTGTATAATGTAAAGTAATAATTCAAAAGAGGAGCAGATAATTATGTCAGAGATACTTATTAAAGAATACCGTGGAAACATCGTTGAGAATGTCCACCGTGGCTCTATCGCTGTTGTATCCTCCACCGGAGATACCATCGCCTACCTCGGTGACATAGAAAAGCAGACATTTATGCGTTCTGCCAGCAAACCCATACAGGTTCTGCCTACACTTCTCGCAGGACTGCACAGAAGATTCAACCTCACAGAGGAGAACGTGGCCATGTTCAACTCCTCACACTGGGGAAGCAGCCATCACATATTTGTGCTGGAGGAGATATCACGCAAGACCGGCATAGACCCTGAGGATATGATCATGAAGCCTTGCGGCTCCACCTCAGCATCAGCACTTGCAATGAAGCTCACTGACCAGTCAAGACTCCACCCAAGAGATGGCAAGAGCAAGCTGCAGCACTGCTGTTCAGGCAAGCATTTCAGCCTTATGCTGCTCCAGAGGGAGCTGACAGGCAAAGTGGATGGCTACGAGCAGAAAGACTCCCCTGTGCAGAGACAGATAATCAACTTCATCTCTATGCTCAGCCAGACACCTACATTCAAGATCGGCCTTGGAATAGACGGATGCGGAGTTCCTGTATTTGCACTGCCGCTCAGAAGTATAGCCATGTCATATGCCAAGCTGATGGATCCATTCAGCCTGTCAAATGAACTCAGAGAGACCATAGACTACAACTTCTCATGTATACACAAGTATCCGGAGAAGATAAACGATTACGGAACCCCTTCTTACTATATCAACCAGAACCCTGATCTGATCATGAAGGACGGCTCAAGGGGTGTCATCTGTATGGCCATCAAGAGCATGAAGCTCGGAATTGCTGTAAAGCTTGAGGACGGCTGGACAGACGAATTCCAGGGACTCATAATCGCAAATATTCTGGAGCAGTTAAAGTACGAGGACACTGACCTCATAGAGAAGCTGAAAAACTGCTATACGACCAAACTGTACAACGACTGCGGCATAGAAGTCGGCCACTCAGAAGTCGATTTTAAGCTTACAATAGATCATACATTTTTTGAAAAACCTGAGGAATATGTGGACTCTGATCTTGAAGATCTTGATGCAGATTCCGATATGGACGCAGACGATATGAAGGATTACGATCCTGATGCGGACAGTGCTTTTGTTGAAGATGAAGAAGATGCGGACACGGAAACAGACACAGAGATAGATCCATTTCCTGATCTCTGGGGTGAGCGTGAAGAATCTTCTGACAACCCAGGAGCAGCGGCAATAAATATAGGCACTCTTGGTAATGGCACACCAAATAAAGACATGCCAAATAAAGATATGTTGGGAAGAGACGTGTCAGGTAAAGATGTGCCAGGTAAAGACGTGCCAGGTAAAGCTGTGCCAAGTAAAGATGCTTCAGGTAACGCCATCACTCCAAATAAAGATAAAACTGATGAAAAGGCAAAGTCTCTCTCTCCTGAGGAGGAACGCGCTATAAGGAACAAGAAGTCCATACTTGGCATGACTGTGGTCAGGCCTTCCACGAACAGGACAGTTATAAGCAATCCTCTTGTGGATCCTATCTCAGCAAAACCGAAAGTGGAAACAACAGGATCCGCACCGGCTGCGGCCGAGACAACCTCCGGCAGTGGACAGGCTGTGGCAAATGAAAATGCACAGACTGCGACATATACCAGTTTTTCTGCGGACGCCTCAGCACTTACACAGATTTCCGGGCACAGAGAGATAAAATCAGCCAATATCATCTCGCAGAAAAAGAGAGATGAATAATTTGTAAAACACCTCTCGTAAAACGCCTCTTATAAAACGCATTACGGCGGATTATAAAGGCAAAGAAAAGACGGATGTAACACCAATTTGTTGGTTACATCCGTCTTTATCTTTTAAACCATATGATCAAGATTTGTTATCCAAAATGATATGAATATCCGTCACGATCCACAGATCCTATAAAATCTACAGATTCTTCAGACTATCCTTGCACTGTGGGCATATTCCGATAAACTCCAGATTGTGGGACAGTATAACAAAATCCTTGTCAGCTTCTGCTCCCATATGGGTTATATCACCCTGAAACGGCAGTTCACTGTCATATATCCTGTCACACACCTTACATCTGATGTGATAGTGATTCTCAGTGTTGCCATCGTAATGCTCCTGCTTGTCGCCGGAATATACATTCATCACAAGTCCATCATCCACCGCATCTGCCATGACACGGTATACTGTGGATTTTCCTATCTTGTATCCTCTTTTCTCCAGTTCATCGATAAGATTCTGAATGGTAGGATGAGTCTTGAGTTCCTTTATAACAGAATATATGACCTGTTTCTGCCAGGTGTTTCTCTTGTCACTCATAGGCGCCTCCTTTATCAAGAATAATTCTCTATAGATATAAGATAACACACTACGACTGACATTTCCACCCATTTTGCAATTACTTTTTCTGTAAGATATTGCTATTTGGCCATACGCCTATTCTCCAGTGAACAGATAGAGTCTTGAACCGTGCTCACCCCAGAGTGCCGTCTGGTCATTGTACCCTGTCCCCGCAAATCCGGGTGCAAGGTTTACACCGGCCAGATTAAAGACAGAGCCATATGCCCTCACACTCTCCCGCTCTCCATTAAGCTTTGCAAATCTGCTTATAGCCTCCTGCGTGACAGACCCTGGCCTTACGTGCACCGGAGTAACCGTATTTATGAGATCACCCATCATCTTTATGTTGTAGGTCAGTTCCCGGTTTGTCATGGTGTACATCCTGTCAGCATCAAGTCCGGCAGTCCGCATATGTTTGTAAGTGTAGTTTGGCAGGGACTGCTGTTCATAGTAACATGCTAGTCCTTCCTTTCCATCCTCAGAGGTCGTCATAAACTGGTATACATTCCGCATCAGATCTCCAGACTTGCCACTCTTTATCCTGTGATAACCGCCAAATTGCAGCGTTCTCCTGTGTTCCTTGTAAAACAACACCTGAGCACGCACGGCATCCAGCTCTCTCTTATCCATATCGCACAGATTGCACTCATACCCAAGAACGCCAAATGCGGCAACATTGAATCTGGTCTCTAGCGGCGTGACCCTGAGTGTCTGATGGTTCGGGCATCCCGACACATGACTGCTGACAACAGACATCGGATATCCATAGCTATAGCCTGTCTGTATCTGCGCCCGCTCCCTTGCATCCGTGTCATCACTGGCCCAGATCTGAGGCATATAACAGAGCATACCAAGGTCAAATCTGTTGCCCCCGGCTGCGCATCCCTCAAATAGTATCTTTGGGAATCTGCTAACCAGCTGGGCCATGACCTCATACAATCCGAGCACATACCTGTGTCCAAACTCGCATTGTCTGTCCACAGGAAGAACCTTGCCGTATCTGTCCGACATGATCCTGTTCATATCCCATTTCACATATGATATATGTCCCTTGGAAAACAGTTTTGTCATCGTCTCAACTATATAATCCCTCACATCGGCATTTGTAAGATCAAGCAGCATCTGGTGTCTGCCAAGAGCCTGCTGCCTGCCGGGGATCTGGACAGCCCAGTCCGGATGTGCCCTGTATAGATCACTGTCCTCATTTACCATCTCAGGCTCAACCCATATTCCAAACTCCAGCCCAAGTGCATTCACCTTTTCCGACAATCGCTCTATGCCGCCCGGAAGCTTGGCTGTATTCTCATACCAGTCCCCAAGTGATGATGTATCGTCGTTTCTATGTCCAAACCAACCGTCATCCATGACAAAAAGCTCCATGCCGCATTCCTTTGCCTTCTTTGCAAGCTTCAGAAGTTTCTTCTCATCTATGTCAAAATACGCAGCCTCCCAGCTGTTAAGAAGCACCGGTCTCTCGCGGTCCGCCCAGTACCCACGCACTATATGCCGTCTCACAAATCTGTGCATATGCCTGCTTATCCCAGAAAATCCTGCACCTGAATATGTCATCACAGCCTCCGGAGTCTGGAAGGTTTCACCGGACTCCAGCTTCCAGCCAAATGTGTCAGGGTTGATTCCCGCCACGATCCTCATTCTTCCATAGGAGTTGATCTCACACGCCTCATAGTGGTCCCCGGAATATATGAGATTGAAACCGTAGCAGCTTCCATGCTCCTCACCGCTTCCCCGCTCCGCCACCATAAAGAACGGATTTGCCCGGCTTCCGGAAGTACCTGTGGATGACGAATTCACCACTCGTCCCTGTGAAAGCGGATGGTCGTGTCTGTGCATCTCCCTGGCCCATGCGCCGCCAAAACATATCATATCAAAATCGTCATATGCCCTCATATCAAGCTGCATGGACATCATCTTCAAAAGCCTTACAGGATCTTCGCCGTTATTTGTAAGTCTGGCACTCCTTGTGATCACATCGCATCCGTCAAATGTGACATAGATAAGCTCAAGTCTGAGTCCACTCACCGCATCCCGCAAAGTTACGGTGAGCTGGGTCATCTCATTCTCTGCTCCATACGCCGACGGAAGGCCTGAGATGTCATCCCTTCCGCTCTTTATCTCATGCGACTCATACAGGAAATCACAAGTTGAGCTTCCATCACTGTGAACAGCCTGGACAAACGGATCGCCCACATCGCCTCTGCCGCAGCTGGACATCTCCTGTGCCAGGCTTTCAAGACACACCGCATCGCAGGTGACTATCGCATTTCCCGTCTCGAACAGACTTCTGTCTCTTGCAGTCTCCCACAGATCGCCGCTGGTACGCATACCATAATACAGATGTTCAAGATGTCCATCCGGACGGATACACATACAATACTGTGTCGTCTCCGTCTCCAGACTGAATTCACGGCTTTCTTCTATATATCTGATCATCTATCGTCCTCCATTTTGAGCATCCATGATCTCCTTCATCCTCTCCTCGGTCAGTGTGTATTTCTTTACAAAGAATATAAGACCGATTACGAGCAGTACCATTGGAACAACCGTCATCATCATGCTAAGACCCATAAGAGTCCCACTGCTCTGTTTTATCACCTCAGAGCTTCCTGCCTCAGGCTGCACAAGGCCGACCCATTTGATCGCAAGTCCGGCAAAAAATACAGCCACGCCCGATGCAAGTTTTACCACAAATGTCTGCATGGAGCATATAACGCTCTCATCTCTCTGGCCATTCTTGAATTCACCATAGTCGATGCTGTCCGCCAGACATACAGTGATGAGAACATTCAGAAGTCCGCTTCCCGCAAAGACCAGAAGCCCCGGAATGAACAATACATACCAGCAGGCAAATCCGTAGACTGTCATTCTTGTCACGCCCGCAAGGCTGCATCCGAGAAGAAGTGCATAGCCGACTATCTCATACACCACCGCATGAACGAACAGCTTTCTCTTAGACATCTTCTTCCTGAAAAGAGGGAAGAGCATCATGGCCAGTATCTGCGCACCTCCGCCAAATGCCGAGAACAGTGCATATCCGCTCTCACTTCCTATATCATAGGTAAAGTAATATATCAGAAGATTGCTTGTTATATAGAGAGCTGAATTGACAAGGACTATGGTCACAACAACCGCAAGTGCCTGGTCATTTGTAACCAGCGAACGGAACATCTCACCTATACCGTGTGCTTCCACATTCACCTGATCCTTTTCCTTTACATTTGCAACGCACACAGACTCTGATATGACAAATATTACAGCAACAAGGAGCGCCCACCACTTAAATCCGATACGGTAATCCGTGATGTTCAGCTTCTCCGCCGCAACATACATTCCGCTTATAGCCGGCACGATTATCATAGTGAGAACCGTCGGGATAGCACTTCCGATACCAGCACATGATCTCGCAAGCGCAGACAGATTCTCCCTCTCCTTGCCGGGCTCAGTGATGGCAGGGATCATTGACCAGTAAGGAATATCCATAAGGGTATATGTAATTCCCCACGCAAAATAAGTGACTGTCAGGAACACCTTCATTCCGCCATCACCCATGCTCTCCGGCACAGCAAACATGGCATACAGGACAACAGCATTCAAAACCGTTCCGGTAAATATCCACGGTCTGAACCGTCCCCATCTGGTCTTTGTCTTTGCAACCACGATTCCCATGATCGGATCATTGAACGCATCGAATACTCTGGCAGCCATGAGCACGGTTCCTATAAACACGGAACTGACTCCCAGAACTGAATTGTAATAATATAATATATAACTGGCCACCAGCATATAAACCATGTCCTTGCCCACAGCGCCTATGCCGTAAGCCACCTTGGTTCTCGTTGTAAGCCCCATGCCTGCCACACTTTTTTCTTTTTTCTCCATACGCACCTCCCTGCCATGTCATATTGGGCACAGCAAAAAATACACATCCCATATCAGTTTCCTATATCTGCGCCAGCCTGCCCTCAAGCCATTCCTCTATATCCGTAAATACCTGATCACGGCACAGTTCGTTAAGGATCTCATGACGACAGTCCTCATACATATAGCATGACACGTTGTGCGACACCTTGTTGTGATACAGCTCATACAGTTTGAGCACATCCCTGCCATAGTGGCCAACAGGGTCCTTATCACCCGACACGAACAGAACCGGGACGTCCTTTGGTATCATGGCGATATTTCTGTCCTGCTGGATATAATGTATGGTGTTGAACAAAGTCTCGTATCCCTTTATCGTAAATGAGAACTGACACAGAGGATCGTCCACATATGCGTCTATCCTCTCAGGATCCCTGCTTATCCAGTCCTTATTTGTTCTCTTTCGGACTTCGCCGTTCACTATGGTCTCCTTCGGAATGCCCTTATTGTAGGTGCCAAATGCCAACGCCTCCATAAGCATACTTCTGTATCTCTCACCGTGTCTGCTCTTTTCGAGCTCAAGCACAACTCTGCCAACCTGAAGCATACACTCCGGCATACTTCCGGTTCCCATACAGATAAAGCCGTCCACGCTGGATCCCTTTGTATACGGAGAAGGATACTTCGGATCAAATCCGTACTCACTCATATATCTCCTTGCCATAAATGAGCCCATGGAATGTCCCATCAGGAAGAACGGAACTCCCTTATAGGATCTCTTAAGCGCCCTTGTAACCCTGTGGAGATCTGCGACCATGGCCTTGCTGGCATCATAGGCGTGCATATAGCCAAGCTCGTCTGTATTTGCCGCAGTGAGGCCATGTCCCAGGTGGTCATTGCCCGCAACCACAAAGCCCCTTGCAGCAAGATATCTCGCAAATTCATCATATCTGTCTATCATCTCTATCATGCCGTGGGATATCTGAAGTATCGCTCTCACTTCTCCCTGTGGCTCCCACACTATCACATGAAGTCTGTCTCTTCCGTTTGATGACGGTATAAACGTCTCTTTCTTCTTTACTGTATACATAATGAAACCCTCCTTTTTGTTCTCCTTATAGCTGGGCATCTGCCCATTTATAACCGACCATTTATAACTGCCTGTTTAAAAATGCCTCATCATCAGTCACTGTCTTTCTCCTTCATCTCCATCGCCAGCCTGACAACCTCATAAGCACCGTCATATATTCCATCGGCCTTATTTCTCATGATGTTCTCGCACATACCCAGAAGGATGTTGCTATCCTGCATAAAAAGCTTCATCATCTGCAATGTATGTGGAATATCCCGGCACTCCAGGGTTCCATCTCCAATCTCTGCGGAGTGAATGGCTCCCCACTGCTCATGTCCGCCAACTCTCTTTATGAACAGCTTTGGCACAGGATAAAATGCAAGCTCAGATGGCTTTGTGATAAGCACATCACAGCTCCTCATAAGGAGATTGGTACAGTACACGGCCTCATATATGTTCTTATGGCAAAATGCATGTATTCCATACACCTCATTTGTCAGTGCATCCGCCGCAAATTCTGTCGTGTCCTGCCAGTTGTCAAAATGGGTTGTGACGAGACTCTTCATCGCTGGGATCTCCTTCTCAAGTTCTTCCCATACATTCATATAATCCCCGACATTCACATACAGAACCATTCTGTGTTTTTTCACACTGGCAAGCGCTGTCTTTATGATGGCTGCAAATATCTCCTTCTGTGCACCTGCCCCGCCAATAGTCAGCAGAAATCTCATAGGCGCACCTGCTTTTCTTCTTTCTATACGTCTCCCGCAATCTTCCTCAATCGCTGCCACCAGCTCATGATCTATATAATGGCCGGCATATCTTATGGCATCACCCGGCATAGGTTTTAGAACCTTATCCCCCTGCATTCCATTTAAAGTCCTGTACCCCAGATATGCGGATCTGGTCTGCACGGTGTGGAGACTTCCCTCCGCAAGATGAAGAGCCATAGGCCAGTTATCCGGAATGGCATTCACCACGTATTTCATACCGGCATGTATGGCAGCCTGAGCCGGCCACACGTGGGTTGCCACCAGTGGGATGTCGTGTGGCACATTTCCAAATACAGGGGTCATAAGCTCGGCGTTCATCTGGTCAGATGCATTATATGACAGTTTTCTGAAGCCTTCATAATTCATAGGTTCCCACACCACCTTGTTGAACGCTTTGCTCTTGCCAGATATCCTCGATCCAAGAGAATATAGCTTGTTCTGCGCTTCTATCACCTTGCCGCCTGTGGTCTCGCTGTAGGAATTGAGATCCATCCAATACGGCTTATATCCAAGGTAATTCGCAGCAGATGCGATGGCCATGGATATTCTGTAGTGTCCGAAACCCATTCTGATGTTTCCAACTATAATTCCCTTATCCCGGTCAAACTCCTCATCTCCATCATCACCGATAACTATGTTGGACACGCCCAGAATGTCACCGATGTATGGATTTTTGACAACCGCCAGCGGATAATCCACATCACTGTCGTCCCCAAATCTTTTGACAAATCTGTCTCTGGAATTCTCCGCCTTCTTTATGACCCGTTCACTCATCTCATTTCCAAATATCTTTTCTGACTTTTTTCCCATATGTTCAAACCTCCTGTGCAACACTTACATCAGCTCTCTATGCCCTTCATAAGTATATCCAGCGTGCCCTTCACGGCCTCTTCAAATGAAAGCCCTGCGTCTATGAGCACCGTAGTCTCCATGTACTTTTCAAGAGCGGCCTCAAACATGGTCTTGACGATCGGTATCGGAACATCCCTGATAACCCCTTCTTCCATTCCACGCCTGAGGAGTTCTATGGTATTATCCCACTGCTGCTCCATCATTACTCTCACTCTGGCAAATATCCTGGGATAGGAATTCTCGAGCTGATATATCTGACGCCAGTCCAGTTCACTGTAGCTGTCAGGCATGGCCACAAGTATCGCCTTTATCTTTTCCACCGTGGTCAGACTGTCATCATCCATCACCTTCTGCTCGCTTTTCTTTATCTGTTCATATATGTGAGTTGCCGTGTCAAAGAACAGATTCTCCTTATCTCCGACCACCATGTACAGCGTCTTCTTGCTGACACCAAGTCTTCTCGCTATATCATCCATCGTGAATTTGAACCCTTTATCCCTGAACTCATCTATCGTGGCCTCATATATACGGCTTTTTAGCTGTTTTTGAGATTCTATATCCATATCGACCTCCCATTTTTCTCTCCATCGCTTCGGAAACTCGGAAACTGTTTTTAGTTTTCTAGTTTCCTATATAGTAGCATTGTTTTGTGCATTTTGCAATATAATAAGTTCAAATTTATAATTCTTTGTGCATTTTTTATAATAAAATATTATTTGCTCGTAAGCCTGTAACGTTTTATTGGAATTCCATTCCCGCCCATCATGTCACTGTAAAATATCATTGTTTTCACTCTGAGACATAAAGAAAACCGCCTCCACATGGGAAGCGGTTTATATTGAATATTATATTATCATATCATGAATACTAATACAGGTATGCAGACGCCGTTCACAGCATATTTCCTGTACATTATCCATATCAATTCATTTTATATCTTCTATGAAGGAATGACATCCACGACATACAGTTCATGCAGAGCTTATGAAGGAATAACATCCACTACATACAGTTCATGCAGGGCTCTGGTACATGCTATATAATGCGCATGTCTTACAGCCATGCTTCCATTATATGATCCATCCGTGATGACATACACGGCGTCAAACTCCATTCCCTTTGCAAGGAACTTCGGAAGCACCACCACGCCGCCGGAATAGACAACCGACTGATTTGTGATGAGCGTTACCTCTGTAAATTCGGACAACTGGCGATACATATCGTAGGCGTCAGCCTCATCATTTGTCAAAATGGCTATATTGTCATAGGCATCCATCTCGCCGTAGGAGAGCTTGTCTCCTATGAACTCAACTGCCTCTTCCACCGAATCGCACTTTATCTCCTGCGCAGGTTTTCCATGTCTGGAAACCGTGTTGCCATGTATACCTTCATCTCCGAGTATGGCATTGCAGAACTCCGTGATCTCGGCGGTTGATCTGTACGAAGATGTCAGCTCCTTGAGCTCATATCCGCCCTGGCCATTCTTCTTTGCAAATATTTTGGTGAGCACATCCACGACCGTCTCGTCAGGATTGTAAAAAAGCACCTGAAACCTGTCGCCAAGTATGGTCTTCTTACACCCAAATATGCGGTCTATGACAGCATACTGGAATATGTTGTAATCCTGCATCTCATCTATGACCAGATGTTTTATATTGTTATATGAATTGCATCCGTAGAAATACACCTGAAGATAAAGTATCGGCAGGATATCCTCGTAACATATTTTGCCATTCTCATTTTTGTATTCAGATATTCCCGGATGATCCTTCTCCATCTCAGCCAGGAAATTCACGTACAGTTCCACCAGATTTCTCTCTGCAAACAGGTTGACCATCTGCTTCTGTATCTGTCTCGCAAGATTTCTCTTCTTCTCATCAGGGAATTCTTTAGGAGAATTATCCTCAACCCTGTCAACTATAAAATAGGCTATGTTCTCAAATCTCTCATACACAGGTTTTCTGGCAAATCTTCCATTAAACATGGCCGCAATATCCTCGCCGGTGTACTCCACCTTCTGATAATGGAAATTCCTGAACTTTATGCCCGACACGTATCTGTCCAGATATTCATTAAATCTGTCATAAAATGATATAGTCGACTTTGCCTTTATGTTCCTTATCCTATGGTTCTCCTGGTCTCCGCTGTCTATGATGAATTCCGACTGTTCAAGCTTTGTCTCATATTCCTCATCTATATATAGAAGTTCCTCAAGCAGGGTGTCAAATTCCTTCTCTGGAACACTGCTCTCCTCAAGTTCAGGAAGCACCTCAGATATATAATCTCCAAATATACTGTTTGGAGAAAGTATCATTACATTATCGCTCTCAAGAGTCTTATAGTTGTACAAAAGCCAGGCAAGTCTGTGCATGGCTATGACTGTCTTACCGCTTCCTGCACGGCCATCAACTATCAGATTGTACGCCGTCCTGTTCCTTATGATGGCATCCTGTTCTTTCTGTATGGTGGCAACGACATTCTTCATCTTCACGCTGCTGTTGCCACCAAGCGCTTCCAGAAGAATGGTATCGTTTATGTTGGCATCGGTGTCAACTGCATCCTTCAGTCTTCCGCTGCTCACGACAAACTGCTTCTTCTCCACTATCTCTCCTGAGAATTCTTCACTACCCATATCGTCTGTTGTCACTGTATATGATGCCAGACCTTTCTCATAAGAGTAGTACATGGAAGAAACCGGTGCACGCCAGTCATAGATGAGCTGCTCCCCGTTCATATCTGACTGATAACCGCTCATTCCCACATATACAGGCAGCACCTCCTGCTCATCATCATATTTGAATGCTATCTTTCCAAAATATGGAACTTTCTTCTGATGTTCATATACCTCAAGTCTCTTTGCCGCTATCCGCAGGCTTGCCTCGTCATTGTTCACGGACTGCATATTCTGCAGGAACTCCTCGTCATCCATATCGCCATGACTGTCCCGCATGTATTTCTTCTGCTCTTTTATCTTATCCTTGCCAAGCTCCATGGCGCCTTCTGTGACACTGATGCTGTAGTCCAGCTCCAGTTCCACGTTGTCAAAATAATCCGACTCATCATCAAATGTCGTGATCTTGTATTCTGTCATCTTCTTATCATCACTCATAATTCTGCCTTCTCGCATTTATTTAATCTTTATCATGCGGCTCCTGCTCCAGTCTCCGTAATAAGCTTTGCCGTCTATCTTTTTGTACATTCTCATTCTAACCGAGTAATATCTTCCAGATGTGAGCCCGGTTACAAGCCTCTTATCCCGGCTTTCCCCAGCCAGCGTCACCGCTGTATATACTCTGAAATCCGAGTATCTGCTGTACTCTATCTGATATCCAGTGGCCCCTGACACAGGCTGCCACCATATGCCCATTCTTCCAGCATTTTCAGAGGCAAGTTTTTCTATCTCACAGTCTGGTATTCTGTACGCAGCCTTACCCGCAGTGTCGTATGTGCTCGCAAAATAACCGTTGTACGCCTTCACTGTGTATGAGTATTTCTTGTAATCTGCAACCGACTGATCTATATACGAATACACACCTTCCGGAACTGCCTTGTATAGAGACCACGATAAAGCCCCTGACGCCTTTCTGTAGATCTTGTATCCATAAGCACCTGCGGATCTGTTCCAGGAAATGTTTATTCCATAGTTACAGTTTTTCACCGTGTACACCGGCTGTTTCAGATACAGCGCAGCCTTACTGTTTGCTATTTTCCCTGTCTTCTGCCCGGCAACTGCACGGACAGCATATCGGTATCTCGTCCCGGATTCCACACATTTGTCTGTATATGTGCGTGAATCTCCACCTGAAACTGTCGCAACACAAGTGTATATACTTCCTGCGGTCATACGGTATATCCGGTAACTGTCCGCACCTGCCACGCTGTCCCATGTGAGTTTCAAGCCGCCCTGAACATTTGTAAGACCTGTGACTTTGCAGTCCGCCGGCGTATCATCCAGATCGCCGCCATATACATCAGTGAAATATGACGCCAGATAAGGACATCCATATCCATAATATATATCTTTTCCCTTATCTCCCAGATCCACACTGTATCCTGCAAGTCTGTCCACCACCTGCTTATTTGTGAGATCAGGCTCGGCCATCTTGACATAGGAAACTGCTGCCGTCACATAAGGTGCTGCCATGGAAGTTCCACTGTCAGACCTGTATCCGCCATTCATCCATGCCGAATCAACCTTTGTTCCGGGTGCTGAGAAATCAATTTTGTCTCCGTAGTATGAATAACTGCTGTCAAATTCCACTGAGCTGTCAGAGATCTTGTCAGCATCACTCACCCCGCTTTTCTTCTTCAGCGCAGAAACCGTGATGACATCGGAGCTATCCGCCGGATATGAATTGCCATCCACATCCATGATCCCTCCGCCGCCATTTGAATTGCCGGCGGCAACACACATGACGATGTTCTGCTCCACCGCCGATGTTATGAGGCTGTCTATGGCCGCCCTGTTCTCATCGCTGATGGTATAGAAACAGAAACTCATATTTATGACATCCACTCCCAGATCTATCGCTTTCATCACAGTCTTCTGTATGACCGACGAGGAAGTTTTTCCCGTCTCAGAAAAGCACTTCAATATGGTCAGCTTCACATTGTCCGGTGTGGCATCCGCTACAATACCAGCGACATGACTGCCATGCCCCAGGCTGTCACTGTAATCAGCTGGATTCTCACTGTCATAACAGTTTCCGCTATTATCAGTATTTATCCTTCCGGTAAACAGCTCATTTGCCTGATTGACTCCGGTATCTAAAACCGCCACATCCACCTCGGCCTCAACGCTGTATTTCGAAGCTGTCGATTTGAGCTTGTCCATGCCCATGTAAGTCGTACCCCAACCCACAGCCTTGTACGGATCTTCATCCGAATAATCCGAAAGCAGATCGTCGGCATACATCACCTGATCCAGTGCGCATCTGTCAGTTCCATAGTCATCAATCATCTGATAATACGCAGCCTCAGTGTCACTCTCCGTATCAAAGCCGAATATATAATAGCCATATTTGTCATAGCATATGACACTGCTGGCACCATAGCTCTGTGTAACATCATCAGCAAACAAAGTGACTCGTTTCAGGCTGTACGGATCAGTCTGTGTGCCTTCGCTACTTCCAGGGCTTGCCGTCTCCATATCAACCATATCAGAATCCTCCATGGCGGCGGTGAGATCGTCAACACTATCCACGTTTTTGAGGACGTCCTCTATGGAGTCATCCGGCTGTTCGGCATCTGCCTGACCTTCGGCTGCTGCGTGTTCTGACAGCCCGGCATCTGCCCGACTCTCGGCTGCAGCATATTCTGACTGCCCGGCATCTGCCCGACTCTCGGCCGCAGCATATTCTGACTGCTCGGCATCTGCACAGCTCTCGGCTATTGAGTATTCCAGTTGCTCGGCATCTGTCTGGTATTTGGCTGCTGTATATTCCGTACGCTCAGCTAGCCGCTGCTCCGCAGCTCCGGCGTTGACACTGCCTCCGGCTATAAGCACAGCCGCCATCGCACATGCAAGAATCCGTCTTCCAGATCTCATTTTTCTCAAATACATAACCTCCTATATAACACCGTCCAATTTCTTCCCCAGACGGTTCATCTGTCAAGTTCCAACATCAAATCATAATTAAGATTATTATAACACAATCAGGCTTTCACTGTAACCTACCTGATATATTTCCCATATTCTATACTGAGGCGAAAGTCTCTACAAACAATACGGAGGTAAAGTAATGGCAACATTCACTAATCAGGCAACTCTGTCCTACAACGGAGGGTCTACCAATTCCAATATTATAACTGGAGAAATCATAGAAGTCCTCACAGTCTCCAAGACGGCTGTAGTGGACACCTACAGAACACCAGACAAGATCACCTATGTGGTAAGTCTCATCAATTCCGGAACTACCACACTCACAGGTCTTACACTCACTGACGATCTGGGCGCATATGCAGTGGGAAACACAACAGTGTACCCTCTCACCTATATTCCTGGATCAATCAGATATTATACAAACGGCACCCTCGTAGCAGCGCCGACAGTCGGAGCTACAGTGCCCCTGACTATAACAGGAATATCCGTTCCTGCCGGCGGAAACGCTACTATTATATATGAGACCAACACAAATGAGTTTACTCCTAGAGGCAATGAGGATTCCGTCATCAACACGGTGACTGTCACAGGCGCTGGCCTTGCAAATGCTGTCACAGCGACAGAAACAGTATCCCCTGTGGCAGCTCCGGATCTCTCTATCACAAAGTCCGTGAGCCCTAGTGTTGTCGCTGAAAACGGCCAGATCACGTACACATTCCTCATTGAGAATTATGGTAACACAGAGGCATCCGAAGGTGACAACGTCATCATCACAGATACCTTCAACCCGATCCTCTCAGGAATAACCGTGACATACAACGGCAAGACATGGACAGCTCCAAATAGCTACACATATGATGAGACGACAGGCAGGTTCGCTACCGTAGCTGGACAGATCACAGTTCCGGTAGCAACCTTCACGCAGGATCAGACGACAGGCATCATCACCACAACACCAGGTACTGCAACCGTAACTGTAACTGGAACTATCTAGCGGCAGCGCCACGGTTGGTGATGCCGTTTGAGCTGTTGCAGCTTGGACTGTTGC
>JAEDGW010000083.1 GCA_016297325.1 Coprococcus sp. | reverse complement strand
TACGACCTCAGAGAGCAGAGAGTCATAGACTTCAGTAATGGCAAGACAAGGTTATTTGCCACGAAGAAGTCGATCAGTGGTTCAGGCTGTAACTTCCAGAGGCATTGCCACCGGGAGATATTTGTTGGCATTGACTATGAGTTCAACGACTTCATACAGGCGGTACACAGGTGTTACAGGTTCCTGCAGCAGGACACAGTAGTAATAGACATCATCTACATGGAGAATGAGCGGGAGATCAAGGATGCACTGATCGAGAAGTGGAAGAATCATAATCACATGGTCAAAAAGATGATCGAGATCGTGAAGAAATATGGCCTTGATTCGGCAAACAAGACGGAGAGATTGGAAAGGAAGATGGGTGTGGAAGGTACAAGAGAAGAGAGAACGGTAAGAGGTAAGCATTATGAGGCTGTGTATGGCGACTGTGTGGAAGAGACAAGGGCAATGGAGAGCGACAGTGTTGACCTGATACACACGTCAATACCATTTGGTAATCACTACGAGTATTCAGCCAATTATAACGACTTTGGACACAATCAGGATACAGAGAGGTTCTTTGAACAGATGGACTTCCTGACGCCGGAGCTCCTGAGGGTTCTGAAGCCTGGCAGAGTGGCGGCCATCCACGTTAAGGATAGAGTGTTGTTTGGAAATGCTACCGGCACAGGAATGCCGACTATTGAGCCATTCCACGCTGACTGCATAGAACACTATATGCGTCATGGCTTTCAGTATTTTGGGATGATCACAGTGGTTACGGATGTTGTAAGAGAGAATAACCAGACGTACCGCCTCGGATGGACTGAGCAGTGCAAGGACGGCACCAAGATGGGTGTGGGATGTCCTGAATATATCCTGTTATTCCGCAAGCTGCCAACAGATCACAGCAAGGCATACGCTGATGATCCGGTTACAAAGTCCAAGGATGAGTACACAAGAGCACAGTGGCAGATAGATGCTCATGGATACTGGAGAAGTTCAGGAGACAGACTGATAAGCAAAGAGGAGCTTGAGAATGTACCTGTGGACAACTTACAGAGAGTGTACAGACAGTACAGCAGAGAGCACGTATACAACTATGAGGAGCATGTGGCACTTGCAAAGTACCTGGATACAGATGGCAGGCTTCCAGCTACATTCATGGTGGTTGCTCCGGGATCCTGGAATCAGCTTGAGGTATGGGATGACATAAACCGGATGAGGACGCTCAACACGACGCAAAGCAGACGAAGGGCAACGATGCACGTGTGCCCGCTGCAGCTTGATATTGTTGAGAGGATTATCAACAGGTACAGCAATCCGGGCGATGTGGTATATGATCCGTTCGGCGGCCTTATGACAGTACCAATGATGGCGGTCAAGATGCACAGATTTGGCAAGGGATGTGAGCTCAATCCGGATTACTTCAGAGATGGTGTTGGATATTTACAGGCAGAGGAGAATGAGGTTGATTCACCGACGTTGTTTGATTTTATAGATGGAGGTATGGAATGAACGATTTGAAGATTTTTGAAAATAAAGAATTTGGAGAGATCAGAACAGTAGTAAAAGATGGTGAGCCTTGGTTTGTTGGCAAGGATGTTTGTGAGTCATTTGGAGACACAAATTACAGGAGAAGTCTTTCCAGTGTGGATGATGATGACAAGAGAATATCACAAATTGAGACCCCGGGCGGAAAACAAAACATGATAGTTATCAATGAAAGTGGCTTGTACTCTTTACTTTTTCAAATGCAGCCGCAGAAAGCAAAGGGTGTGTCACAAAATGACTCCCTTGTAGATGAAAGAATAGAAAAACTGCATAGATTTAAACGCTGGGTGACAAGTGAGGTGCTTCCATCCATCCGAAAGAACGGCGGGTATATAGCCGGACAGGAAATCATGTCAGATGATGAGCTCATGGCCAGAGCCTTACAGGTAGCTCAGAACAAGATACTTGAGAGGGACAAGCAGATAGAGACCATGAAGCCAAAGGCAATATTTGCTGATGCAGTTGCAGCAAGTCACACATCAATTCTGATCGGAGACCTTGCAAAGCTGATAAGCCAGAATGGTGTCAGTATCGGCCAGAAACGTTTGTTTAAGTGGTTACGTGATAACGGCTACCTCATCAAGCGTGAGGGCTCAGATCGGAATATGCCAACTCAGAGGAGCATGGAGATGAAGTTGTTTGAGGTAAAGGAAAGCACTATAAGCAATCCAGACGGCTCAGTCAGGATCACTAGGACACCAAAGGTTACAGGCAAGGGACAGCAGTATTTTGTGAATAAGTTCCTTGCTATCTGAAAGGAGAGGCTACATGACAGAATTTGAGATAGATGCAATATTTAACACCATCTGCCGACCGGGGCGGGTGGTGAAGATACTCACGAAGAACGGAAAAGAGGAGAATGTCCCGGTGAGAGTTTGGAAGCGCTGGGCAATCATCAAGGTATATGAGCACCATGTACTGATGCAGAGTGAAAAGGGCTACCATGAGAGCTTCAGCAACATAAACATTAGAGAGATGATTAGGAAGGAAGATATACGATGGAAATAGTACTAGAGAGAGGAAGAGGCTGTGAAAACTGCAAATACAGAGGCATGGACGAGACACAGGAACCATGCGCACACTGCACCAAAAATGCAGTAGACAACTATGAGCCGATGACTAACGGAGATTACATCCGGTCGCTCAGTGATACAGAGTTGGCACAGATAATTATGTGTCCGAATGAAGTTGGATTTGATGAGGTTGTTTGTCAGAGGGAAGAGCAGCATTGCATTGAGTGTACTCGCAGATGGCTTGAGGCGGAAAGGAAGGTTGAGGAGTAATGAGGTTAATTAGTCAGAAAGGCTGGGGTTATATAGATGCTGAGTATGAAAATGGAACTATCGCTATGCATGATGAGAGTGAAGGAACAAGAATAATATACAGTTGGGATAACAATTCAGAAGAATCTGCAATTATGGCTAAATATAGTTCTAGGGAAAAGGCTGAAAAGGTGCTGGAGGATATGACGAAGATGTACGGAAGTTACATATCTTGTAACGGCGGTCCAGGAATCCTACAGGGTAGTGGCTATCAACAGGCATTCTGTTTCATACCACCGAAGGTGTTCCGGTTTCCAGCAGATGATGAAGTGGAGGTGTGACATGCCAAAGATATCGGAAATGAAAATGCAGGATCCAACGCTGCAGAGAGCTGTTGCAATAGCTCAGGAGATCCACTCTCCTGGGTTCAGCCTCTCATATTTGCAAACATACATACGTGAGTGGGAAAGGGTCACTGCAATGTTCAGGGTGGAAAGGAGAAGCTGGATATGGAAGAAAGAGAGGTGGAGCGGATGAAGATATATGAATATAAAGGTAAACATTATAGCGAAGAATACATGTCTCTTTGGGATGATGATTATGATGGTGATTTATATGATTTGTATTGGGAATTAAAGCAGGATGGTAAATGCGATGAAGATACGATTTATTACACATCCTCTTACGCAGAAAACAAATATTCAAGTGCAGAAGAATTGATCGAAACAGAGTTTTCAGACTTAGTTATTGATGAGAAGGAGAGTGAAGATTGTGAAATATAGGCATTTATCCAAGGCAAAAACCTGCAATGGGAAATGGGTAAGCGGATTTTTGCATTGCAAAGATGATAAATGGTATATAAGCAATAAAGCAGGTTCGCCATTTGCGTATGAAGTAAGACCAGATACCATCTGTCAATGCACAGGCTTGAAAGACAAGAACGGCAAGCTGATTTGGGAGAATGATGTTGTCGGATTTTGGGATACATATAGTACAGAAAACGGACAGGCAGAAATGAATTGTATAGGTAAAGTTGTATGGGATGATGAAACGATTTCTTTTCAAGTTACCAATAGATTATCTGCCGAGAGTTATGAAGTGCTTGATGAATGTTCGGTTTTCGGCAACATTTTTGACAATCCAGAATTGATAAAGGAGATTTGAGCAAATGGTTAAAAGAAAACTGTATAAATGGATGTTCAAAAAGATATACTTTAGAATTTGCAATATCGAACAGGGATTTTTCATGGCAGGATACATGGACAGATCAAACGACTGTATCAGATTGGAAAATCTGCTGAATAAATACAAAGAATATATTATTTACTAGAGAGGTGATACATAATGGCATATGCAGGCAAATGCGATAGATGCGGCAGGTTCTATGACCTGCCGTTTGAACACGGAGCGCCGATAAGGGCAAGGATGGTTGATGTGTTCGATGATGCAGTAGAGACAAAGGATCTATGTCCGGACTGTCTGGAAGAACTGCGAGATTTCCTTGAAGGGGCACAGCTCAATGATCCGCTTGGAGAAATACAGATAGGGTTTAGAATAAAAATGGATCCTGACAATCATTTGATGAACAGATTCATGCGGAAGGAGTGATGGGATGGCAAAGTCAGATAGAAAGCTACACGAAGCGAGAATGGCGGGTGCTGCATGGCTGATGAATGTCATCAAGACACAGGGCATGGAAGCAGCAGAGAAAGAACTCAAGGTCAGAGGAGCCATGTTTGTTCCGCTTGAGGTCAACCAGAAGCAGCTTGATGAAGCTGTGTATAAAATCAAACTGAATACAATAGATTGTATTTTGATAATGAGCTGCATGGTACTTCGGGATGAGTTTGATTTTGGGCAGAAGAGGCTTGAGAGATTCTGTGAAAGATTTAATTTAAAGACTGATGCGCTGTGTGATGAAGAAATTATCTGGGATGATCTGATACAGACACCAAAGGAAGAAACAGGCTTGGATTTCACCATCCGGGAGAACAAGTAGGAGGTGAGGCGGTGAAAGCGAAAGAGTATTTGAAACAGGTGGAGCTTCTGGATGTTAAGATCAGACAGAAGAAGATAGAGCTTGCAGGACTCAAGGAAGATGCAACCTGCACCGGTGCATTTGATTATTCATCAGAAAAGGTACAGACAAGCGCTAAGGCTGATTCTATGAGCAAAAAGGTGACAAAGTATGTTGACCTTGAGAAGGAGATTCATGAGGACATAGAGAGGTTCACGGAGCTCAAGCATAAGGTTATAGGACAGATACATATGCTGGACGAACCGAAGTACGTCAATGTATTGTTCATGAAATATATTGAATATAAAGGGCTAAAGGACATAGCAGAAGAAATGCACTATACACATGAGTATGTTCGGAGGCTGCACGGATGGGCATTGTTGAGTTTTGAGAAGATAATGTAAAAAAGCTACAAAATGTTACATTTAAACGTGCTATACTAGTATGGTAAAATTATATTGATTCATAAGGGACATGACCGTTCGCCATAATCGGTTGTGTCCCTTTTCTTATGCCCAGTGGTTGTACCTCCCTTGTGAAAAGTGAACGCTGATCTCTCCCCACTGGGCTATTTTGTTTGAGGTGTGGGATATGAGTAAGATTAAAAGGTTTGAGGTCGTAAGACCTGAATATAGTTTTGAATACATACATCCTGTACTTGGTAGATTGGCATTACCGATGGCCATGATAAAGGTGATGGTTAATTGCACTAAGATATATAAATTTCAGCCAACTATAAATTTGGGTGGAGAGGTAAAGAATGTATGTAAACCGCTGTACAAGATTGTGATCCCGAAGAGAGTGAGAAAGTAACAGAAAGAAGGTGTGACATTTGGGAGCGATAACAGAAAAGCAAAAAAGATTTGCAGATGAATGGCTGGTTGACCTTAATGGCACACGAGCTTATAAGACTGCTTATCCATCTGTGAAAAAAGACGAGACGGCAAAGGCCGCTGCAAGCAGATTGTTAACCAATGTTAACGTCAAAGCATATATTCAAGAACGTCAGAAAGAGCGTGAAAAGCGCACAGAAATAACTCAGGATAGCGTATTACATGAGCTTGCACTTATCGCATTTGCAAAGGCATCTGACTATGCAAGAGTAGTTGAAAAGGACGCTATGGTAGAGGTTGATGGAAACATGGTCCCAGTACTTGACGAGGACGGAAATCAGGTGAAATACAGGACAGTAGAGCCTATTCTGACGGATGAACTGACAGAAGATCAAAAGAAAGCTATTGCAGTTATAAAAAAGGGTCGAGACGGCTTTGAAATAAAGCCTTACAGCAAGATACAGGCATTGGAGCTCCTGGGTAAGCATTTGGGTATGTTCACAGAAAAGGTGGAGGTGAAGAATACCACACCAAATGCATTTGAGGGGCTTACAACCGAAGAATTGAAGAAACTTATTGATGACGTTTGATAGACATGACCCTTTATTACAGCAACAGCTAAAGATAGAGTTATCAAGGAGAGAGTTCTGGCAGTATTGCAAGCTGACTTCTCCTGATTTCTATAGTAACGACAGAGGCTTTCTGCATGATCTTGCAGATAAGCTACAGTGGTTCGTGGAAGATGCAGAACAACAGATAATGGTTGTAAATATGCCACCACGACATGGAAAATCACGAACAGCTACTAAATTTGTTCAGTGGTTATTTGGTAAATATGGTATAGACAAAAAGGTTATGACAGGATCATATAATGAGACCCTGTCAGGAACATTTGCAAAGGCTGTCAGGGATGTTATAGCAGAAAAGCCTACAGAGGGCATTCTGACATATGGAGATATATTCCCTGGCACAAAAATAAAATACGGAGAGGCTGCAGCACAGAAATGGAGCCTTGAGGGAAGTCAGCAGGCTAATTACCTTGCAACTTCTCCGACAGGTACAGCAACAGGATTTGGCTGTAATATCATGATAATAGATGATCTTATCAAGAATAGTGAGGAAGCCTACAATGAATCAGTATTGCAGAAGCAGATTGACTGGTTCAACAATACAATGCTCTCCAGAACAGAGAATGATTTTAAAATCATCATAATTATGACAAGATGGTCAACAAAAGATCTTGCCGGATATGTACTTGCCAACTATGACAATGTAGTTCATATCAATTACAAGGCAGTACAAGACGATGGAACAATGCTCTGCGAAGCTATCCTGTCATATAAGGACTACAAGATAAAAACAAAGAACATGAATAAGGATATAGTCCTTGCGAATTATCAGCAGGAGCCAATAGATGTCAAAGGCAGATTATACAGCCATATCAAGACATATACGGATATTCCAAGGGATAGTAAGGGCAATAACCTGTTCAAATATATATTGAATTATACAGATACAGCGGACACAGGTAGTGATTATCTGTGTTCTATTTGTTATGGCATGTATGAGAGTACATACTACATACTTGATGTTTTATACACAAAGGAGCCAATGGAAGTTACTGAGCCGGCAACAGCTCAGATGCTGACGAACAATAACGTTGGTAATGCTTTAATAGAGAGCAATAATGGCGGTCGAGGATTCAGCAGAAACGTTATAAGAGAACTAAAAGCTCTGGGGAATACCCATACTAAGATACAGTGGTTCTTTCAGTCAAAGAATAAGACATCAAGGATCCTGTCAAATAGCACAGGAGTAATGCAGAACGTTCTCTTCCCTGTGAATTGGGAAGACAGATGGCCAGATTTTGCGGAAGCAATAAGGAAGTATCAGAAAGAGGGTAAGAACGCTCATGATGATGCGCCTGATGCTCTGACTGGTGTATATGAGAATGATAAGCCTAAGGGAACATGGCTGGTATAGAGAGGTGAAAAAATGCTAACCCCTGACGAGATAAAAGAATTGATAGACAGTGATCGAACATCAGATAAGAAGCAGTTTGCCCGGACAGGCGAAAGGTATTATGACGGCGATCACGATATAAAGAAGTATAGACTGTTTTACTACAATGCTGACGGCAAACTGGTAGAGGACAAGACCAGAAGTAACGTGAAGATACCACATCCGTTCTTCACAGAGTTGGTTGACCAGTGCACCCAGTATATCCTCTCAGGGGACGAGATAGTTAAATCAAACGACCCTGAGCTGCAGAAACACATGGACAAGTATTTCAACAACAATGATGAGTTCATGTCTGAGCTTTCTGACGCTATCACAGATATGCAGGTCAAAGGCTTTGCGTATATGTACGCATATAAAAACGCAAAGGATATGATGTCATTTGCAAATGCTGACAGTATCGGAGTTATTGAGGTCAGAGCCAAGGACACAGATGATGGCTGTGCATACACGATATATCACTATACGGACAGGATAGACAAGGGACACAAGACCATCGAGAGAATACAGGTCTGGGATGATAGGCAGACATATTATTATGTACAGGTTAACAATGGGGCGGTGGTGTTGGATGACACTGAGCCAATTAACCCTAAACCTCACGTGTTATACACTAAGAACGGCGGAGATAAAAACACATATTTTGATGGATTTGGATATATTCCATTCTTTCGGTTGGACAACAACAAAAAGCAGTTCTCAAGCCTCAAGCCTGTAAAGCCACTCATAGATGACTATGACTTGATGGCTTCCAGCCTATCCAACAACCTCATAGACTTTGATACACCTATTCACGTAGTCAAAGGCTTTGAAGGAGACAACCTGAATGAGCTTCAGACAAACCTCAAAACAAAGAAGATCATAGGTGTGAGCGAGGAAGGCGACTTGGATGTCAAGACTGTTGACGTCCCATACCAGGCAAGACAGGCTAAGCTGGAGCTTGATGAAAAAAATATATACAGATTCGGCATGGGACTGAATACCGCTGGACTCAAGGACACATCAGCAACTACGAATATAGCCATTAAGGCGGCTTATTCTCTCCTTGACCTTAAGGCAAAAAAGATTGAGAAAGCTCTCAGAAAGTTCTTAAGGAAGATAGTAGAGATTGTCATTGACGAGATCAACAAGGCTGAGAACAAGGCATATAAGGCCGAGGATGTTTATTTTGAGTTCGCTCATGAGATTATGAGCAATGCACAGGAAAATGCACAGATAGAGCTTACAGAGGCTCAGACTAAACAGGCAGAGATTAACACCATTCTCAATGTGGCGGCAATGTTTGATGATGAAACAATTATTAAGGCAATATGCGACTGGCTGGATATAGATTATGAGGAGATAAAGGACAAGCTTCCAAAGGACGAAGAGCAGAGCGTTGTTCAGGCTCAGAATACACTTGAGAATATCATTGTAGAGGAGGATAGCTGATATGAACTACTGTACGATAGACCACAACATTAGAAAGATTAGGGTACCGATTAGCGAGAAGATACTTGGTGTAGTTGGGGATAAAGATATTAAGAGAAGGTATTTTAAGGTGCCCAGATATTATGAGGGTAACGACCTGTCTAAGTTTGATATTAAAATCAATTACGTTAATGAGGATTGTGATAAGAACATGTACGTTGTTGATGATGTTCAGACGGAAGATGATTACATTACGTTCTCATGGCTTATTGAAGCCGGTGTATGTCGTGTTCCTGGTGATGTGGGTTATGTGGTGTGTATGAGACTTGTGGACGAGGACGGAAATGTAGTGAAAGAATACAACACTGAGCTTACCATAGGAACGGTACTTGATGGCTGTGAGGCTGATTCCACAGAGGTTGAGGAAGAGACCAAAGATATAGTCGCTCAGTTTATGAGATATCTGGATGATGTTAAGGGAGATGTAGTTAATGTAAAGAATGCTGCTGAGACTGCTGCTACTGCTGCTACTACTGCCACTGATAAGGCAAATGAAGCATCTACTTATGCAAGCGATGCTAAGTCAAGTAGTGGCAGCGCAAAAGAAAATGCTGATTTAGTTTCCGCTAATAAGATTGAAATTGATAATATGAAAAGTGATGTAGAATCTAAAGTAGAGCAGTTTGAATCCGATCTTGAAACATACAGCGTTCGTACTTTGCGTTCAGATATGACTGAATTGCAAAAAGAAACTTCTGATGGTTTTAGTGAACTAAAGAGTGATTTAGCTAACAGTAAGGAAGCCATTGCAGACCTTGATGACAAGAAAATTACAAAGTTCTATGCAAACAGTCTCGGAGAAACCACACTGAACGATTCAGACAACGGAAAGATTCAGGATATGATTTTGTATGGTAAGAGTGAACAGTTCAGCGGTGATATTGAACTTGAAGACGGAACAACGGTGACAGTGCCATGTCCTGACTATCCGCAGGAAATCAAGAGTGTGGTGAATCCTAAATTTTTGATATATGGAAATTTATATAATAAAAATACTAAACGTGCTGGATATTTATATGTAGAGAATATTGGATTTATGAAAAATGAATTATGGGATATATCTGATTATATCGAAATATTACACAATAAAAATATTTGCTTTTCTAATGAAAAACCTATTGCTACACAGTTAGCAGTTTGGATTTTTGATGAAAACAAAAAACTTTTAAATTATTTTATGTCAAATTGGGGTCATATGCAAAAAATCATATTAAAAACTCCAGAAACAGCAAAATATGCGTTAGTAGGATATCGGAACGATTCTGATGTACAAGATTTGATGTTAAACTATGGAACTAAAAGACTAACGTACTCTGAATATAAAGAACCACAGCTCGTCACCCTTCCCTACACTCTCAACGCAATCCCAGTTTCAAGCGGTGGTAATGTCACGATTGACGGACAGCAGTATATTGCGGATTATGTGGATGTGGAACGAGGGAAATTAGTTAGGATAGTTGATTCTTCTAAGCTAGATAATACGCAATCTATTATAGATAAAACCGAATGGTTATTAGCAGAGACGCAGGAAATCGACCTCACCACAGAAGAAATCACCGCATTCAAAGCACTTGAAACATATTATCCGACTACAAACATCAGCGTCAATTCAAAACAATTGGACGGATATATAATATTCAACTATCCGATTTCAATGCAAAATGGTTGGAACTATGTGAAACAGCAGATTGGAGATGCGAGGGAATATATTTATGATATGGACTTACAATCCGCAGAAGCCTATGTTAACAGCGAATATGCAGTAGCACTTACAGAATTGGAGGTATGATTATGTTATATAGAACATTACTGAAACTTAAAGAAAGAAACGGACTGACAGATGATTTAAAGAATAAAATCGATATTTTCTTTGCAACAGGCAGGATTACTGAGGAACAGTATAATGAGCTGATGGATATTAATAAGAAGGAAATTGAGGATTCTGAGAAGCTGACTAATTAACTAAAGCAGACTTTAGTAATGTTAGTTTTAACGGCTTGTTAATTCCTATATTTGCAATAAATATGGATAATTCGATATTGGATAGATGAACAAGATACAAAAAGAAGTAATTAAAACACAACTCAATAGTGAGCAGAAGACCTTAGACGAGCTTAGGGAAGTATACGAACAGGCACTTAAGGACTGCAAAAAGAAGATACAGGAGCTGTCCGAAAGGACAGACATGGAGAATATCCAGAGCATAGTGTATCAGAAGCGTTATCAAGAGGCTATCAAGGCACAGCTTGAGGGTGTTCTGAGCAACTTGCAGTCTAACTCATATGCAACTGTGTCTGACTACCTGACGAAGTGCTATAGAGACGGATACACAGGTGTCATGTATGACCTGCAAAAGACAGGTATTCCAATCATCATGCCGATAGATCAGGCGGCAGTAGTGAGAGCTATTCAGACGGACAGCAAGCTCAGTAAGTCGCTCTACGACAAAATGGGCGAGGATGTGACATACCTCAAGAAAGCGGTCAGAGCAGAGGTATCAAGAGGCATTGCAAATGGCTCAACGTGGAATGAGGTGGCTGGCAAACTATCAAGACACATGGCAAATACTCCGTTCCGGAAGGCTTATAACAACTCTATCCGCATTGCAAGGACTGAAGGGCATCGTATACAG
>JAEDGW010000214.1 GCA_016297325.1 Coprococcus sp. | reverse complement strand
ATGTTGTAATATGATTTATGCTGAATATTCTCACGTAAAAGCACCGGTGCCAGTCACAACTTAAACTCTAAGCTTTGATAGAGAGTAGTAATCCCTCATGTTCTTCTTTCCAGAGCTGACCTTACAAAGTCCTGATAAGATGTGGTTCAGGATGCTCTTACATTGTGTGGAAGCACCGAGACGCGCATACCAATCCTGAGGAGCGTACGTAGAGCAGAAAATAGTCGAGTATACCTCTGAACGTTTCTCGACGATCTCAACGAATAATGCGATTTTTCGCATTATTTGTTGAGCGCACCTGGAGAACACTGAAATATGACTGGGTTTTCCTAAGGGATTATCAGGATTACGATCAGCTGGAAATAGGGCTGCAGGAGTTTGTGGACTTTTTCAACCATGAGAGGATTCATCAGGGCTTTGGTTACCAGACTCCGGATGAAGTATACGAACAGGGAACTTTCCCTAATAATAAAGAGAATAAGGTAGCTTAGATATTTCGGATATTTTTTACTGATACTGTCTTGACATGTCTCTTAGCTTACTATACTAAGTCTACGGAGTATGGATGAACGGACAGAGGATCTGTCGAAGTAGATGCCTTCTATTGCGCTTGAGAAAATGACCTCGTCTGCCATTGCCTCAAGAGTGAGCTCCTCTCCCTTCTTTCCCAGTCCTTTCATCTTCTCGACGAAAGCTGTTTCCATGCGCAATGCGGAGGAAAGGATTGGGAGCAATCTCGCTGCGTCCCATGTGAAGTTCGGCCATGATTGATCTTGCCAGATGTATGCCATGATTAGATTATGACGAGAATATGATTAGAATGTAATACTCTTTGATGAGAATATGATTAGATAACAAGTTCCCTTGAGGAGATTACGACGAAAAGCAATATCAACCGATGATATCTGATTCTTCATCCTTAACACCATTTCCCAAGGGCTCAGCAATGCCAGAATTGAGGCTACGAACAACAAGATTAAGATCTTCATCAGAAGAAGTTATGGCTTCAGGAATATCGATTCAATACTCAATATGATATACCTTACATGCTCCGATCTGAAGATCCCTCTTCCCAACAGTCCCATAGAGGAGACTATTGCTGTTTGATTAAAGAAATTACTGCTTGCAGCCTATCCACATCTATGCCCGAAGAGCCATAAAAGTATATGACCACAAACTGTATATCCAGAACAAGTCCATCCTTGATGACATTATAAGGCAAGGTACATAAATCCTCTTATTTACAATGCTTTCAATAAGGCTGGACTGGCTGAGAAATCCGGTACGGGTATTACGGGGATACTTGATGCATGCAGAACAGAAGGCAATCCTCCTCCTGTCTTCAGTGCTGCATCAGATGGCCTTGATTTCTCAGTAACATTCAGTCCTTCAAAGCTTTACTGTGCGCTTTCTTTATACAGAAAAGAACATGAAGAATCGATAGTCAGTTATAAGAAGGTTCTTTCATTCATGGATAATATGTCATACCCGGACCGTGGCAGTTTAAACAGAGACTGGAGTTGCAGCTATGGTAAGACAGCAGATAATCGTACCAGACAGTAACTTTCTGAGTTGCATTACTGTAAACCTTAGAACAGATAGATTTGTCAAAGAGTGTTCTCTCAGCATGATAAATGAAAAATGACAACGCTGGCCATGCGTTAAAAGTAAAGCATATCTGTATCAAAAACAGACATGTATCTGGAAAATGTCATGCTGCATTTATTGACAGCTGTCTGTCATGATTGATACTATTTTTTTTGATATGTCACCTGAGAGGATGTGCTAGCTCATTACTTTTTTCATGGAGAAAATGTGAGTAACCATTTTCCTGATATTAGGTTTTCACGTATCAGGAGAAAAGATAAAAAAGTCACTGATTACAGTCTTGCTGATGGCTGTGATAGTACTATCCGCATTTGCAGAAGAGACTGTCTCCTCGATAGACATCGGCCCTTCCATAGGATTCGGTAAGTGGCAGGCTTCAGGCAGGGAATATAAGGGTATGACCACAGCCATCATGCTCGAGTCCTCAACGGTCAGTTACCTTGACTGTGTTTTTGCCATCGGAGGCGAATTTTTCTGTGAAGTACCGTTCTTCCAGTTCTCAGACGGAAAGTCGGCAGAGTATGACATCCCGTCACTCTGGGGGCTGAACCTTTCCATTGGATACCGCCACCTGATTGGAAACAGATTCCTCATATCAGCCCTTGCTGGAACCAGGTTCTATGCAGGCAGAGAAATCATCATGGTCGGATTTTCTGCTGTGGCAGATATCGGCATCGCTTACAGACTGGGCACATCGTCCATGATCAGGTTCGGCATCAAGGGGACAATCCCGTTCTGGATCAGGGAGACGATTAATGATACAAACACAATGAAGTTCTCGGAATCTGTTACAGGGGCATGTCAATTTATCGTGACACCTTACGTCGGTTACGGATTTGAATACAGAAAAAAAGGAAAAAAGAAAGTGAAAAGATATCATCTGATTACAGCACTGCTTCT
>JAEDGW010000082.1 GCA_016297325.1 Coprococcus sp. | reverse complement strand
TTCTCGTATATACACTCCCTGTCCATCCATTTGTTGAATGAACCGCAGTGGTTGAACACGCCATCCAAGATGACCTTCATGCCACGCCTGTGTATCTCCTCCACCAGCTCGGCAAAAAGCTGATTGCTGGCCTCAAGATTCTTCTTGTTCGTAACTCGGTTGATATATCTCGATGACTGCTTGTTCTCAAGGCATCCCGGAGGAAGACAGTCACCCTCATCGTCAACGATCCTTCCAAAATGAGGATCGACATAATCATAATCCTGTATATCGTACTTGTGATTTGAAGGTGAGACAAATATAGGATTCAGATATATTACATCGACTCCCAGATCCTGCAGATAATCCAGCTTATCCATAACGCCCTGGAGATCTCCGCCATAGAATCTTCCCACGTCCATCGTGCTCGGTCTCTGATTCCAGTCCTTCACCTGTACGGAACCCGAGCCTATATAGGAATACTCGTTGTCCAGCACATCGTTGGACTTGTCTCCATTGCAGAACCTGTCCACAAATATCTGATAGAAAACCGCACCCTTTGCCCACTCAGGCACAGTAAATCCAGGACATATCTCGAAATCGTATTCACGATCATTCTGTTTTGTAGGGCCAAGCTTGTCATAAAAGCATGTAACCCTTCCCGAATGTATCTCAAAATGGTATCTGATGAACTCAAGTCCGGCAGGAATAGTAGCAGTATAAAAGTCAAATATCCTGTTTGAGCTCTCCTTTGTCATCTCCACTTTCTCTTCATTATATATGAGGTAGACGGAATCCACGTTATCCGCAGTCGTTCTGAATCTGACTTTCACTTCCTGATCCACCCTCGGCTCCTGCGGACTGACATAATACTTACTTCCATCAGCAAACAGTCCACCCTTATTCAAAACAGGTCTTACACTATACACATAATCATGTATCTTCTGTCCGTTGGTTTTCTTTTCCACCATATAATAAACTCTCCCTTGCATATACACATACTCTATTATTTTAATACTTTTCAAGGTATTAAGCAACAACTAACCGACAATGCGCTTCATACATAACAAACACCGCACTGCACATATCATTTTCCCGTTATAACCTTTATATAAAATTAAAGAGGATAGTCACCGAACGACTATCCTCTTTGGAGAAGGTATTTTGTTACTTATGGGGTGTAGCCAAAACTATATAATGTATTGGGGGTTACAAGTATTATTATATACATATCCCGCCAAAAGTCTGCCCAAACATTTTTTTATTTGGCAAATGTCATTGTGCAAAATCACAACTTCATTCTGAAATCCAATTTAAAATACGCATCTTTTTATTCACATTTACTAAATTTCTCACTATAAATCAGTAGCCACGGCGTTTCAGATCACTCACAAGGTTCACATAGAATTCTCTCACATCAAATGTATCTATGTTCTCCCTGTTCAGATCTATGACATCGCCATGTGATATTCCGCGGTCGCCCTCAGGCTTTAAATATATGAAGTTTGAGCCCCACTTGAATGACTCATATCCCACCAGACCGTCATTCTCACCGTCAAAATACTTTACAAATGCATTTGTCGTATTGAGCGGGAATCGTCCGCCGGAAGGCTTCTTCATGCACGATCCTGTACTCTGTATGTACACTCCCTGAGGATCCGGAACAGTTCTGTTGAGTTCTGCGCAGGCGGACGCAGTCAGATCCGTCACCGCCGCAATGAAATCCGGGTTGGTGTCTCCAAGCTTCTTAAGTGCAGCATTGTACGCATTTGCCACCGACTGCTGCTGCGGCTGTGGTATCTTGCCGAGCAGATAATCCGCAAATTCACATCCCCTGTGTGGTGTGTTGATGGTGGTGAGGGATGCAACGTATGGTGCCATCCCAAGCTTCGATATGGCATATCTGCTGTCGAGACCGCCCTTGGAATGTGCTATGATATTGACCTTGCCACATCCGGTCTCCTGCACGATCTCTTTTATTCGATCTGCTATCTCCTGTCCAGAATCCGCCACGGACGCTGCGGACTGATGATTTCCGTAGAATATCTTTGCCCCGTTTGCCTCAAGAGCAGCCGGTATTCTTCCCCAGTAATTCAGGTATCTGAAATCCCTGAAGAACACGCCGTGAACCATGAGGAGAGGATATCTTGTGGCACACACCTGTCCGTCCTGACGGTCCCTGTCTGTTATGAGCCTCTGGTTCTCGAATTTCGCCTCGGATGACGCAAGCTTTAGCAGCTTACCCAGGACTATCAGATGTACTACAGGGATCATGCCGCACAGTATGCCTATGATCCTCCACTTTATTCCAAGCTGTCTGGATGACAGATATATCCTGATTATTCCCACCCAGAACTGAACTGCCAGAACGACCACCGCTGTCAGTACGTAGAGAACCCAGTTATCCCATGTCCAGACCTTTACATCTATCACACCCACGATCATACATATCAAGACTGCCGATGCCATAACCGTCGCTATGAGAAATGCATACAGATTCTCACAGCCTCTCTGACATCTGCGGATGCTGTCCGTCTGAATATCCTTAAGTCCCGTCAGTGGTGTGATGAGCAATACCACATATAATGCTGTAAGTACCACCACCAGCAATGGCAGAAGTGGTATGTGGATGGCCGGACATCTCGCAAGCAGATAGGCGTTTGCAAGCAGCCATGGCACCAGTGCGTTTATTGTTCTTTTTAGTATCTTCATTTTTGTCTCCCTTTATCTTCCTAATAAAAGCCCGTCCGATTTATTCTCAAATATTATTCAACCCCTGACAGTCCACATATCCCCCAATATGTCTCATAAAAGGAATGCCCGCAGAAATCTGCGGGCATCGGCCTTTTTATTATATATTACTCTGTCTGTGCAGATGCCGCACCTGTCTGAGTATCTGTTTCAGGCTGTGCCTCATCTTTCTCAGTATCGTCTGTCTTTTTTGTATCATCATTATCTCTTACGAACAATGCCTCAAACTCAGGTCTTGCGATCCTTTCCTTCTCAAGAAGGATAGCTGCACATTTGTGGAGAACATCTATATTCTCCTCAAGAATAGCTCTCGCCTCTGCATAGCATGTATCTACTATTCGCTTAACCTCTTCGTCTATCGCTGCAGCAACCTCTTCACTGTACACTCTTGAGTGTCCGAGATCTCTGCCGAGGAATACCTCCTCCTGATCATTGCTCTCATAGTTGATGAGTCCGAGCTTATCTGACATACCGTACTTTGTCACCATAGCTCTGGCATATTTGCTGGCTTCCTTGATATCCTGTGAAGCTCCGGTCGTGATATCGTCAAGGATCATCTCCTCGGCAATTCGTCCACCCAGGCTTACCCTGATCTCATCCAGCATCTTATCCTTGGTCATGAACACATTGTCATTCTCAGGAAGCGGCATGGTGTATCCACCGGCACCCATTCCTGTAGGAATGATGGAAACCAGATGAACCGGTCCCACATGTGGAAGCAGATGGAACAGTATAGCATGACCTGATTCGTGGTATGCTGTGATCCTTCTCTCACTCTCAGGAACGAGACGGCTCTTCTTCTCTCCGCCGATTCCGACCTTGATGAACGATCTGTCCACGTCTTCCTTTGTGATATATGCCCTGTTTGCCTTGGCTGCTGCGATGGCTGATTCATTCATCAGGTTCTCCAGATCAGCACCGGCAAATCCTGCTGTCGTTCTTGCGATCTCATGAAGGTTGACATCCTCAGCGAGAGGCTTGTTCTTCACATGAACCTTCAGTATCTCTTCTCTGCCCTTCACATCCGGTCTGTTTACAGGGATCTTTCTGTCAAATCGACCCGGACGAAGTATAGCCTTATCAAGTATATCTACACGGTTTGTAGCGGCAAGGACTATGATTCCCTCGTTTACTCCAAATCCATCCATCTCTACGAGCAGCTGGTTGAGTGTCTGCTCTCTCTCGTCGTGTCCGCCGCCGAGTCCTGAGCCTCTCTGTCTTGCAACCGCATCGATCTCATCTATGAACACGATACAAGGAGCATTCTTCTTGGCCTCTGCAAAGAGGTCTCTGACTCTCGATGCACCGACACCGACGAACATCTCTACGAAATCTGAACCGGATATACTGAAGAATGGAACTCCTGCTTCACCTGCAATGGCCTTTGCCATGAGTGTCTTACCTGTTCCCGGAGGGCCTACAAGAAGTACACCCTTAGGGATACGTGCTCCAACCTTCACAAATTTCTGAGGATTCTTCAGGAATGTAACGATCTCTTCCAGATCTTCCTTCTCCTCCTCAAGTCCTGCCACATCCTTAAATGTGACATTCTTGGCACTCTCATCCGCCTTGCGGGCTCTGCTCTTGCCAAAGTTCATCATCTGGCCGCCGCCACCGCCGCCCTGTGCGGATCTCATGAACATCATCATGATAAATAAGAGGACTATCATGACCAGAACATACGGAATGATAACACTCCATATACTCGTCTTCTCCACATCCTCAAGGCTGCACTTTGCCACAGCCTTCTTGTCAGCGTCATCTGACAGATTCGCATTGTACGAATCGACCTCAGCCTGATACTTGTTGTATATCTCCACCACATCATTGACATCTGATGCGTAGAACGCAAGCTGCTTGCCATTCGTGAACTGAACCTGAACCACCGCTGTCGGGATCTCCGCATTCTGCTGTATAGACAGGGCTGAGATCTTGCCATCGTCCAGATCCTCTGCCAGATCTGTATAGCTGTATGTCGTCGTCACGTTGGTATCCGACTGCATCCATCTGCTTATAAGAACAAATGCAACTATCAGAATCAGCAGATAAATGATCATCCCATTTCTGAATTTTCTCTTGTTCATATATTCTCCTTGTTCTGACCGGACGGAACTCTCAATATGTTAAACCGCCGCGTCATATTTTTTACTGCTCTATAACACCTATATATGGAAGGTTTCTGTACTTCTGTGCACAATCCAGACCATAACCCACTACAAATCTGTCAGGGATCTCAAAGCCTGTCATATACAGTTCAACAGGTATAACTCTTCTCTCCGGCTTGTCAAGCAGTGTTATAACCTCGAGGCTGGCCGGCTTTCTCTCGCCGAGAAGCTTTATAATATAAGAAAGAGTTCTTCCTGAATCAAGGATATCCTCAACTATGATAACTTCCTTTCCCTCTATCGACTCATCCAGATCTTTGTTCAGTTTGACTATTCCTGAAGACTTTGTGCCGTCGCCATAGCTACTGACAGACATGAAATCCATAGTTACAGGACTCTTCATCCTCTTCGCAAGTTCACACAGGAAAAATACACTTCCCTTAAGGATTCCTATCAAATGCACTGTCTTGCCCTCATAGGCTTTATCAATTGCTGCTGCCATCTCGCTGATCCTTGTCTCAACTTCACTGCTGCTGAGCATAACTCCGATCTGTTCTTTCACCGCTGTTCCTCCTCGTTATCTTCTCTTATATACTGTAATTCTACTATTATCCTCGTACTGTCTGTCACCTTACAGCCCTCGCCTATGCGAAGTCCCACAACCCATATGACATCTGAGCCTGAAGCGACAAGCGGCACCCGGACTCTTCTGTCCGCCGGCACCTTTGCATCAGTGAAAAGCCTGTTCACCTTCTTGCTGGCGCCATCCGCACTGACTGTAATGCGATCACCCTTTTCGTAGGTACGCAATTGCAGACACTTATCTATTCTATCATAATCAAGATACTTCGTATACTCTTTTTTTGTGAGATCAAGCCCTGCCGGCCTGTCATAGACTCTGACTCTCATCTGCCCGCCGGGTGCCGTGTACATTTTGTCAAGTCCATAGACAAGCTCCACGCTGCTGCAATGCTCCGAAGTATCAGCCCGGTCTGTCTCATCTGCGCACGCCACAGCAAATACAAGCTGTCCATACTCCACATACACCCTGCCGTTTCCAGGAAGATCTATCCCGGCTCCAGACTCCGCATTATACAGCTTCATGACCTCACGGACATGGCTTTTGCCTATGTCCTTCAGCCCCCCGCTGACCATACCGACAAGCTGCCTTATGACGAGCTCCTGTACAAGCTTATCCTCTGCCTTTAAGGAATCCATGTCTACCCTGTACTTCTGACTTCCGGAATCTTCCCCAGTCCACCGGCACTCACTCTTCCTTCTGTCGATGCCCTGGCTTTTAAGAAATCGGTATACCATGTCCTCAGCCAGTCTCTCATAATCCGATGCGATCTGCGCCATAGAGCATATATGCTCCACCGCCTGTCCATTTATCTGGCACAGCTCAGGAAGCACCCTGTGCCTTATCCTGTTCCTCGTATAGTCGTCCTCGTTATTCGTGGCGTCTGTACAGTACGCTATATTATTTCTCTCAAGATATGCCTCTATCTGCGTTCTGTCACTAGACAGCAGAGGCCTTACAATGCCATCTCTCACCGGGACTATTCCCTTTACTCCGCCAAGTCCGGTGCCACGCGCCATGTTGAACAAAACCGTCTCAGCCACGTCATTGCGGTTGTGCGCCACTGCGATCACACAGCCCTCATCTGACAGCCGGCTTCTCGTCTGCTCAAATGCGTCATATCTCGCTTTTCTTCCGGCCTCCTCCACGGTGAGTCCGGTATCCGCAGCCATCTTCTGTACATCTATATTATGTGACACGCAGTCCACTCCGTATTCCTCACACAGAGCCTCCACATAATGCTGATCTGAGTCCGCATCATCGCCCCTTATCATATGATTTATATGGATGACATGCAGCTCCAGTCCCAGCTCATCCCTGTGCCGCGCCAGCACAGTAAGGAGGCTAACCGAATCGGCGCCGCCAGACACTCCGCATACACAGTGCCGCACGCCACCGAACATATCATATTCTTTTATATAGCCAAGAACCTGTCTCTCAAAAGTATCCATTGTAAATATCCATTCCGTCTCTGTCCATTTTTCTATATATAATATCACATCAGAGCACTCATTCCCGCAAAAATTATGAATATTTAATACTATTTTCAGATTTTCCCATCACAGCCACCATGACGGTTATGTCATCCCGCATATATGCGTCCTCTCTTCCTATCATCCCGCCGAGTATCTCATCAACCATCTTTTTGCTGTCGCCGATCCGTATATTTTTCAGTATGTCCTCCATCCGGTCATCATCATCCATATCCGATATCCCATCGCTGATCATCACGACCGCATCGCCTGCGGCAAGTTTCAGCTCCATCTCATCGCAGTCCGCCTCATCAAGCACCCCAACCGGCAGCGTCGTGCTCGTTATGGTCTCAAGCCTGTTGTCATCATCTCCCGGTCTCACGATATATGTGACCGCAGCCCCCTGCTTGTAGCTCCTTAAAACTCCGTCATACATATCTATCACAGCCATGTCAAATGTGGTAAACGTCCTGCCCTTATTCCTTCTGGACATACAGTTATTTGCAAATGATATGCTGTACTCCGGTGCAAATCCGGCCTCCAGCATCTCCTCCATGGTATCCAGCATCATACAGCTCTCGCAGGATGCCAGACTCCCGCTTCCCATCCCATCCGACAGCATCATCACAAGGCGGCCGTCCTCATACTCCCTGATGGAGAAGTTGTCCCCCGAGACGGGTGAGCCGCACTTTTTTATCCTCCTCACGTGATATCTACACCTGTACGAAGCGCACTCCTCATATTCCGCCGATCTGTACTCGTCAAAGAATAGACTCGGGGAATTCATCCCCGCCCTTATATTTCTGCCAAAATGTGCGCTGAGAAGTTCCGCCACCTGGCGTGACAGTATCATACCCTCACCTCTGGTCCTCCCCGCCACATAATATCTGTTTCTTCCACTTGTATCCGCCAGAACAGAGATGCTCACATCCTCCATCCCCATGGATTTCAATTTGTCGGCAAGCCTCTCATCTGCCAACTCATGCGCCTCGCCTATCCTGCCTATCTGGTCTCTGAATCCCTCCACCAGATCTCCGACCTGGCCAAGGCTTATCCCCGGGTCATCGCTCCCGGCAAATGTGTAGTCAAGTCTCCTGAATGTATTTGCCATATCCTCCATCTTCGCCATGGTGAGCCTGTTCATCTCCGTGGCGGCCGCCTGAACACATCCCATCTGACGCTCCCCCGCCGGCATATCAAGCACCGCCATATGCGGCACCACAGCAAATACTGCAAACGGAACCATCATATCCACAAGATACATGACAAGTTCCACTCCTCCATGTGGAAGCGTTCCACCGGCAAATGTCGCAAGCCCCACGCCTATCACATAAAACAGCGCCATGACCAGTTTCTTTCGCCCTGCAAGAGCACTTCCTATCAGCATCACCAGCGTCAGCAAAAGCATCCAGAGCATCCACTCGCTCTGCTGCGTCTTCACAGCATTTATGCCACCGACTATGAATGCCACTCCAAAACCATACGCAGCCCCGCCAAGTCTGATCGTGCCAAGCAGTATCACAAGTCCGGCCATGAGCATTATATTGAGTCCGTGATACACATTCCCCGGCAATATCCACAGACACATGCACACCATGAGCAGGATGCTTATCATCACCTGATTGGAATCATATTTTCCATCAGATGCAGACGTGGCTCCTATACCGCTGTTTCGTATGAGGATTCCCAGTCCAGGCTTCATTATGTTATATAGGCAGACACAGGCAAGTGCCTCCGCCAGTCCGCCGGCCAGTCCGTATATAGGCCTGTCTATATATGTACCAATATTTGAGACAACAGTCATTATAGCTGCACAGGTCATGATCCACGGCCCCACTGTCACACCAGCCGCATTTCCATGCCGTGCTTTTTTCAGCCAGATGGCTTTTGTCATGATCATTGTAAATGTGAGAAGTATAAGGTATTTCTCACACACCTGCTCTCCGGCATAGTAAATCCCAGGCACAGGGCTGTCCCAGGCATACATGACAGGAAGTATCCCTGTGGTGACAAGCACAAGTCCCACGGCAACACATATATACGGCAATAGCACAAGCCCGCACAGGGATGCACTTATCACATATACCGGTATAGCCGCCGGCGCAAATCCCCACATCATACAGGCTCCCCCGGCCACACACAGTCCGGCAAGTCCCAATCCCCTCACACATCTCTCTACAAATTTCTGCATTCTCCAGCCTCCCTAGTCTCATGGTATACCGGAAGGCTCCTGCCATGAACCAGGGTACGGTACATCAGTCTGCCATCCGGCACGATAATAGTGAGATGAAGTATAGATGCTGTGAGGGCAAAAAAAAGGCGAATGCTGAAATCAGCATCCGCTTTATTCTGATCTTATTCTACCGGTTGTCACAACTAAACTCATATATGTCTAGTTCTCCTCCGGCTTCACCACGATCTCATCAGGATATACCAGACCAAGCTGTGATCTTGCCACATCCTCCACATATTCATCTGTCTTCATATACTTCTCGCGCTCCTCAAGCTTCTTGTAATCCTGCTTGGCTTCCTCAAGCTGATCTTGCAGCTCTGCAGCCTGAACCTGAAGGTTCTGCTTCTGGCTCTTCAAATCCTGCGCCTTGTATATAACCACCACTGCCAGCAGTGCAAGACAACCGATGACTATGATCATACCCATTCTGGTCGTTATCTTAGTATTCTTCTTTTTCTTACTCTGTCTGCTGACACTATTGCTCATCAAGAACTCCCCAATCATTATAGTATTTACGTTGTTTCTTGTAATAATATACAAAAAAATCGTACTCAAACGAACATATTGACATAATTTTACTATTTAAGACTAATTATGTCAACGCACTTTTTGCTCTCACATTTTCACATTTTCCAAATCTTTTCTTCTCCGATACAATATGTAGTTCACAATTTTCGACAGAACCCAATTTATTGTGCAAAACAAAAGTAAAAAACCTGAAAAAAATCCTAAAAAAATATATAAGCGTATAACTCCATCGCAGTACATATAATTGACACCGATTATTACCACACTTAATGCCAACCAAAACACCAAATCACATACCCACACGGCTATCCTGTGCTTTCTCATGGCTTTCACAAGTATGTTCACAAATGCTCCCGCAGCGCCCGACATCGCACCGGCACATACAAATGCCATATATCCCGTGACCTGCTGCCTCACCATATCGCTTATCATTTGAACAGCCCCTTGAGTGACAGACCTCCGTCCTTGTCGCCCGAGTACGCCACCGTGTTGAAGTTCCCCGAAAGCTCCAATATTCCCTTGTCAAGGTCCAAAGTATTCGCCTGCATATTCTTGCCGGTTATCTTGAGTTTTCCCTGTTCAGTGACCAGAAGAACGAGATCAGGATCTATGGATATCACCTTCACTATCCCGGTCATGGATGCACTTCCCCGGTTGTCCATAGTCAGTTTGTGTGACTTCGTCTTACTCCCCAATTCACCCATGTTAAGAAACCTTCTCAAGCTATTTAATAAACTATATGAACACAGCAAAAAAAATATGCCGGAATAACTTTCGTATATTCCGGCATATTTATATACATTCCTGTAACCTGACAGTTACACATATTCGAACATCTCTTTTGCATCTTCCTTCTTGGTGGAATCCGCAATCATGGTAACTCTGACCTTCACTGTCTTGTTGCCAAATGCTATCTCGATAACATCTCCAACCTTGACGTCTGTTCCCGCCTTTGCCACCTTGTCGTTCACCATGACTCTTCCTGCGTCGCACGCCTCGTTCGCCACGGTTCTGCGCTTAATAATTCTCGATACCTTAAGGTATTTATCAAGTCTCATACCAAACCTTTAAAGATTAGTTGATTGAATCCTTTAATGCCTTTCCAGCCTTGAACTTAGGAGCCTTTGAAGCTGCGATTGTCATTGTCTCGCCAGTTCTTGGGTTTCTTCCCTCTCTAGCTGGTCTCTCTGATACCTCAAATGTACCAAATCCAACTAACTGAATCTTCTCACCTTTCTTTAACTCGTCTGCTACAACGTCTGTGAAAGCCTTTAATGCTGCCTCAGCGTCCTTCTTTGATAATTCTGTCTTCTCAGCGATTGCTGCAACTAATTCTGTCTTATTCATCAGAAAATTCCTCCTTTAAATAAATAAACGGCTCTCCACTATGCCTTCAACTGCTGAAAGCAAAAAACTGTGAGCTCAACATGTATAGTTATACCTAAAATGGCTATATTTGTCAAGGAAAATCAGGGATTTCAAGGCTGAAACCCCTTGATTTTACTTACTTTTTGCAAGATATTAGCCAAGGATGCTATCCTTCCATCTGTTTTCCCAGAAAAGTGGCCGCTATGACCGCCGCTTTTTGCTCTATTTCGCCTATTCTGCGGCCTCTGTCCTTCACAATGACCACAACTGCGCCGACCGCATCTCCCTCAGATATGATCGTCTGGATCACCTGTCCCTCACACTCAGGATCCGAGTCCGTGATACGGACAAATTTCTGTTCGTCCTTACGGGCAACCACAGCTCCTCTGTCATTTATCACGCTTTCAAGGTCTCTGTGCAGCTCCTTGCCGAGCAGATCCTTCTTTGGCATACCCGCAACCGCTATCACCGTATCCCTGTCAGTGATCGCCACCGGCAGTCCCAGGCTCTGCGATATGGCCTCCACATACTGCTGTGCAAATTCCGTGAGATCAGCCATGGGTGAATACTTCTTGAGCACCACCTCACCCTCTTTCCCCGTGAAGATCTCAAGTGGGTCGCCCTCACGGATCCTGAGGACTTTTCTTATCTCCTTGGGTACTACGATCCTGCCGAGGTCATCAATACGCCTCACTATTCCTGTAGCCTTCATAATCAGTCTAAACCCTCCATCACATGTTAATTAATTGCTTT
>JAEDGW010000213.1 GCA_016297325.1 Coprococcus sp. | reverse complement strand
CAGTAGCCTGTAAGTCTTGAAATCTCTGCGTCATCCACATGCTTATTGCAGGCGATGAACTCCTGGCCTATAAGCTTGAAGGTTCTCAGGTAATCTCTTGAACGAAAGACTGCGTTTGGACTTAGCTTGGATTTTGCCAGATCTCCCTGGGCAAAATATGTAAGTGAGCGCGGCGGAGTAGTAGCAAAATCGCCGGTTGTACGCTCGTATTTAAACATACGGAACTTCTCCGTTGTAAAATGCTGGTTCAGATATTCTCTGATAAACTGTATCTCTATGTTGAGCTCGGCAGGCTCCTGACTGGACAAATATGCAAGAAACTGCAATAGATCAAACTGTACCATCTCTCTTGTTTTAATGCCACATTTGCTCTTTGCTCCGTATCCATCATTGTCGAAGGAGTCGGCGTAGGAATAGCAGTTGTCAAGCTCCGCCTTAAGTGAGTAATTCATGTGTTCGTTCCCCTTCCTTTCATTTGCACGTAATTACTGTTATTGTAAAGCTTTTTGCCTCTGTAATCAAATAGAGATTTATAAACATTAAGATTTTTTATTGTGTCATATTTCCTGTTTGTATGTTAAAATAAATTTTGTATGGGCAAATGTCACATAGTAGGGGAATTTTTCCTATACAAGTAGAATCGCGGGAGATATATGGATATGAGATTCAGACCATGCATAGATATACATAACGGACAGATAAAGCAGATAGTCGGAGGCACACTAAAGGACCTGGGAGATAAGGCTGAGGAAAACTTTGTGTCACAGCAGGACGGCAGCTTTTTTGCTGAGCTTTATAAGAGCTATGGGCTTGTGGGCGGTCATATTATCCTCTTAAATCCCGCAGACAGTCCCTATTACCGGGAGGATATGAGACAGGCTGAGCTTGCCCTCAGCACATACCCGGGAGGACTTCAGATTGGAGGAGGCGTAAATGCAGACAATGCTCCTATGTTCATTCAGATGGGAGCCTCTCATGTAATTGCAACATCCTATGTGTTCAGGGATGGCCAGATCAATTACAACAATCTAAAAGCACTTTCCGGTGCCGTTGGAAGGGAACATCTGGTGCTGGATTTGTCATGCAGGAAAAGGGATGGGGAGTATTACATCGTAACGGACAGATGGCAGAAATTTACAGATGTAAGGATGAACAGAAAGACCCTTGATATGCTGGCAGAATATTGTGATGAATATCTCATTCATGCTGTTGATGTGGAGGGAAAGGCGTCGGGCATAGAGACCGGTGTGGCGGCCTTGCTTGGAAGCTGGGCAGGTATACCTACGACCTATGCGGGAGGCGTAGCATCCTTTGACGACCTTGCAGCTCTTAAGGAGCTTGGAAACGGCAGGGTGGATGTGACAATAGGAAGTGCCCTTGATATTTTCGGGGGTAACATGTCCTTTAAGGAGATTTTAAGGTTTATGGAGGGTTAAAAATGGCAAAGATGAAAAAGCTGCTGGCGGCAACTCTTGCATCGGCAATGGCTGTGTCCATGCTGTTTGGCTGCGGCGGTAACGAAAAGAACGTGGAGACTACAACAGAAAGTACAACACAGGCTACAGAAGCTACTGAGACAGAGTCAACGGCTACTACGGAGACTGTGACAGAGGCTACCGAGGAGCCTAAGGAAGAAAACAATGTTAATACAGGAGATGTACTTATTGATCTTACATTTGACGATGACAGTGTAGGGGGCTGTGCAACGTACATGAATGGAGGAGACTGTGAGCTTTCTGCCACAGGAGGAGAGCTTGTTCTTGATGTAAAGAAGTCAGGAAACTTAAACTATGCAAACCAGGTATACTATGACGGCTTTGCGTTAAATCAGGATTGTGTGTACGAGCTTTCCTTTGACGTCAGAAGTACTGTGGAAAGAGGTCTTGAGTACAGAATACAGATAAATGGCGGAGATTATCATGCATATGTTATGGATGAGATTACCGTTGGAGCTGAGACTATGCACGTTTCAAAGGAATTTACAATGCAGGAGGAGTCGGACCCGGCCCCAAGACTTTGCATGAACCTTGGACATTTTGATTATGGCGAGGATGGAACACCTCATCAGGTATACTTTGACAATGTGAAGCTTACCGTAGTTGATGCTTCAAAGGCAATGACGATAGAGGCTCTCCCGGAGGCCATGAAGGTCAATATAAATCAGCTGGGCTACAAGCCTGACAGCAAAAAGCTTGCAACCATAACAGAGGAGGCTGCTACAAGCTTTGACGTTTTGGATGTGAAGACAGGAAAGTCTGTTTTGCAGGGAACAATCGGTGACAGAAAGTATGATTCCGGTGCGGATGACAAATTCGCCATTGTAGATTTCAGTCAGGAACATACAAGATAGTGCTTGATACAGGCTCTGAGTCCTTTGAGTTCCCTATTGGAAATGATGTGTATGGAGATGTGTACAGAGATTCCGTCCTCATGCTTTACAGCCAGAGATGCGGAAGTGCGTTAGATGGCAGCATCTGTGGTGACTTTGCTCATGAGGCATGTCATATGGGAACAGCAATCGTATACGGCTCAGATATGGCAGTTGATGTGAGCGG
>JAEDGW010000212.1 GCA_016297325.1 Coprococcus sp. | reverse complement strand
AACCTTCATAACTTCATATTCAGCTTCGGAAATCTGGGGAATGTGTTTCATAGATGATACTCCTTTAATACTACGTTTGTAATAACAGTATAAAGATTATGGGGTGGGGTGTCAATTGTGTTGTGGAGGTTTGTTCAATGTTAGTCTGGATAGTAATAATTTTTTTGATTTGCAAGAATAGTTAGAATAAGCAAAAGCAGATAATGAAAGATCAGATATTTCGTTGAATATTTGATTATGAAACTTTTGTTGTTGGTTATCTCCAAATTGGCATAATATATATATTTCAATGTCGATTATGTCATGGAGTGCTTCATTCGTAATTATGACTTTATATTCTTTTAAGTTTATATTGATTCACCATGTCGGTAACTATTCTATATGCATCATCAATAGAAGCTTCGTTCCCAGACTCCATATCATCAATACCATTATCAAGTTCGTCAAGAAGTGATTTTGTTGATGGCTGATGTATAAATGTGTTCATAAAATAGCCCCCTTTAACGATCCTTTCATTTGTTGATTTAGATGGATTGTAACATTTATGAAAGCCTTGTCTATACATATGAGGAAACTCTCCAAAAAGGATTGTTTAGCAGAGTATATAATTTTCAAATACCGGGTAACATACTCATATACAGGCTAAGGAGGTATATGAGATGATATCACCAGACACAATAAAGCTGCTCAGGGAATGTGATGCCGGGATCAAGATGGGTGTTTCGTCTATTGATGAGGTGCTTGGGTATGTGCATGCGGCGAAGATGAAGAAGATACTTATAGAATGTAAGGAGGAGCACAACGCAATAAAACAGGAGATACGGAAGCTGCTGGATGAGTACCATGACGATGGCAAGGATCCAAATCCAATAGCCAAGAGCATGTCCTGGATCAAGACAAATGTGAAACTCATAGTGGATGAGTCGGACAATACCATAGCGGAGCTTATGACGGATGGCTGCAATATGGGTGTGAAGTCGCTGAATAAATATCTAAACGAATATAAGGCGGCGGATGACAGGGCGAAGGATAAGACGAAGAGACTCATAGAGCTTGAGAAGAAACTCTGCGAGCAGATGCAGCCTTTTTTATAAGTGCTGGTTGACTAAAAAAGTTCTATTAAATATACTTGTAAATATGAGAACCCAACATGTCTGTAGATGACGCGGATCATGTTGGGGATTTATTGTTTTAGGGAAACAGAAAAAAATTGATATAAGAAGGAGAAGATATATGAACAGGCAGGTTTACAATCCCTTTTTGCCGCTGAATGAGTACATACCGGACGGCGAGCCGCATGTATGGGGCGACAGGGTTTATCATTATGGATCTCACGATAAGGAGGGCGGTTACACGTTCTGTATGCAGAATTATGTGGTGTACTCCGCGCCGGTAAAAGATCTGACAAGCTGGCGATGCGAGGGCATTACATACAGGGCAAGCCAGGATCCGGCATACCCGGAGCTGAAGTATATGTACGCACCAGATGTTGTGAGGGGGAATGATGGCAGATATTATCTGTATTATTGTATGGGCGGTGACTACGGTTACGGTGGATACACAGGTCCGATCAGTGTGGCTGTGTGTGATACGCCGGCGGGCAAATACGAATATCTTGGCCATGTGCATTACAAGGACGGCACTGTGATGAAGAAGTACATTTGCTTTGATCCGGCAGCCATGAATGATGACGGAACCATCAGGATATTCTACGGCACCCAGTACGGATACGAGGAGGAGCCTGATTTCCTGACAAATGGCAGGCTGGATGATGAGGTATCTATGTTTGGAAGAACAAAGGATGAGATACTTAGCTACAAGGACAGCATCATGGGACCGATCATGGTGGTGCTTGAGGACGATATGCTGACGGTCAAGGAGGAACCGAAGCACATCATCCCTTACGCTGTGAAGGGAACATCATTTGAGGAGCATCCATTTTTCGAGGGTTCGTCCATGAGAAAGGTGGGAGATAAATACTATTTTGTTTATTCGTCATGGCAGAACCATGAGCTGTGCTATGCAGTGAGCGATTATCCGGATCACGGATTTACATTTGGCGGTACTATAGTGTCAAATGGCGATGTGGGATATAAGGGAAGAAGTTTCGAGAACAAGCTGAATATGACCGGAACCACGCACGGAAGTATAGAGTGCATAGATGGCCAGTGGTATGTGTTCTATCACAGACTCACGCACAAGTCAGACTACAGCAGGCAGGCATGTGCCGAGAAGATATATATAGCTGCGGATGGACATATAGACCAGGTGGAGGTTACGAGCTGCGGTCTGAACGATGGACCTCTTGTGGCAGATGGTTCGTATCCGGCGGTGATAGCATGTAACCTGACAAATGGACATATGCCGCATGGCTCAAACAGTATATACACGACAGAATTTCCAAATGTGACAAACAAGGGCGAGGATAGATTTATCGCGGAGATAGAGGATGGAACACTCATCGGATATAAGTATTTTGCACTTGAGGGCAGCAGTACATTTGGCGTGAATGTAAGATATGAGACGGATGCGAATAAGGTTGTGTACGAGGGACCTGTCAGGGTAGACGAGAGATGCGAGAATCAGGAGCAGATCA
>JAEDGW010000211.1 GCA_016297325.1 Coprococcus sp. | reverse complement strand
GCCATAAGTGACATACATGATGAACATGTTGACGCCATTGAAGTAGAACCGTTTGACTCAAATGTCTCTGATACAGTTCTGATAGCATATGGGAACTCCTCCTCGCTTGGAAGCACTGGAAGAAGTGCTCTCTCAGCAAGTGCGCCATGTCCGATCTCTCTACGTCCTGGTCCTCTTGAAACCTTTGTCTCTCCTACCGAGTAAGCAGGGAAGTTATAGTGGTGCATATATCTCTTTGATGTAACGTTCTCATCAAGTCCGTCAACTCTCTGTATCTCAGAAAGTGGAGCAAGTGTACATACGTTACAGATCTGTGTCTGTCCTCTTGTAAACATAGCTGAACCGTGAACTCTAGGAATGATATCCACCTCAGCAGCAAGTGGTCTGATCTGATTGATAGCTCGTCCATCAGGTCTCTTGTGATCCTTGAGAATCATCTTTCTTACAGTCTTCTTCTGATACTGGTATATAGCGTCTGGAAGTACCGCAAGCCACTCCTCGTTGTCTGCAAATGCCTCCTCAAGCTTCTCTGTGATCTGTCTGATGTTCTCCTCACGAACCTGCTTCTCATCTGAGAATACAGCCTCCTCCATAGCTGCTGGAGGAACGATCTCCTTGATAGCTGCGAAGAGTTCCTCTGGAACTGCACAGCTTACATATGAATGCTTTGGCTTACCAACCTCAGCAACTATCTCATTGATAAATGCGATGATGTCCTGGTTGATATCGTGAGCCATGTATATAGCCTCGATCATCTTGGTCTCTGGTACTATGTTTGCACCAGCCTCGATCATGATAACTTTCTGTGCTGTAGATGCAACTGTGAGCTTCAGATCACCCTCATCCCACTGCTTCTGTGTTGGGTTGATAATGAACTCGCCATCGATGAGACCTACCTGTGTCATGGCACATGGTCCGTCAAATGGAACGTCTGATATACATGTTGCGATAGATGATCCGAGCATTGCAACCAGCTCTGGTCTGCACTCAGGGTCAACTGACATAACGAGGTTGTTAAGTGTTACGTCATTTCTATAGTCCTTAGGGAAAAGAGGTCTCATAGGTCTGTCGATTACACGTGATGTAAGGACAGCGTTCTCTGATGCCTTACCCTCTCTCTTGTTGAATCCTCCAGGTATCTTTCCAACTGAATATAACTTCTCCTCGTACTCTACTGAAAGTGGGAAGAAATCGATTCCGTCTCTTGGCTTCTCTGAAGCTGTACATGTTGAAAGCACTGTTGTGTCACCGTACTTGATAAATGCAGCACCGTTCGCCTGTGCAGCTACTCTGCCTATATCGACAGTGAGCACTCTGCCAGCGATCTCTTTCTGGTATCTCTTGAATTCCTTACTCATCTCAAAATCTCCTTGAATAATATTTTTGTATTGTGGATGACGTCGAAACAACTATAAAAAACACCATACACCATCATGATTTTATCTTCATGCCTCGGTCATACATGATATCTTTTATAGAAGTCTCGATATGTCATTCCACAATCTTTTAAATTTTAGCATACGAATATAAAAAATACAATATCCAAACACCTTTGTTTATGCTGTTTGTTGTGGGATCTTCCTTCATTTATGCTGCTTGTACTTACAAGAAACCGTATCAGAACAACGAAAAAGGAACCATGTGTCTCCACATGATTCCCATAATTGTTATCGTATTAAGGCTCTGATAGAAATTACTTTCTAAGTCCAAGACTCTCGATGAGCTTTCTGTATGCCTCGATATCCTTGCTCTTGAGGTATGCAAGAAGGTTTCTTCTCTGACCAACCATCTTAAGAAGACCACGGTTTGAGTGATGATCCTTTGGATTAGCCTTGAAATGTCCGTTGAGGTCGTTGATTCTTGCTGTAAGAAGTGCGATCTGAACCTCTGTTGAACCTGTGTCGTTTGCATCCTTGCCGTACTTAGCGATAATTTCCTGCTTCTGCTCTTTTGTTATCATAATAACAATCCTCCTATAAAATAAATATACATGGCTGACACCGGGCAAGAGGTCTAGGCTTCCTCAAACTAAGTGTCAGTTGACCTCTGGTAGAATAACACAAGTGTAATTATTTGTAAAGACTCAAAATGCACTTTCCGCCTGCGCAAAATATAATTTCTGTCTGCGCATTTTGCCTGCACTCCTGTACGAATTTTTAATCTGCTATCTCATACTGTAAAAACGCATAATGGAGCCTGGTACCCTCCTGTATGTTTTCAGGAAGAAGGGCCCTTGCCACAAGCTTCGTCTCTCCGCTCGGATCTTTCTCATCAACAAGATTTGCATAATCACCATCTATTGTTTTAACTATATAATATTTTTCCATCGCTTATCTCCTTTTATTCTAGGACTGGTTCATGAATATTCGCTTCCCTTTTTGGATATATGAAATCTTAGATATCCGTAATGCACTTTTCATCATTACGACAAACAGGATAATATATATTATTTTGTATTTCAACATTCCAATAAAAAATTATAAAATCTTTAACATCTTCATTCAATTATGTTGTTTTGTACCGCACCTAAAAATCATACCATTCTTTCTCAAGCATACACTATATATACATACACTCTAAATACACGCTCTCTATATACAC
>JAEDGW010000007.1 GCA_016297325.1 Coprococcus sp. | reverse complement strand
ATATCATAAGGGGGACCCGCGTAAGCGGGGGATTCCTTATGATGACGCGGGCGCCGCACGAAGTGCCTAAAAATGCGCCCCGCTCCATTAATATCATAAGGAGGACATATGTATGTCTATGAAGAAAGATAATGCGGAAAGCCGCACGGCTATGAAGAAGATCATGGTCAGTGTGATAGCTGCTGTTCTTACTGTGGCGGTTATCTTTTCGGCAAATGTGATCACTCGTGCCGATGAGGCTCAGGGCGCTGGCGCAGCAGTGCTGGCAACTTCTACAGATGCGGATAAGACAGGAGTTATCCTGGATAGCGATGGATACTTCAGATATTATAAAGAAGGTGTTGCATACACCACACCTGGCTGGATAAGCGTGAATGATGAGGATCTGCGCATAAGCAATGCTGGTCATGTAACTGAGTCTTACAACACAACTACAAAGGTGCTGAGTCTGTACAGAAGCGGCAGAAAGACAAAGGCAAGCAATCTTGCATTTGTGCTTAAGGACGGATATGTATATGTGTTCAATGCAAATGGTGTGCAGGTAAGCAAGGAGGGTTGGTATGTAACTGATTCAGCAAACAAATACTATGTATCAAAGAACAGCAGGGTTACAAAGAAGTTTGTGCGTTCAGGAAGCATCATCAACATGTACAGCTACCAGAAGAGTGGACTTATGTGGAAGAAGTACACTAACTCATGGCAGACTGTAGATAAGAAGGATTACTATTTCAACAAATATGGAATATGTACCACCGTATATGACAGAACAACAAAGAAGGCTTCTGTGTTAAACAGCAGCAAGAAATTTGTGGCTGCAAGAAATCAGATGGTTGCGATGAGCGACGGAAAGAATTATTACTTCAATTCCCAGTCAAAGAAGACTACGAAGCAGGGTTGGTATAGTCCGGAAGACGGAACATATATGTATGTCGGAACAAATGGAACTGTTATAAGAAAGGTTTACAGATCAAACAAGCTGTACGTTGCATCTGCATACAATTCATCCAAAAAGCTGTGGGTGTCAAGCAAGAACATCTGGATAAATACAGGAAGCAAACTGATATATATCAACAAGTACGGCGTGGGTACGACAGTGTACAATATCTCAGCAAGAACTTTATATACATACTCAGCAAAGACAAAGGGATATGTAAAAGTAAGAAACAAGCTTGAGAAACTGAATGGAACAAAGTATTACTTCTATAATAAAGATGGTGTAAGAGCTCTGGCAAAGGGCTGGAAGAAGGCGTCAACAACTGACTATTACTATGTAAGCAGCGCAGGATACGTGACAGCCAAGTACATAAGCAAAAACGGAATAAAGACATATTTTGAACTGAACTACAGCAAGAATAAGTGGGTTCAGAAAAAACAGGTATGGAAGGCAGTCGGAAGCACAAATTACTATTTCAACAACAAAGGAATAGCAACCATATGTTATGACTCTTCAACTAAAAAGGGCTATACATTCCAGGGCGGCAAATGGAAGGCTATAACAAGAACAATAAGAAAGATTGGTAAGTCCAGCTATTATTTTGACGGCTATGGAAGAAGAGTGACAAAAGCCGGTGTGTACAAGACATCAAACGGATATATTGCATACGTAAATGGATATGGCATTGTCTACAAGAAAGAATATGACCTGTCAGTAAAGAGAAATTACAGCATAGACCTTGGCAATGGAAGAACTACAAGTGTGTACGGATATTATGAGCTTCAGGAAGCACAGGCTCTGATGCAGGAAGTAAATCAGTATCGTATAGACAACGGACTTTCACCGCTCAAGATATCAACCTCACTGACTGAGACAGCAACAACAAGAGCCAAGGAGATAAGCAACACATACGACCACACAAGACCAAATGGAACATTGTGTACAAAGTCTATGTATGAGCTTTTCGGCGAGAATCTGGCATGTGGTTTCAGTTCAGGAGATCTGGCTTTCAGAGCATGGACAAAATCTACTGCCCATGACAGGAATATGCTCAGTACATCATACAAGACAATAGGTGCTGCGGTATTTATTGCACTTGATAACGACAAAGAAGGTTTCGTGAGATATTACGTGCTTACATTTGGACAATAAAAAATGTCTGGTAAAGATGATTTATTATTGTTTAAATAAATTGAATTATATGTGAAAATAGAGTACCATACATAGTATAAAGCAATTGGTCGGATAGTATGTGAAAACTGGCTAGTTTGGGAATGGAGATTGTGTGTGTGGGTTACATATATTCGTCGTTAGATAGGGGTACTGATGAAGATCAGTTTACATATGATAACAGAATAACAAGGATGCTGCCCATGACAGCGGGCAGAGTGTTTTTCGATCTGCGCAATTATAATGCACAGACCGGAGAATTCTATGTATATATTGAATGGGATGAGGATATCAACAGGAGACTTGCGTATCCTCTTCCATCAGGGGGATATTTTGTCAAAACCACGATATCCCAGGCTTACAGATTTCACAGACTTGAGTGTGGGCTTCCGGTATATATGAAGTTTGTATCCAGGGGCAATGGGCTGTATCCGTACAGAACATTCATCATGCTGGATGGAAGACCGTACAGTGTGGAGTTTGGCGGCGGCGAGCTTATACCGTTTGAAGACCGTTATGAGGAGCTTGGATGTAAGCAGCACCCAGATGGCAAATGTGGGGTTGCGGGAAGCCATACAGGTTCATCGGCATCGCCAGCCGGAAGCGGAAGATTTGTCTGGAACGGAAGCCGTATGAGAGAACTGTTCGGCAGCCAGGGCGGATTCAGGATGCTTCCTGGCAGTCAGCAAGGATTCGGATGGCTTACAGGCAGCCAGCGATATATGTCAGGCGGAAGTGGTATGAGAATGCTGTTTGGCAGCCAGCGAGGATTCGGATGGCTTACGGGAAGCCAGAGATATATGTCAGGCGGAAGCGGAATGAGAATGCTGCTAGGCAGCCAGCGAGGACTCGGATGGCTTACAGGCAGTCAGAGATATATGTTAGGCGGAAGTGGCATGAGAATGCTGCTAGGCAGCCAGCGGGGATTCAGATGGCTTACAGGCAGTCAGAGATATATGTCAGGCGGAAGCGGTATGAGAGTGCTGCTAGGCAGCCAGCGGGGATTCGGGTGGCTTACAGGCAGTCAGAGATATATGTTAGGCGGAAGTGGTATGAGAGTGCTGCTAGGCAGCCAGCGAGGTTTTGCGTGGCTCTCAGGAAGTCAGCGGTATATGCTGGGCGGAAGCCAGTGGAGAGACGCTTCAATGTCAGCCCTTCAAGGTGTCCAGGCTATGCCACATAGAGATTCCACATTGCAGCAACAGCAAAAAGAAGATTTTTCTGTAAATAAAAAGCCTGCAATACACGAAGAGTTTCCAGCTCAGTGGCAGCTCATAAACAGACACAGGAGACCGGCCAGAAGGATCGGTGGCAATGCGGCATTTGGATATGGACTTGATCTTATCTGATGCGATACAAGACGTTAGACGGAGGATTTATGGCAGAGATAAAAGGATTTCATACATTGTGGACTGCTCCGTTTTTTCAGAATAATGATAGAATAACATATGATATGCAGGATTATGAGCTTCTGACCATGATCCTGTCAGCTCTCATGTGGAGAAAGAATAATGGCCCTGTCACCATGTACGGTGATTCCAGGGCCATTGATTTTATAGAGAAAAATGGACTTTCTGATATATGGAACGGCGGGTTGAAGGAGATCCACGTTCCGGACAGTGTACCGCCCCGGGTGTTCTGGGCTGCGGGGAAACTATATGCGCTGAGACAGGTGGATATGCCCGCTGTCATGGTGGATATGGATCTCATAGTCTGGAAAAATATATCCGGATATATAGATGGAACAGATGTATGTGCTATACACAGGGAGGGGCTTTATCCTGATGTGTATCCTGACAGGAGTTTTTTCAATATGAATGATTCTTATACATTTGATCCCGACTGGAACTGGGATGAACCGGCGGTAAATACTTGCATGTTGTATATCCGTGACAATGAGTTTAAGAATTATTATGTGGACAAAGCAGTGGAGTTTATGGAAAACTGCCTTGAGAAAGAGGAGAATCTGTGCCATATGGTATTTGCGGAACAGAGGATGCTGGCCTTGTGTGCACGGCAGAAGGGTGTCGAAGTGTCATCATTTTTCCCTGAGGCAGTAGATATTGAGGGACAGGATATGTTCACACACATATGGGGATATAAGAATATATTGAAATTCAACTATCAGAAGAGACTTGAGTTCAACAGAAAGCTGTGTGACCGTATAGAGAGGGATTTCCCTGATGAGGCGGATCTGCTGGCGGGGCTTGACATAGCCAGATGAGGCAGTATCAGCTCTCGCCAAAGGTGGTGATCAATGAGCTGATGTTCAAGACAGTGGGGTGTTACATAAGAGAAGATAACAGGGCGAGAGGGAGTCGTATGTTTTTGATCGACAAAATGAAAAAGATCCCAAGGGAGATATATATTTATATCCTGTGGGGAATCGTAGTGGGGATAGTGAATCTGGGTTCAGCCTGGATTTTCATGTACAAATGTGGAATAGACCCAGTCAGGGCAAATCTGCTGGCGTGGATACTGTACAACTTTGTGTCATTTGTGACAAATAGAAAATCGGTATTCCATACGGCGTCAGAGACCGTGGGAGAGTTTATCAGGGAGCTTATATCATTCTATGTGAGCAGAGTGTTCACACTGATAGTGGAGGAGGCACTCATATTCCTGCTGGTGGATGTGCTGAAGCTCTGGGCGATGGGTGTGAAAGCATTTACATCGGTGCTGGTAATATTTCTCAATTACTACATAAGCAAGAAATTTATATTTAAAACAATGAAAGAAAAACTGTAAAAGGATAGTATTTATCGAATTTTAATAAAAAAACATGAGTGCTATTACTTCCAAACAGGAAATAGTTGGAGTATAATAAAAAAGTTGTAAGAACGCATAGGGTATTACTGTGCCTTTTTTGAGGCTGGATGCGCAAGGCGTGATTTCACAATATAAACAGCAAATAAGTAGTGCAAGGAGATAAGTATGAAAAAGAGAGTTGTAATTACAGGTATAGGAGCTATAACCCCAGTCGGCAATACAGTTGATGAATACTGGAACTCGCTGAAGGAGGGTAAGCACGGCTTTGGACCTATCACTCAGTTTGATGCTTCAGCATATAAGTGTAAGCTTGTAGGTGAGGTTAAGAATTTTGTTGCCAAGGATTACATAGATCCTAAGTCAGCAAGACGTATGGCCAGATTCACACAGTTTGCAGTTAAGGCTACACAGGAAGCTATGGCAGATTCAGGAATAGATATGACTAAGGAGGATGCATACAGAGTTGGTACATGTATCGGTTCTGGTGTAGGTTCACTTCAGGAGCTTGAGAATGCATACGGAATCATCCTTACAAAGGGACCTCTCCGTGTCAGCCCATTTGTAGTTCCTATGATGATCAGTAACATTGCAGCAGGTAACGTTGCGATCCAGTTTGGTCTCAAGGGCAAGAGCATAGACGTTGTGACAGCGTGTGCTTCAGGAACGAACAGCATAGGTGAGGCGTTCAGAACGATCCAGTACGGTGACGCAGATGTTATGGTAGCCGGAGGCTGTGAGGCAGCAGTTTCACCTATCGGTATATCAACATTTGATTCACTTACAGCACTTACATCATCCACAGATCCTGACAGATGTTCTATTCCTTTTGATAAGGACAGAAGCGGATTTGTTCTCGGTGAGGGTGCAGGTATAGTTATCCTCGAGGAGCTTGAGCATGCAAAGGCAAGAGGAGCAAAGATCTACGCTGAGCTTTCAGGATATGGATGTTCAAGTGATGCACATCATATCACAGCACCTGAGGAGTCAGGTGAGGGACCAGCAGTTGCCATGACAAACGCAGTTAAGGATGCCGGACTTCCACTCGATGCAGTTCAGTACATCAACGCACATGGTACAAGCACACACCTTAACGATCTTGTTGAGACACGTGCTATCAAGAAGGCATTTGGCGACCACGCAAAGGATATCAAGATCAACTCAACAAAGTCTATGACAGGACACCTTCTTGGTGCTGCCGGAGCGATTGAGTGTATCGCCTGTGTTAAGAGTATAGAGGAAGGTTATATCCACAGAACAAGAGGACTCATCGAGAGCGAGGAGGAGCTTGATCTGGATTATTGTAAGGAGCCGTGCGAGATGGACGTCGATGTTGCAATAAGCAACTCACTTGGATTCGGCGGACACAATGCATGTATCGTCTTACAGAAGTATAAGGAGCAGTAATCATGTTATTTATTAAGAAAAAAGCAAAGGATGCTGAGATCCTTGCAGCCAAAGAGGCTGAGAAGGCTCAGGTCACAGAGAATGTTGAGGAAGCACCTAAGATCGAGATGGTAAAGTGTCCTAAGTGCGGCAGAGAAGTCGAGAAGGAAAGAGTTAAGAACGCAAAGTACATCTGTTATGAGTGCGGTTCTTATTTCAGAGTAAAGACAAAGAACAGAATCCGTATGGTCACGGATCCTAAGTCATTTGAGCCTTGGTTCGAGGATATGCCAAGCTCAAATCCGCTTGGAACAGAGGGCTATGAGGATAAGGTCGCAGCTGCACAGGCAAAGACGAACCTCAAGGAGGCAGTTACAATAGGTAAGGCAACCATCAATGGCGAGCCTGCTGTTGTAGGTGTGTGTGATGCGAGATTCCTCATGAGCAGCATGGGATATGTTGTCGGTGAGAAGATTGCCAGAGCCGTTGAGAAAGCCACAGAGGAGAAGCTTCCGGTATTCATGTTCTGTTGTTCAGGCGGTGCACGTATGCAGGAGGGAATCATATCCCTGATGCAGATGGCAAAGACATCTGCTGCTTTCAAGAAGCATTCAGATGCAGGACTTCTGTATGTGTCCATACTTACAGATCCTACAACGGGTGGTGTGACAGCAAGCTTTGCAATGCTTGGAGATATCATTCTTGGTGAGCCGGGCGCACTTGTAGGTTTTGCCGGACCAAGAGTTATCAAGCAGACAATAGGTCAGGAGCTCCCAGAGGGCTTCCAGAGATCAGAGTTCCTTGTTGAGCACGGTATCATAGATGGAATAATCACAAGAGATAAGATGAAGGATACTATGTATGATCTTATCGTGACACATAAGCAGAGACAGGGTTACGCAAACTTTGATAAGGATGCTGTGGACGAGAAGTTTGATATAAGCGAGATACTGAAGGAGAGACTTAAGGATGACGAGCCAAAGACTCCATGGGAGAAACTTAGGGGCGCACGTCAGATGAGCAGACCTTCAGGATTTGATTACGTTAAGTATATATGTGATGATTTCCGTGAGATACACGGAGACAGAACCATGAATGATGACAGAGCTATCGTGGGTGGTATCGGTCATATAGATGGACAGCCTGTAACTGTCATATCACAGGTAAAGGGTGCTTCCATGGCAGAGTGCATGGAGAGAAACTTTGGTATGCCGCTTCCTGATGGATACAGAAAGGCTCTTCGTCTGATGAAGCAGGCAGAGAAGTTCGGAAGACCTATCATCACATTTGTAAATACTCCTGGTGCGTTCTGCGGACTTGAGGCCGAGGAGAGAGGAATGGGTGAGGCTATCGCAAGAAACCTCTACGAGATGTCATCACTCAAGGTTCCTGTACTCTGTATTCTCATTGGAGAAGGCGGAAGTGGTGGAGCTCTTGCTCTTGCAGTCGGCAATGAAGTGTGGATGCTTGAGAATGCCACATATTCAATACTTTCCCCAGAAGGATACGCTTCTATCCTCTGGAAGGACAGCAACAGAGCTGAGGAAGCTGCAGAGGTTATGCAGATAACAGCACAGGATCTGAAGAGACTCAATGTCATCGAGCAGGTAGTTCCTGAGTATGGCGGAGCAGATGAAGAGTCTGTGCCATATATAGGCAAGTATCTGAAGATGAACATCAAGGAGTTCCTGAAGAAGTACAGCGAAAAGACTCCTGACGAGATAGCTCAGGACAGATATAGCAGATTCAGAAATCTGTAAGATATATCCTCCGCCTAAGCGGGTCGCCCTTATGATATATATTAAAAGCTACAGACAGCTACGGTGTGATTGGTGATTGCTCCGTAGCTGTCTGTACTTTGTATTGAAGATATCTTTGTTTTTTGGTACACTTTATGTATGAGCGGCTTTAGACGGGCTGATGTTCGACGATTTGGAGGAACATATATGAAGAGACAGCTAAAAATCATCTTGATAGTTATAATAGCGGCCATAGTGGCGGCTGCGGCTATATTTGCTGTAAAGTATATAAAGAATGGCGGAGAATTCCTGACGCCGGTTGGAACCAGAGCAGAGTTTGTCGAAGACACGAAGAAGTATCCATCTGCACTTCAGGCAAAAGGAAATGCCATATACGATTCTGACGGTGAGCAGGTAGTGCTCAGGGGTGTGGAAGTACCAGAATCCCATGAGCTCTACAAAGAGAAGAAATTCAAAGAAGATTTCTATGATGGGGTGTTCAAACTTGGTGGGAATGCCATCAGAGTACCCGTGTCACCAGCGGAATACAAGAGAGATGATTATTATCTGTGGAGATATCTTGACCGTATAGTTGCCTGGGCAGGAGAGAATGACAATTATGTGATCATTGACTGGGATTATACTGGCAATCCTATAGATGGTACGGGAGATGAGATGCCGTCTATAAAGGACAATCCGCTGGACTACTCTGCGGAGTTCTGGAAGGTGGTTGCAGGCTATTTCAAAGATGTGCCGAATGTGATATATGAGATATACAATGAGCCTGTGGGCATGAGCGATTCAGAGTGGAAGAGATGTGCCGACAGCCTTGTGAGTGTCATCAGAGATGCCGGATCAGATCAACTCATAATTGTGGGCAGTCCAGATTATTGCTATGATCTTGGCTGGCTTGATGAACTGGGAGTTGAAGATGACAATATTGCATTTTCCATGCATGTGTATCCGGACAGAGTGTTCTGGCAGAAGTATATGCCTGCATATGTGTCGAGCTATCCTATCATAGTGACCGAGTGGGGCTATGCGGATGACGATGTGGATGCGGAGAATGAGAAGATGAACGGCACGAAGAACGTGTTCGGAATAAAGTTCTCTCATTTCATGGATAAGCATGAGACGAGCTGGATCGCAAGCTCATATGACTATGAGGGCGATACACCGATGTTTGAGAAGAATTTTAAAGATAAGACCAAATGGGGAGAATTCGTATCAGAATTACTTGAATAAAAGACTAAGGGAGAATTTACAGATATGGCAGTAAGAATATTGGGAACAGGAAGTTGTCTGGCAAATAAAGAGGTGACAAATGACGAGTTGGCAAAGTACGTCGATACATCCGATGAGTGGATATCCTCAAGAACAGGAATAAAGAGAAGGAGGATAGCAACAACTGAGACGACCACCAGCATGGCTTCTGAGGCGGCGCTGAAGGCTCTTGACATGGCTGGAAAGGCTGCAGAGGATGTGGAGCTTATAGTTCTTGCAACAGTCACTCCTGATTATTATACACCGAGTGGTGCGTGCCAGGTACAGGCTGCCATCGGAGCAGACAAAGCTATAGCATTTGATGTGAATGCTGCATGTTCGGGATTTGTATTTGCGCTTAATGTTGCAAAGATGTACATTGAGACGGGATTTGTGAAGAATGCCCTTGTTATCGGTGCTGAGACTTTATCCAAGATAATCAACTGGCAGGACAGAGGAACCTGCGTATTGTTTGGAGATGGAGCAGGCGCAGCATATCTGGAGGAATCAGATAAGGGAATCATAAGCATAGTTCAGGGTTCTATAGGCAAGAAAGGAATGGTTCTCGCCTGTGAGAGCAGAAAGACGAACAATATATTTGTTCCGGATGAAGTGACACCGGACTATCTTTACATGGATGGACAGGAAGTATACAAGTTTGCAGTCAGACAGTGTCCTAAGTGCCTTCAGGAGGCTCTGGATAAGGCCGGTATGACGGCAGATGATGTGGATTACTTTGTACTCCACCAGGCAAATGTCAGAATCATAGAGTCGGTTGCAAAGAGACTCAAGGCGCCTATGGAGAAGTTCCCTACAACATTGGATTACACAGGCAACATGTCGGCTGCCAGTGTGCCGGTACTTCTTGACCAGCTTGTCAGAGAGCACGGCATTAAGAGCGGTGACAAGATCGCCATGTCAGCATTTGGCGCAGGCCTCACATATGGCGCGGTTGTCATGGAGTGGTAGGAAGCTGGAAAAGCGTTCTGGATATTGCTATGATAAGAATATAATTACTACTGACAATAAAAATAAGAGACTGTCAGACGAAAGAGGTGATCCTCGTTGTACTTTCGTTTGGCAGTCTCTTATTTTTTTGAATCGAAGCGATGGGAATATTATAGAAGAATATCCGATTAATATCATAGTCTGTATTCTCTTAATCTGGCTCTCAGATTTCTGTAGTCTGGAAGGATTTCTTCTACCTCTTTCCAGAATAGAGATGAGTGGTTCATCTGTTTTCTGTGGCACAGTTCGTGTACCACGACATAATCCACAAGCTCCGGCGAAGTTGCCATGAGCATGCAGTTGAAGCTTAAGTTGCCAGATGAACTGCAGCTTCCCCAGCGGGTCTTCTGATGCCGGATGGTTATACGGCCATATGTGACACCTATGATCCGGGCAAAGTATTCTACCCTATTAGGAATGACCCTGCGTGCCTTATCTGTAAGCTGCTCCAGCTCTTTATCGGATATATTTGATACAGGGGCTGGTGAATGAGCCTGACGGTCTTTCATGATGGCCAGATGTTTCAGTATCCATGCCTGCTTTGACTCGACGAACTCACTGATCTTTGCATCTGAAAGATGATATGGCGCACGCACCGTGATCTGGAGATCTGTGCTGATCTCCAGCCCGATGGTTTTTCTTCTGCTTTTGATTATCCTGTAATCTGGTATGTCGTTCATGGTCTCTTATATGGTCTGTTATCTCTCGTCTATAGGTACGTAGTCCTTTGGTTCTACAAGGCTAGGGTATGCAGGTCTCATGATCTTGTAGCTGTTGATGAGCTCCTCCATACGGTGAGCACTCCAGCCGACAACTCTTCCTATTGCAAACAGAGGGGTGTACAGTGCATAAGGTATCTTGAGCATCTTGTAGAGCAGACCACAGTAGTAGTCAATGTTGATGCAGACACCCTTGTAGATCTTGCGCTCCTCGGCGATGACTTCCGGAGCGACTCTCTCTATGAGTTCATAAAGTTTGAATTCGTCCTTCTCATGCTTTTCTTCGGCAAGTTTTTCCACATATTCCTTTATGATGACGGCTCTAGGGTCTGACAGTGAGTAGACAGGCTGTCCCATTCCGTATACAACTCCGCTCTTGTCAAAAGCTTCTCCGCGCACGATCTTGCGGATGTATTCACGAACCTGCTGTTCGTCTGTGACGTCCTCAACGTTGGTGTGGATATTCTTCATCATCTCCATGACCTTCAGATCGCCGCCGCCGTTGAGAGGTCCCTTGAGGGAACACAGAGCCGCAGCTATGGTAGCGTATGTATCGGAGCCGGATGAAGTAACTACACGTGTGGTAAATGTGGAATTGCTTCCGCCGCCGTGCTCCATGTGGAGAACAAGTGCGAGGTCCAGAACCTTTGCCTCAAGCTGGGTATACTTTCTGTCTGAACGGAGCATACTCAGTATATTCTCCGCAAATGAGAGTTCAGGATCCGGCTTGTGTATGTAACAGCTTCTTCCAAGCTCGTAGTGTCTGTATCCCTGAAATGAATACACAGCGAGTCTTGGAAATACGCTTATGATCATAAGGCACTGCTGGAGAACGTTGTCGAGAGATATATCTGTCTCTGACTTGTCGTATGAACCGAGTGCCAATATACTCTTTGTCATGTTTGAGATGATGTCCTTTGTAGGATTCTTCATGATGACATCCTGAATAAAGTTGTGAGGAAGATCATAGGCGAGATTGAGTACCTGCTTGAATTTGGCGAGCTCTGCCTCGTCCGGAAGCTTTCCAAAGAGCAGAAGGTATGTACACTCTTCAAATCCGAATCTGCCTTCTGATATGAAGCCGTCTATGAGCTGTCTTATCTCGTACCCTCTGTAATAAAGCTCTCCGTCCATCGGCGTGTGCACACCGTTCTCAAGCTTGTGAGCCTTGCTCAGAGATATGTTTGTTATTCCCGCATTTATTCCGATTCCGTTCAGATCGCGGAGGCCACGCTTTACACCATATTCTTCGTAGAGATTGCTGGCTATGGTGTCATTCTCAATGCAGAGCCCAAGACGTTCCTTCGTGAATGAACTAAGATTATTAATTGACATAAGTAAACTCCTTTCAAGTTTCAAGTAGCTTTCCTGTGAATTATCTCACTTATTAGCAACTATTGCAATGCGAAATGATTGTGTGTCTGCAAAATATTATGTATAATATATATGTTTGCGGGATGAAGCAGGAGTAACTTCTGAACGCAGTTTTTGGCTATGGGATTCATATAAAACCTGAAAGTTGTCAGCAGGGAGGTATGTACATTTGGAAGATAAAGATAGCGTAAAGAAATCTGATGGCACAGTAAAGGTGTCTAAGGCGATGGTGAGCAAGGCGTCAGCTGGTGGAAGCCGTCCATCGGGCAGTGGTAAGACGGCTGGTGGCGGCCGTCCATCAAGCGGAAGCCGTCCATCAAGCGGAAGCCGTCCGGCAAGTGGAAGTCGTCCGGCAAGCGGAAGTCGTCCATCAAGCAGCAGCCGTCCATCAAGCAGCGGCAAGGCAGCAAGCAGCCGCCCGAAGAGTGCGACAGAGCAGGAGAGAAGCCGTACAAGTACGGGACGTCCGCTTGCAAAGAGTGCAGATACACAGAGCAGGGCAAAGAATACATCAAGACCTGCATCAAAGTCGAACAGGTCAGGTTCATCCAATGCAGCCGCACATAGAAAGAAGAAAAAACAGACGCCAAGGCTCAATGCAAAAAGAGTTCTGCTGGCGGCACTTGTTGTTGGTATATTCCTGGCGGTCATCATAACCGTTATCATGCGATCGAGTATGCTCAGGGTGAAGCAGATCGAGACGAAATACAACATGGGTGACAGCTTTGACATAAGCAATTATTTTGAGCCGGACAGCAACGATGCGAAGCTGATATTTGACAAGGATTCATTTAATCCTACTAAGCTTGGCGAGTACACAGTGAAATTTACAATCCAGAGAGGTAAGCTTAAAAAGTCAAAAAAGGGTACGATCAATGTAGTGGATGAGGTAAATCCTTATATCGATGGACCGGATGAGATAGATGTCGCTGTAGGCCAGGAGATAAATTGGGGAGACTACTATAATGTCACAGATGACGATCCTGATATACAGAGTAAACTGACATCTATGAGTGAAGTAGACACCAGCACAGCCAGACCTGTGAGCGTCACACTCACAGTCACAGATTGGGCAGGCAACTCTTCAATGAAGAAGATAACTGTAAATGTACTCAAGGATAATTTCTCGGAGTAGATTTCTTAAGTCAGACTTGTGAACGGTTTTCAACAAGTGAAAAATGATCATATGATAACAAATAAACTTCATCGATGTGATTGACAGTAAATCATATCGATGAAGTTTTTTGTCTGTAAATATGTATTATGAGATAGGTGGTTTTCTGAGCTGTTCATCGAGCTCTGAGTTGTCAACCACAACTGTCTTGGCCTTTTTAACTTTCTCTTTCTTCTTTGATGCATGTCTCTTGTGTATGCGCTTTATCAGCGTAACCAGCAGGAGCATGATCACACCGACACTGATGAGAACTACTGACAGACCGTATCTGTCGAGGATCTTGTCGATGATGTTGTAGCTTGAGTTCTCCCACAGTCCGTCTGCTTTCAGATCGTCCTGAACCTTTGATAGGCAGTATTCTGTGCCGGTACACTCAGGAATCTTAGGAAGTCTTGAGGTGATGGCTGTGAGGTTTGATGCCTGTTTGTCTGTCACGTTGAAGTATTTGTAGGACAGTGCCTCTTTTCCTGTGGCTGTGACAGGATCGTCAAGTCCAACATTGATCAGATACCACTCTCCTCCGAGATATACGGCATTCCATGCACAGTTGTTGATATTGCCCTCATCTTTCAGCTTCTTCTGTGTCTCCATGGAGTCGTCCAGAAGATCTGAGTTCTGGCCTTCAATATAGATACATGGAACATCGATATAATCCATGATAGCCTTGAAAGCCTTGGCATATCCGTAGGATACAGCCGTCTGATACTTGGAGTTGAAGACTCCGTCTGCGGTGAACGCATATATGTTATCCTGATCTCTGGATGTTATCTCTGCTGAATAATACACCTTGTTGATGATGGCGTTGTGGATGAGGTACACTTTCTCGTAATCCTTTGCGTTCTCATCCAATGTTGCAACATAGTTGCGGATAGTCATATCGAAGTTGTTCTTGTAGATAGAACGGGTATCACCGTTGGCATACAGTGAATAACACTCTATGGTGAGTGAAGTGAATTTCAGTTCTCCGGATGATTCCTGATGGTACTCATAGTTATCAGACATCCAGAAGTATTCCGGGTGATCAGCAAGTACGGCATTGACTACCTGGTTCAGACCATCCTCCCCGATGACCTCCCAGTCCTTGTTGTTTATTGACAGTGTAAATGCTGTATAATAGCCCCCGTCCTGATACTGTGCAGTCTGCGTTGAATCGTGAAAACTAGCAGCCGCATCGTTGATCTGTTTGTAGACAGTGCGGTATGCGCTGTTGTCAAATTGATCGTAGAAATAAGTCTTACCATTCACTTTATCTGCATCGTTGCTGCTGTCTGAAGTATCATCAGCGGCAAAAGCTGAGATCGACATGGCAAATGTCATGACCATTGCCAGCAATAGTGCAGTTATTCTCTTTTTCATACTGGAAACACACTCCTTTTTTTGCGTAAGCAAATCCCTTTGTATACTTCTTCTAATAATAACACATCACATAGAAATTTGCTACAAATAAAAATAGTTGTGTTTTGTAGAAATCAAAGTGTATAATCGTATAAAAAGTATACGAAGGGAGAAGACCTATGGCTTCCAATTGTGATATGTGTGCACACTACGTGTACGATGAAGAAGATGATTTCTACGAGTGCCTTGTAAATATGGATGAAGACGATTTTGCCAGGTTCATAGCAAGAGACTATGACAACTGCCCATATTTCCAGCTGGATGACGAGTACAAAGTGGTCAGACATCAGATGTAGTGTTAGTTTTCAAATGATTCTGCCAGCTCTGTGAGATATACATATCTGTCAAGCAGATGATCCAGTTCTTCTTCAAGCTTTTCTTTACGGGCGGTGAGCTCGTTCAATTTGACGAAATCCGAGACGGAGGCGTTGATAGCGTCCTCAGTCTCAGCTATTTCATTTTCCTTGGCTGCGATGTCATCTTCGATGGTCTCATATTCCCGCTGCTCATTATATGAAAATTTCTTCTTTGGGGAAGCTGATGGCTTCTTTTTTTCTTTTTCTTTATTGGCCTGTGGTTCGGTTTTAGGCGATACAGGGGCTGTTGCTGTGCTGTTTGCAAATGATCCGTGTGTTATGTAGTAATCGGTATAACCGCCTTCAAACTGGGATATGTGTCCATGTCCGTCAAATACAAGGAGCTTGCGGACAACTCTGTCGAGGAAATATCTGTCGTGCGATACCACGATGAGGATTCCCTGAAATGAGTCCAGGTAGTCCTCCAATATACAGAGTGTGGATATATCCAGATCATTTGTCGGCTCATCGAGTATAAGGACATTTGGGGATGAAACCAACACTTTGAGCAGATAGAGGCGGCGCTTTTCTCCTCCGGAAAGCTTCTCTATGCGCTGGTGCTGCAGAGTTCCGTCAAACAGGAATCTCTCACACATGGTCGAAGCTGACATGAGTCCTTCGGTTGTCTGTATGTATTCGGCAGTCTCTTTTACGTAGTCCAGAACCTTCATATTTGGATCCAGGGCTTCATTTTCCTGTGAAAAATATCCGATCCTCACAGTGTCTCCTATATCGATGTATCCGCTGTCAGGTTTTGTGACACCGGTTATGAGCTTCATGAGGGTGGTCTTGCCGCATCCGTTAGGACCTACGACTCCTATTCTGTCAGTGCGGAGAAAATTATATGAAAAATCACTGATGACAGGTTCGCTGCGGTTTGGCCATGTCTTTGTGACATCGTGGATCTCCACGGTTTTATTGCCAAGACGGCTTGCGATGGAACTCATGGTTACGGACTGGGTCTCCTTGATGAGTTCCTCACTTGCAAGTTTTTCATATCTCTGGATGTGGGCCTTCTGTTTTGTGCTTCTTGCCCGTGCACCTCTCTGCATCCATGCGATCTCTTTTCTGAGGATGTTCTGGTGTTTGTTCTGGGTTGCCAGAGCTATGTTCTCGCGCTCCGCCTTGAGCATGAGGTATCCCTCATAATTGGCGTTGTAGCTGTATGTTTTTCCCTTGTCTATCTCCACTATGCGGTTGCACACCTTGTCGAGGAAATATCTGTCATGTGTGACCATGACAAGTGCTCCCTTATAATTGTTCAGATAGTCCTCCAGATATTCTGTCATGTCGTTGTCCAGATGGTTTGTCGGCTCGTCCAGCACCAGAATGTCGCAGCTTGACAGAAGAGCCGCAGCCAGAGCCACCTTCTTGCGCTGGCCTCCTGACAGAGTGTTTACCATCAGGCTTGTGTCATCGAATCCGAGCCTGTGGAGGAATGATTTGGCATCACCCTCTATGCTCCATTTGTTCTCCTCGTTGGAGTTGGCGGTGATAACGTAGTCATATATGCTGACTGCATCGCTGAAATCCGGTGTCTGCGGAAGGTAACGGATGACCACGTTGGTACCCTTGGATACCTGACCCTCGTCACATTCATCGATCCCTGAGATTATCTTGAGCAGTGTCGATTTGCCGGTTCCGTTGACTCCGATAACGCCGATCTTCTCACCTGAGTTTACGGAGAAGTCAGCATTGTCGAACAACACCTTGTCTGTATATGCCTTTGAAAAATTCTTTATTGTGAGTAAATTCATATATGATATGCCGTTTTGACAATCCTTTCGTATATTTGTAGTCTATTTTAAATGTAGTAAACAGGTGAGTCAAGGCGCATAAAATAATAAAAAATATAGACAAACTTTATCTGGAGGCTGGCTGCAGCCTCCTTGTACAAATGTAAAAAATAAATGGGAAATTTAGTCAGTATAGCCAAAAAAACATCCGAATTGTCCGTTTTGCTTAATAAAAACAAGCTGTTTGCACAAACGGGTTTACAATTTTAAAGTTTTGTAATTTGCAATTTTTACCAGAAAGTAGTATAAATTGAACATTGATGACGTTCAGAGAAGAGCTGATATTCAATGAATGGAGGTAAAAGTATGATGGAATCAACAGATATCAAAGTAAAACTTAATTCAGTAGATCAGGTTAGACAGTTTGTGGAGACTATGAGAAAGTATGAAGGCGATGTAGATGTATATTCTACAAATCAGAATTACCTTGTAGATGGAAAGTCAATTCTTGGCGTGTTCAGTCTTGGCCTTGATCAGGAGCTTACAGTCAAATTCTACGATGGCGCATCGGAATCATTTATAAGCACATTACAGCCTTTTATGCTTGTGGCTTAATATAACAGATATGCGGAATAAATTCCCAACGAATTTTGATGGGTGGTATGCATTGACACACCGAACCGGAGAGTGTTAGAATGACTTTATAAGCGAGCAGATATCCGGAATGTCTGACCAGAAGGGCCGGGGAGGATACCTGTAATATATAAAGAGATATTAGGGGGCGCAGCCAATGCAGATTACAGAGATGAAAGCTAAAGTGAACACTATGGATGACATCAAGAAGTTTGTATCATACCTGAATCAGTTTCCTAACGATGTTGATGTTTCATCAGCACAGTATGTTGTAGATGGAAAGTCTATTTTAGGTGTGTTCAGTCTGGATCTTGAAAGACCACTCACAGTTAAGTTTCACGGCGAAGTAGCACCAGAGCTCCAGGAGAAACTCGACGAGTTCAAGTGCTGATCCTGTCGGATACATAAGAGAATGAATAAAAGCAGGCTGCAGATTTTTTCTGCAGCCTGCTTTTTCGTTTTGTGAAGTGTGATGAAGCTGAATGAGACGCTTTTTTAGGCACCTGTATCGATACATTAAAAAGGAGGATTGGGATTATGGTTTATGAGTCAGATCAGGGATTGGAATATCATATAAAGGTGAACAGTGACATGATAGGAAAGTATGTCATCATGCCAGGAGACCCGAAGAGATGCGCACTTATAGCGCAGTATCTTGACGATGCGGAGCTGGTGGCGGACAGCCGGGAATTTGTCACGTACACAGGTTATCTGGACGGCGAGAAGGTCAGTGTGACGTCTACTGGAATAGGAGGTCCATCGGCGGCGATAGCACTTCAGGAACTGGCACACTGCGGCGCACATACATTTGTGAGGATTGGCACATGTGGCGGCATGCAGACAGATGTGATCGGCGGCGATGTGGTGATCGCAACGGGATCTGTCAGGATGGAGGGAACGTCAAAGGAATATGCTCCGATAGAATATCCGGCCATTGCGGACCTGGATGTGGTGAATGCTCTTGTGGGTGCTGCAAAGGATATGAAAGTTGGTGTACATACAGGAGTTGTTCAGAGTAAGGATTCTTTCTATGGACAGCATTCTCCTAAAAGTATGCCGGTAGGATATGAACTCGTAAACAAATGGGAAGCATGGAAGCGTATGGGATGCATGGCATCTGAGATGGAGTCGGCCGCACTATTTATAGTAGGATCATATCTCAGGGTGCGCGTGGGTGCCTGTTTCCTTGTGGTTGCAAATCAGGAACGCGAGGCACAGGGACTGCCGAACCCTGAGGTACATGATACCGATACGGCTATACGGGTTGCTGTAGAAGCCATAAGAAGGCTTATAAAGGGCTAGAACTTTAGAACTTGAATACTCTGCCTATGTCTGTCTTGTAGTTTTCGATGTAATCAAGGATGGCATCGGCGTCATCCATGACGGTATATATCTCATTTGTGGCAGGGGTCATGAAGCCTTTGTCAGCGGTTGCTTTCATCATGGTCAGGAGATTGTCGTAGAAACCGTTCTGGTTGTATACGACTATCGCCTTGCCGTGGCGGCCGAGCTGCTTCAAGGTGAGTATCTCAAAGAATTCCTCGAGGGTTCCGATACCTCCCGGGGTCATGATAAAGGCGTCTGCCCTGTCTTCCATGATCTGTTTTCTCTCTCTCATGGTCTCTGTTGTTATGAGCTCGGTCACATCTTCAAACAGGATCCCGTCCACATTGAAGAAGGATGGTGTCACACCTATGATCGAACCGTTTTCAGCGTGTACGCCTCGGGCAACGGCACCCATAAGTCCGTTGGCACCTGCTCCGTATACAAGGGTGTGGCCTCTCTTTGCGAGCTGTCTTCCGAGATATTCAGTTTGTTCTATATAGGAGTGGTCTATGGTGTTGCTTGACGCTCCGTATACACATATATTCATATAAACCTCCGAATTGATGCAGTTACATCATCATATTTTCATTTCAAGCAATTTAGTATCTAGTATAAAGAAAAAACATATATTGTTAAAGCAGTATTTTGTAAAAAAACCGTAAAAGTTCGGAATTAGACAAAAAATACGGCGATGAACCGGTATGCAATGTAATCGGTCATCGCCGTATAGTTATGTCAGCGAAAATATGTGCGGATTATAAAAGGTCAACTACCTGCTGGAGAATTGCGATCTCCTTCTCCTTGGCGCCCATGAGATACTTCTCAAATCTGTCCATACAGTCAACGTTGCCTGTGATGGATATCTTTATGAGAAGGTTTCTTGCGGTGAGCATCAGGTTCTCAACCTCCATGTATGCGTCGAGAAGTTCACCGTTGAACTCAAGATATCCGTTGTCCATCATGTACTTCAGTCTCTCCATCATAAGAACCTTGTGGTCATACAGGATGTGAAGTGCACGTATATCGAAATCAGGATCTTCAGCGGATAACTGCTTGCCGATCTGCTTGAGAACTGCATCGTATACACTTACCCCAAATACTGTGTCGTTGAAGCGGTTTCTCATCATACGGAAGTGGTTCTTGCTGTCCTTGGATTCCAGGTACTCGATGAGAGTATCTTTGATATATTTTGTATCCAGCTCGTAATATGTTTCAGCCAGGTTCTTCTGGATGACATATATTCCTCTGCGGCCCTTGTAGTCGTCCTTGAAGATGTGATCCTCTGCGGCTGTGATGGTGTTGTAACCGTTTCTCACGTCGGAATATGATACAGTTGAATATGAATAGTGCTCACCAAATGTGAAGTCACCTACATTGAATTCCTGCTTCTCATCGTCGTATCCATAGATGAAGAGCTCATGAGGGAACTTGTAATCGGCACCTGAATCACAGAGGATCTTGGCCTCGTCGAAAACTCCGTATACATATCCACCCAGATTGATGGTCTTCTTTATAAATGTAAGAATGTCTCCGCAATAGCTCTCAACCTGCTCCTTGGTCATGAGAGAGAAGAGCAGATAAGGACACTCCTTGAGTGAACTGCTTCCAGGCATCATGTCTGCGAGCAGCATCTCGTCTCCGGTAAAGATCTCTTCGATGTTATAACATCTTAACTGTATATAATTGCTGAATATCCAATTCTTGGCTTTCTCGTCATCCCCTATGATCGAGAAAAGAGTGGCATGCCACTGCCAGGATGTAATCATTGGATAGCTTATTGGCAAAACTTTTTTACTCATGTTATATTACCTCCATTTCGTTGTTAGAATGCGTGACTTTCCCCTTTCAGCAGACCTTTTTCTGTACTGCCTTGATCATGTCGTTCATGTCGTAATACAGGCCGAGAGCCAGTTCTGAATCATCGAATTCGATGTTAAACTCTTTCTCAAGTCCTACGATAAACTGGATGATCGATACTGAGTTCACACCGTAAGTTGTGGTGAGTGGAGCTGTCAGATCCAGCTTGTCCGCATCTATCTCTGGAAGAACATCAGAAAAAACCTCCAATATTTTTGCTGTTAATGCTTCTTTGTCCATTTCAAACCTCCCATTCGTAATGATTTCGTAGTTTGTTACTAATGCACGTTACTTATATTTTAATTGTTTTTATGAGATATTTCAATAAAATTATTCAAGTCGTACATATTTATTTGTGCATTTTTGTGTTAAATGTTAAAATAACTGTGATATTTACTGTAAAAATATGGTATAGTTGAATAAAATAATTTGTCTGTTTTTTGCGAAATGACATAATGATCGACTATAAAGATAAGGCATGGTGATGAAGAATGAAGATAGTTGTGTTGGATGGCTGTGCAGCGAACTGCGGAGATATAAGCTGGGACAGCATTGCAAAATATGGGGAACTGAAGGTGTATGACAGGACCGAGAGAGAGGATGTTGTCTCCAGGATAGGTGATGCGGAGATCATAACCACGAATAAGACGGTGATAGACAGGGATGTCATAGAGGCCTGTCCGAATCTCAGATATATAGGCGTTCTTGCCACTGGTTACAATGTGGTGGACGTGGATGCCGCGGCAGAGCGCGGGATCGTAGTGACAAATGTGCCCGCTTACAGTACGGATGCGGTTGCACAGTTCACATTTGCGCTACTGCTTGAGCTGGCGAACAGGGTAGGAGATCATGACCGGTCCGTGAAGGATGGCGGCTGGATCAGGAGCAAAGATTTTTCATACAGCGTCGCGCCTACCATGGAACTTGCGGGAAAGACTATGGGTATCATAGGATATGGAAGTATAGGGCGAAAGGTCTCTGAGATCGCCCATGCATTTGGAATGAAGGTTCTGGTGAGCAGCCGGACGAAGAAGGAACTTCCTGAAGGCGGCTGGATCAGATGGGCAGACCGGGATGAGCTCTTTGCCATGTCTGATGTGATCAGCATACACTGTCCTCTGTTCCCGGAGACTGCGGAGCTTATAAACAGGGATTCGATCGCACTTATGAAGAAGAGTACCCTGATAATAAATACAGCCAGGGGCGGCTGCATCAATGAGAGGGATCTGGCGGATGCTCTTGATGGCGGACGTATAGCAGGTGCTGCCGTGGATGTGATATCGGCGGAGCCTATGGCGGCAGATAATCCGCTGCTTCATGCGAAGAATGTGATCATAACTCCGCATATAGCGTGGGCACCAAGGGAAGTGCGAAGACGGCTTCTCGATATAGCAGGAGAGAATATAGGTGCTTTTCTTGACGGAAAGCCGATAAATGTGGTAGGGAGATAGATGTGTTATGGAGAGTAGTTCATTTGAGGAAGTAAACAGGCTTGTAAGAACGGAACTTTACGAGCATATGGATCCGGAATTTGGCAAATATCTTGCCATGAATCTGCCGGGATGTGGCAATATCATAGGAGTGAGGCTGGACGCACTGAAAGAGATCGCACAGGAGATCGCCGGGATCAACTGGAAAGAGTATCTGAAGCATGCCCAGGACGACACCCTTGAGGATGTGGTGCTGCAGGGGCTGGTTCTCGGATATGCCCAGGGAAAACTTGAGGAGATACTTGCCTATGCGGATGAATTTGTTCCGAGGATTGATAACTGGTGGGTGTGCGATTCGTTCTGTGCCAATTTCAAAGCGGCGTCCATGTACCCGGAGATCGTGTGGGATTTTATCATGAAGTATATGGGCGATTCAGAGCTCAACCCGGCCTGGAGAAAAAAACAGGAGGAAGCTGAGGTGCCTGAGGGCCAGGGCGGAGTCGTGGTCGGAACCTGGCAGGATATGTCAGATGATTTCAGGCTTAGATTTGTAGCGATCATGCTGAAATGCTATTTTGTGAATGACAAGTATATCGACAAATGTCTGTATGCGTTTGAACATATGCAGGATGGCGGATATTATGCCAAGGATGGCGTGGCATTTGGCCTGGCTGAGAGTTATTATGTATTTCCAGATAAAACAATGGAGTACATAAAGGGCGCAAAGTTTGACAGGCAGATACTTGAGATGGCGAAGAACAAGATAGAGAAGATATACAGGCTGCCGGAAGCGAGTGTGGGCAGGTTTGCAGAAGTGGTGAAGTAGTCGACCGTCCGGAGCGGTGACGCTAACAGCCAAATGATTCAATGAATATAATAATTACGAAAAGGACATTCTATTTGCAGGAGGAATTCTTATGAAGAATCTGAATGCGGACATGGATGTCCTTTTTGCTTTGTTTGGAATGAATGATATAGAAAATGAGTTTGTCATGGCTGTGGGGCTTGCAGTTCTGGCGGCCTTCGCAGCGTGCGGGCTGATATTGTGGCTTAGGAGAGGTGAGCGTGCCGAGTCTGGGAACATTGCTTCCCGGGAAAAAACTGGCGCAGATGACAAGGATGATGCGGCAAAAAAAGGGACTTTAAAAAAAGATTCTTTTGGCGGCGAGCCTTCCCGTGACAGAGCAGTCGATGGTTATGTCAGGGCAGATGCCATTGTGGGTGCACTTGGAGGCACGGGAAATATATACAATCTCAGAACGAGTGACACCAGGCTCAGGGTTACTGTGAATGACGGTGCACTGGTTGACAGGAGGAGACTTAAGGCCACAGGCGCTCTGGGGATTCTGGCAAAAGGCAGGCAGGTTCAGGTGTTCTATGAGGATCAGGTCGAAAAGATATGCAGGGAGCTTGCAAGATATATAGATGGTCATAGAAAAGTAGATGTGGAACAGGAGGCTGGGATCGATTATGAAAGAGTGCTTAAGAAAGTGTATGTGCCTGTTGAAGGCGATGTTGTGCGCGTATCTGATATATGTGGCCTATATGACATGGCAGACGGAGGTGTCGGCAACTGTGCGGTTCGAGCCGCCAGGGGAGAGATCAGAGCGCCATTTGACTGCAAGGTTGGATATAGTGCGGCCGGAGAAGGAGAGATAGAGTGTGTATCTGAGGAGAGATACAGAGTGCGTCTGCGTCTGCTGTCCTGTATGAATGAAAAATATGCGGATGGAACTGTGATCGCTCCGATAAATGTGAGACTTATGTGTTCTGAGGGCGAGATGGTGCGAAAAGGGAGACTGCTGGCAGAATATCCCTATGAGACGCATTCAGAACTGGGTGAAGAAGTGTATGCACTGATCGATGTGTATGCGCCGGACGGGATGGATGAATGCAGCCTGAAGGTGAACAGGAGAGAAAATGTAAATTATGAGTATGTTGCATGTGAGGTCGTGAAGTGACCACGGCCAGTCACAAGGGTATCACTCTCTGGTTGCACGTTCTATGATCCCTGCCAGAGTGTCAATGACCTTGGCGGTATCCTGATCCTTGTATTTGAGGAAGGTATATGCGCAGCCCTGTACAAACATGGACACCTCCACGTTCTTTGCCAGATCGTCTCTGAATTCCGGCCGGACGTCATATATCTTTTCCTTGATGAGGGCATCAAGCTTGTTGGTGAGTACACCGTAGCTTCTGTTGTCATCCGGGAAAAGGATGGAGAACAGATGGCCCTGATTGATGAATGCGCTGCAGAGCTGTCTGCTTGCCTCTGCCGGGTTCGTCAGCATGTATTCCGGATTCGGGATATCTCCTATGAGAGACTGGAGAGCGTCGTTTTCAAGATACTCTGACAGATCATAGATGTCCTGAAAATGAAGATAAAAAGTCTGTTTGCTTATATTCGCTTTTTCGGTAAGTTCTTTCACGGTGATCTTCTCTATTGGCTTTGAGGCCCTAAGTTCAATAAAGGCGCTGAACAGACTGTTGCGTGTCTTTTGTATTCTTCTATCCATGAGATCTCCTTTCCGGTGCCGTTCACACTACGGTGAATCAATGTTTATTTCAGATTTAAAACGTTTTTACAATAATACACTACATTGAGAAAATAGTCAAAGATACGTATGTGTACAAATAATTGCCAATCACTAGACTGTAGTCGATTATTTTACCTTTGTCAAAAAGTGTTTCTTTATGTTGAAAGGGTGAAGAACTATAATAAAACTAATTTACTGTAGTCAAAAAGATAAAAATGTATTGGCTATAGGTCAATTGTTGGGAGGAATACATTATGGATCTTTATGAATTTTATTCCGGAAGGAGCTTTGACGCCTATAAGGAACTGGGAGCCCATGTGGTGAAGGGGGTATCCGGGAAGAATCGAAGAAAGACAGTTGTAGGAGTTGATTTCGTCACATATGCACCGAATGCGGAGTCGGTGTCTGTGACAGGAGAATTCAACCGCTGGGGAGAGACTCAGATGGAGAGGTGCTATGATGGCGGCTTCTTCAAGTGCTTTGTGCCGGGCGCAAAAGCCGGACAGATGTACAAATACAAGATATACCAGAGAGATGGCCAGTGCGTGGATCACTGTGATCCTTATGGATTTGGAATGGAACTCAGACCCGCATTTGCATCTATTATAAGGGATATGGAATCATATAGCTTTGGCGATGGCAGATGGATGAAGAGCAGGGATGAGCGCAAGGGAAGCCCGCTGAACATATATGAGATGCATCTCGGATCATGGCACTGCAAACCAGTGTACGACGAGAGCGGAAGACAGCTCACGCCGGAGGAGGTCATAGAGGCGGACAGAGTATCTGAGGGCTGGTATACATATAGAGAGATCGCTCCTATGCTGGTGGAGTATCTGAAAGAACAGGGGTATAACTATGTAGAGTTTATGCCGCTATCGGAGCATCCGTGCGATGAGTCCTGGGGATATCAGAACACGGGATTTTTCAGCCCGACAGCAAGATATGGCACTGCGGATGATCTGAAATTCCTTATAGACACGCTTCACAAGAATGGAATAGGTGCGATCATGGACTATGTGCCAGTGCATTTTGCGCTTGACGGCTATGGACTTGCAAAGTATGACGGCACGACTCTGTACGAGCATCCGTCGGATGATGTGGGTTACAGCGAGTGGGGCAGCAAGAACTTTATCCACTCCAAGGGCGAGGTGCAGACATTCCTTAAGAGCGCTGCAAATTACTGGCTCACAGAGTATCATTTTGACGGCCTCAGAATGGATGCCATCAGCAGGATCATATACTGGATGGGCGATGAGGCCAGAGGCGTAAATGACAGAGCGGTTGAGTTCATAAAGGGACTCAATCAGGGACTCAAAGAAAGACATCCGTCCTGCATTCTCTGTGCTGAGGATTCCACAGACTACAAGGGAACAACAAAAGAAGTGAAATACGGTGGTCTTGGATTTGACTATAAGTGGGATATGGGCTGGATGAACGATACGCTGAACTTCTTCAGGACGCTTCCGTTCTGCAGGGGAGACCAGTATCACAAGCTGTCGTTTTCCATGATGTATTTCTACAACGAGAGATACCTGCTCCCGCTCTCACATGACGAGGTGGTGCACGGCAAGGCGACGATCGCACAGAAGATGGCAGGATCATACGAGGAGAAATTCCCAAATGCAAAAGCTCTCTACGCTTATATGTACGCACATCCTGGCAAAAAATTGAACTTCATGGGCAATGAGATAGCCCAGCTCAGGGAGTGGGATGAGAAGAGAGAACAGGATTGGGATATCCTCAAATATCCAAACCATGATGCATTTCACAGATACATGAATGATCTCAACAAGATATACCTCAAAGAGCCTGCCCTGTCAGAGTGGGACGATGACCCACACGGATTTGACTGGATCCTCTGCGGCAAAGAGCAGGACGTAGTATATATATTCCAGAGAGTAGTGAACAGCAACAAGATAGTTGTAGTCATGAACCTCTCAGGCAACACATACAAAGACTATCACTTCAGATATGGGCAGGGAAATTCCATGAAGGTCCTCATGAACACAGACTGGAACAAATACGGCGGCAACACAAAAGACACCATGAAGAGCATCAAGGGCGAGGCAGGAGACTTCGGCTTTGACCTGCCGGCACTGTCAGTCATGTACCTGAAACCAGTGGACTAACGGCATAAGTATCATAAAAGTGTACATAGCATAACAACATATGTATGAGCATCAGATATATAGCTAATATAACTATAGGAAACTATAGTATAAAATAAAAGTTGCCGGATATAGATAATTTGTGTTATAAGAGAACAACAAGAATATAACTACTACAATTATTACAAAGACAGGCACTTCATCCGCATAGTGAGAGATGTATGCTGGTGTATGATCAATCGGTAGTGAAGCTTCCCAATCTTTGTTCTGTTTCTGTGCTAAGGCGGAGCGGGCAACGCCCTTATCGCCCGCGCAGCCGCATGCACGATGGAAACAGGACAAAGGTTGGGAAAGCGAACGTGATTGGTCATACACCAGCATGCAGCTCTCCGCGCGGATGAAGTGCCGTCCGTCAGACAAGGAGAGTTTATGATATTAGATGTGAATGGCCTAAGCCATGGATTTGGCGACAGGGCGATATTTGAAAATGTGTCATTCAGGCTTCTGGCAGGCGAGCACATAGGGCTTGTCGGCGCAAACGGTGAAGGCAAATCCACCTTCATGAATATAGTGACTGGCAGTCTCATGCCGGATGAGGGCACAGTGACCTGGGCGAAGAACGTGAAGGTCGGCTATCTGGACCAGCATACGGTCCTTGAGCCGGGCATGACCATAGGCGGAGTGCTGAGGGATGCATTTTCCAGACTGTTCGATATGGAGAAGAGGATAAATGAGATATGTGATAAGCTGGCGGAGGTCACAGATGAGGATGAGATGAATGCTCTTCTTGAGGAGATGGGACTTCTGCAGGATCTTCTGGACAGCCATGACTTCTATATAATAGATTCCAAGGTTGAGGAGGTTGCCAGAGCATTTGACCTGCTGCAGCTCGGCCTTGATAAGGATGTAACGGAGTTATCGGGCGGACAGAGAACCAAGGTCCTGCTGGCGAAGCTTCTGCTTGAAAAGCCGGAGATACTTCTGCTCGACGAGCCTACGAATTACCTTGATGCACACCATATAGAGTGGCTCAAGAGATACCTTCAGGAGTACGAGAATGCATTTATTCTTATATCCCATGACATCCCGTTCCTGAATTCGGTTGTAAATATCATATATCATATGGAGAATTGTCAGCTGGGCAGATATGTCGGCGACTATGACAAGTTCCAGGAGGTGTATGCGGTGAAAAAATCCCAGCTTGAGGCTGCATACAGAAAGCAGCAGCAGGAGATATCCGAGCTGAAGGATTTCGTGGCAAGAAATAAAGCCAGGGTTGCCACAAGAAATATGGCGATGTCCAGACAGAAGAAACTTGACAAGATGGATGTCATCCAGCTTGAGCGTGAGAAGCCGAAGCCAGAGTTCAACTTCAAGGAAGCTAGAACTTCGGGCAAGATTATATTTGAGACGGATGATCTGGTGATCGGCTACAGCAAGGACAAGCCGCTTTCCAAACCGATGAACCTCCGCATGGAGCGCGGTGACAAGATAGCCATCACAGGAACGAATGGTATAGGAAAGACGACATTCCTGAAGAGTGTGCTGGGGCTTATTCCTGCGATATCCGGCAAGGCACAGCTTGGCGACTATCTGCATATCGGATACTTCGAACAGGAGGTCAAGCCGAGTGAGAATACATGCCTGCAGGAGATCTGGGAAGAATTCCCGGGATATACCCAGTACGAAGTACGTGCGGCTCTTGCCAAATGTGGCCTCACCACCAAGCATATCGAGAGCAAAGTGAAGGTTCTCTCAGGCGGTGAGCAGGCGAAGGTGAGACTTTGCAAGCTCATCAACACGGACACAAATGTGCTTCTTCTAGACGAGCCGACAAACCACCTTGATGTGGATGCCAAGGACGAGCTTAAGCGTGCACTCTCAGAGTATAAGGGTTCTATACTTCTTGTATGTCATGAGCCGGAGTTCTATGACGGCCTTGTGACAGATGTGTGGAATCTGGAACAGTATACGCTTCTGCAGTAAAATAAACAGGCTCTGCGATAAGATCTTTCAAATAATGACATTGACCGCATTCTTAATTTTGAGATCTCAATCCGATAAATTTTATAAATTCAATCCGATAGATTTGGCGATCTAAAACTCAAAAAAGGTGTGAGCAAAAAACTGCCAGGTGCAAATAAACAAAAATTTATTTGTATCTGGCACTTTTTAAAAGGTTTTTGAGGCTCAAATTTGACTAACCACGATTTCTATATTATTCTATAATGAAATAGTTTAATATGGTAAAGTGCTAAAGATAAATGCGCATTTGCGTTGAAGTAGAGAGAAGGCTGTTTAGTTAGTATGAGAGCGTTAGTTACAGGTGAAAAGAATAAAACGAATGGAATACAGTGGTTTTGGCGGTGGCTGTTCTATATATTGGAAATGCGACGCTGGTGTTATATGTGCTGTTCGTCATCGCCGAGTTTATCCTTAAGGGAAAGAACTGTCAGTGGATCGATGTGTTCCAGATAGTCCTGAGCATATTGTTTACGAGGGTCATCAATATATTTGATAGATATATAAATATAGACGTGACACATATGTGGCAGAAGCTTCTGGTGCTCCTTGCGGCTATCATATGCACAGGAATCGGAGCGGCGGTGTCGGTAAATATGAAATTTGTCCCGAATCCCGGAGATGGAATCGTGGCAGCGGTTGCCGACAGGATACACAAGAAGATGGGAATCACGAAAAATATATTCGATGTGGGTTGTATCGTCTGTACGGTCATAATCAGCCTTGTGTTCGAGCACAGGCTGGTCGGAATAGGCATAGGAACTATCTGTGCCATGATACTGGTTGGCAGAGTCATAGCACTGTTCAATCATTTCCTTCTCATACCGATGGCGAATATGACAGGGCTTGCGGTTCCGGATCAGTACCTTGATGCAATCCAGATTGAGGAAGTGGATGAGGAAAGGCGGACTGCAGAATCGTAGAATGGATACATCTGCGAAAAATGTATTGTACAAGAATGCGGATATAGATGCAGGTGAAAAAATATTGGAAAAATAATATTAGGACGGAGATGTTAGATGAATATACTTGAGAGTTTAAAGGATAAATTACTTGTTGCAGACGGAGCGTTTGGAACCTGTTATGTGGGGATGTACGGAGAGCAGGGAACGGTAGCCCCTGAACTTGCAAACATCCGTCACCCGGAGCGAGTGCTTGAGATACATAAGGAGTACGTGAAGGCGGGAGCCAGACTTATAAGGACCAACACATTTGCGGCAAATACAGCGAGCCTTGATGCAGATATGGATTATGTCATTTCAAATGTGCGTGCGGCGGTAAAGCTTGCGAAACAGGCTGCGGAAGAAGATGCGGGAGTGGACTGCGTCGGGGCGAGTGATGCAGCTGTGGCAGGGATCGGTGAGTCTGGAAAGAATTGCAAAAAGGTATACATTGCCGGAGATATAGGTCCGATACCTGCAGATGCGGGGCTCACGCTGAATGAGAGAGTGTCACAGTACAAGCTGCTTGGTGAGGCGATGCAGGACATGGGAGTGGACATCATCTGGTTTGAGACATTTCCCGAGTTCAATGTGCTTGAGCCTGTGGTGAAGCATCTGAAGGCGAGAAAGGATACACCGGTCATGGTGTCGTTCTGTGTGAATCAGTTCGGATACAGCAACTGCGGATTTTCTGCAAGGGCATTGCTTTCCCAGACAGCAGGAAATCAGGACGTGGACTGCGTTGGATTTAACTGCGGTGTTGGCCCATATCATATGCTCCAGCTGCTGAAAAAGCTGGACGTGGATTGCGGAAAGCCGGTATCTATCATGCCGAATGCGGGATATCCGAAGTTTACACAGAGCAGGCTGGTGTTCAATGACAATAAAGAGGGCTTTATCGACAAGATTCAGGACATAGCGGCACTTGGTGCGGATATCATAGGCGGATGCTGCGGAACAAATCCTGAGTACATACATCAGATCACGGAGCGGGTGAAAAACGGAGATATTGCGAAGGCTGACAAGGTTCATGTGGAAAAACAACAGTCTGATAATGCACCGAAGGACAATTTCCTAAAAGGCCGCCTGGAGCGCGGCGTGGCAGATGCAAAGAACGCCAGCGGACACAAGCTTATAGCGGTGGAGCTGGCACCGCCGGTGGATGTCAACGATCAGAAGCTTCTTGATGCGGCCCATATACTTAAGCAGTCACATGTGGATGTGGTGACATTTCCTGATTCGCCATCTGGAAGAACAAGAGCGGATTCCATACTCATGGCGGAGAAAGTACATAAAGAGACGGGGCTTCGTGTGATGCCTCATCTGTGCTGCCGTGATAAGAATGCCATAGCTATACGTGGAAGCGTGCTTGGAGCGCAGCTCAACGGAATAAAGGATTTCCTTGTCATAACGGGTGATCCGGTCCCAGTTATGTTCAGGCAGACCACCAGGAGCGTGTTCAACTTTGACTCGGTCGGCATGATGAAGCTGCTGCAATCGATGAACGAAGAGGTGTTTGCTGGAGATAAGATAACCTACGGCGGAGCGATCAACCAGAACAGAATGAACACGAAGTTCGAGGTTGACAGGATAAAGAGGAAGATGGAAGCCGGAGCTGAATTCTTCCTGACCCAGCCGGTGTTCTCTAAAGAGCAGGCGCAGATCCTCAGGAATATGAAGGCTGAGACGGGAGCAACCATACTTGTGGGTGTCATGCCGCTCGTCAGCAGGAGAAATGCCTTGTTCATGAAAAATGAGATGGCGGGCATAGAGATCCCGGATGAGATCATAGAGAGATACGGTGAAAATGCCACAAGGCAGGAGGGCGAGGACTGCGGTATACAGATCGCCAGAGAGATACTTGAGTATACGGCGGATTTCGCGGATGGATATTACTTCTCGTTCCCGTTCAACAGGGTACATATGCTGGCACATATCGTTGACTAAAATGTGAGTCAAGGGTATTATGATGTTGATGGCGTAATGCGGGACTGTGGGGGTTCAGATCTTGAGCTGCCGAGCAACGCCATGTAGAAAGGCGCTGTCATATGTACAGTGGATAAAATATAGGATGCGCGGGGACGCAGAAAGGAACAGACATGGATTACAATAGTTTAAGTCTTAAGATGCATGAGGAGCATAAAGGTAAGGTAGAGGTAGTGTCCAAGGTGGCAGTGAAGAACAGAGATGACTTAAGCACAGCTTACACACCGGGCGTTGCGGAGCCTTGCAGAAAGATTCGTGACAATAAGGCTGACGTATACAAATATACATGCAAGGGCAACATGGTTGCCGTGGTATCAGATGGAACAGCGGTTCTCGGGCTTGGAGATATAGGCCCTGAGGCGGCTATACCTGTTATGGAAGGAAAGTCAATACTCTTTAAGGAGTTCGGCGGAGTTGACGCATTTCCTATCTGCCTTGACACAAAGGATGTGGATGAGATCGTAGAGACAGTAAAGCGCATCGCACCTGTATTTGGTGGAATCAATCTGGAGGACATATCAGCTCCAAGATGTTTCGAGATAGAGAGAAGACTCAAGGAGGAGCTTGACATTCCTGTATTCCATGACGATCAGCATGGTACAGCGATCGTTGTGTCAGCGGGACTTATCAATGCATTAAAGCTTGTCGGCAAGCCATTTGGCGAGGCAAATGTAGTCATCAACGGAGCAGGTTCAGCAGGTATATCAATCTGCAAGCTTCTGCTTCAGCTTGGTATAGGCAATGTGGTTCTCGTTGATAAGCAGGGTGCTCTGTGTCCTGGACAGGACTGGATGAATCCGGCACAGGCTGAGATGGCTGAGATAACAAATAAGGACAGACAGACAGGCCCTCTTGCTGAGATCATGAAGGGCAAGGATGTATTTGTCGGAGTTTCAGCTCCAAATATCGTGACAGCTGAGATGGTTGCATCGATGGCAGCAGATCCTATAGTATTCGCCATGGCAAACCCTACACCAGAGATCATGCCTGAGGAAGCTGCAAAGGGCGGAGTAAGAGTAATGGCGACTGGCCGTTCCGACTATCCAAACCAGATCAACAACGTTCTCGTATTCCCTGGAATATTCAGAGGTGCACTGGATGCAAAGGCAACTGGAATTACTGAGGAGATGAAGATGGCAGCAGCCAAGGCTATCGCATCGATCGTAACCGATGAGGAGCTCAAGGAGGATTACATTATTCCTGGAGCATTTGACGAGAGAGTTGCCAAAGTTGTCGCAAAGGCAGTGGCTGACGAGGCAATAAAGCTTGGTATCACAAAATAAATCTGAAAAATATATAGATAAGAAGTAAAATAGTTTACTAAAAACCGCATTTTATGTCGAAAGTCGTCATGGGATGCGGTTTTTTATTTTCTGAATATGTTGTAAAGTTAAGAGGATGTTCGAGGGGGACAGATGACACCAGCTCTCGCCAATGGTGATTATCAATGAGCTGATGTTCCAGAGAGGGAGGAGAAAAAATGAATAGTGTAATCATTGGGCAGCATATAAGGGATGCCCGGAAAGCAAGAGAACTCACACAGGAGGAACTGGGCCGCATGGTGTGTGCTGATGGCAAGTACATAAGCCGTCTTGAGAATGGGAAAAGCATGCCGAGTCTCAAAAGACTTGTCAGTATCGCCCGGATATTGGGGATGACATGTGACTATTTTGTATGGGATATTGACCTGTCTGAATCTGATAAATATGAGGATGCTGTTTCTGCCCAGTGCTGCGGGGATATGCTGCAGGATTGGAGGGAGTATGCTTAAAGTGGCGGTATACTGTTCAAATCCAAGCGTTGCAGGTATGCTGAGAAGATATATGGCGGAGCTGGACAAAGTACACGGTCTGCAGTGCAAAACGGATTATTATGACAGCAGAGAGAGGCTTGTCTGGGAGATGGACACGCCGGGGATGTATGATATAGTGATAGTTTATCGGGAGTGGGATGTGGCTTCGATCTTGAGACAGAGGGCGGAACATATAAATCTGGTGATGATAGCTCCGGGGATAAATAAGAGACTATATGATATCCAGCCGTGTTATCAGATATATGAACCGGTAAATCTGGGGAATTTCTATAAAGTCATCTGCTCCGCTGCAGGCGGCCATGACAGATATCCGGGGATGTCGTTTCAGTTTGGGAAGGTTCGGTACATGCTGAATCCGCATGAGATAATATATTTTGAAAATGACAGGCGTAAGATAGACGTCGTGTCGGAGACAAGGAGATACACATTCTATGGCAATATGTCTGATCTGGAATCGAGACTGAAACTTATGAGCAGGGATTTTGTGAGGATTCAGGAATCTTATATAGTGAATCTTGAATATGTCAGGGAGTATTCCGGTACATGGGTGTGCATGGCTGATGGCAGACAGATAAATATCAGCGCGGGAAGACGCGCTGATATGAAGTCAAGGTATGAGGAATATATGTGTGACAGGGCTATACATACTTTAGAAGATCGATGTTGAGCCGCCCCTTTCTTGTGACTGTTCCGGCGCCGGTAAATTCGTATTTGCCATATCCACGTATGGAGAATATGTCTCCGGGTTTCAGCTGGTAGCTGCTGTTTTCATAGAGCCTGTTGTTGAGGGAGATCTTTTTCTCCCTGAATAACAGTGATGTGCTGCTTCTGGAAAGCCCTGTTATGGCAGCTATCACGGCATCCGCTCTGGCTGATGCGGCTATGATGTGCAAAGGTTCTTTTCTGATCTCTACGGCATCGGCATCGTCAGCTGTGCACAGGCTGCATTTTACATTTGTGTGTTTTATCTTTGTGAGATTGTCGATGATATAATCGGCTATCGTATCTACGCAGAATACAAATGCCGAGCAATGCTTCCCTGTCGAGCCCGATTCGGTCACAAGAATATCTCCTATCATCTCACGTTCTATGCCGAGATTCATGAGAGCACCAAGAAAATCACGGTGGCTCAGATCGTCTGAAAATTTGTCAATAGCCGCAGCTATCTTTATCATTGATATAGGAAATTCGACGGCGTATCCCATGTCGCTCTCTCTTCCGAAGGCGATCATAACTCTGTCGCAGGATTCTCTTCCTCCAAATATCTGATATCCGGCAAAGTCCAGATCGGCTATGTTGCTGAAGAATACTTCCATGTCGGCTGCACTCATAAAGTTTGTATATGTATATCTGTTCTGCCGGTATGCCATATTGGCAAGATCCCGAAGTCTGCCTTTAAGAATATCATTATCGTTCATGAAAATCCCCCATTTAATGTCAATTATTACCTGTGAAAACATAGATATAATATAACATGTCCGGCACATCGGCAATGAAATTGCAAGAAAGTGTAAAAAAAATATGGAAAATCCTGCCTGACATCTTGACTAGAAAAATGGAGATTCTGACTGAAAAAGTGATCAAAATGACGAATACTGCGATCAAATAAAAATAAATCAATCATTTTACATTCAAAAAAATTAAAAAAACCATTGAAATGCGCAACCATTGATAAATTGCAACAAAAAAATGCTTTCGTTTTATAAAAAATTGCGTATTTACAATTTTGAGGTGTTTTGTTAGTATATGGGCATACCGAGGAGATGATACAAGATCTTCTGGTAGATTAAAAAGACAATCACAATATTTTGATATATGGAGGGTTCCCTTAGCACGAAATTCGTAGAAATCCCTTTATACGATGTAATGTAACCCCATAACCCCAAACCCCAAAACGTAGGAATCCTCCACTCCCCCCTTCTGAAATCCCTATCGCTTAGGCGATGGGGACTTTTTTATGCCTGTGTATATGGAATCCCTCGATATGAGGGGATGCATATGAAGAGGCGTTCTGCCAGTCTTATAATTTCCCGTTGTTGGTGCTCAGGTGGTTATATAGTTCGAAGAGGCATTCGGCAAAAAGCGCATACAGGCATACATGATCGGAAATACAGACTTTTCTATTTAGACCAGGTATAAGATCATAGACATAGTTGCATGCATTTACAATGTAGTCTGGCTGTACGGCATCATTCTTGTTGTTGAACAACATATCCCTGAAATTCATAAAGAAAGAGTAGACGCCGAGATCGGTGATTGCTGCGCTTGACTCCTGCATCATATCTATGAGGAACGTGATGCAGTATATGGCATTGTTTATGGACAGGGAATTGTCCATGCTTGTGTGCAAAAGCGTCTCTGGAACAAAAAACACCGGATGTGAGTATCTCAGCGGATCATGGTTCTGCTCTATTTTTCTTATATTTGGAGTGTTGAATGAAAAATGGTTCTTGTATTGCTCAAGGAGAGCGATAGTTTCCATACAGCTATTTCGGATAAGTATGCTTATCCTCTCGCTCAGATACAGTTTGAGTTCCAGTAAAAGAAAGTACACATCCGGTGGTGTAAGATTCTGCAAATTATTAAGATGGGTCTGACCGTGGGTCATGATCCTGAAAAAGTCGTCAGCCTCTATGTAGTTCTTCAGTATCCTGATGGATTCGGACATGTTGAAATGTTCTATGAAGTCTCTGGTAGCAGGCTGATATTTTGTCTCGGAGTCTATGAGTGCGATGTAGTTTCGCATGAAATCCAGTTTTTCCTCATTTGTCATATCAATTCCGTTCAGTCGGCAAAAATTCTGTTCTGTAGATATGTTCTCTGTCACTCTGGGACATAAGAGCGGGTCGGTCATAAAATTTCTCCTTTTAATTAGTCATAATAAAATGGTAGCACTTTAACGTGTTAAGTGGTAGGATAATTATATATTGAAAATTATACATATAGTATAAACGGTGCAATATGTATGATGGTTTTGTTTTTTGCTGCTGCGTGATAGCTGCGTTATCATGCTTGGGAGATGTGAGAGGAGACCAGCTATGAAGAGAGATGAGGAAAGACGCAATCAGGACGACAGGCCGGATTCGATAGGCTACAATATGCGGGATATCCGGAGGAACAGCAGATCGTCGAAGTATACGGTAAGGTATGTCGTTTCGGAGATAAACAGGAACCTGCCGGAGAGACTCAAGATCACAGAGGGACTTTATTACAAATGGGAAAGTGAGGAGCGTATGCCGACGGCAAGACATATTCCTGCTATTGCAAATGCGCTTGGGGTGTCAGAAGCTGCACTGTTTCACTGGCAGGAGAGAAAGAGACGGCTGAAGGATGATAAGATAGAGAAACTGCTTGAGGGGATAATGGCTCTTGGGGATGACAAGATATCAGATGTATCCTGGCTTGCAAACTGCTGGGATGGAGACCTGAGAGCGCTTGTGGAATTTGATATACTGTACGCCAGCATGGCGGAAGAAGACCGCCGGGATGTAGCGTCTCTGGGAATCCGGCTGTATGATGTGTGCAGGAAAGAGGGACGTCTCAGGAAGGATGTGCCGACGGCCGACTTTCCATATCTGGAGCAGGCACTGAGGGATCTGTGGACCAGAAATGAAAAATAGATGCACAATTAAAAGGCTTATATCTGTGAATTCATACAAAAATGAGCTGAGGGTGCCTGTTGATGAAAAAATTTCTTGACTATCAGGTAAAAAGGAATATGATATATTTATAGAACAACCGTTTGCGCAGAACTTGTTGCGCAACAGGCATAAGACGTGAATAAGGAGATAAATATGGAGAAGATGGAGCCTGAACAGCAGACAGTTACAATTAAAGATGGGGCGACTACAGGGGAAGCTGCTGAGAAGAGCAAGATGACCATATCGGACGTGGCAGAAGCTCTCAATATATCGAAGACAACAGTGTCCAGAGCCATTTCCGGAAAAGGAAGGATAGGTGCTGAGACAAGGCGCCGAGTTCTGGAGTACATAGAGGAACACAACTACAAGCCAAGTGTCATAGCAAAGGGACTGGCGCAGTCCAAATCGTACAATATTGGATGGGTCATGCCGAGTGATTACAGCGTGGTGGATCTGCCTTTCTTCCAGAAGTGTCTGATGGGACTGCTGGAGATGGCGGCACCTGTTGATTATGATGTACTTGTGTGTACAGTTGCGCCGGATGACATGAGCCAGCTTGAGAGAATAGTGGAGAATCATAAGGTTGATGGAGTGATACTTGGACGAACACTTGTCAATGATGCTCCAGCGGAATATCTGAAATCAAAAAATATTCATTTTGTCGTTGTGGGAAGTATGGATGACGACAATGTCATACAGGTCGATCACGATCACAGAAGTGCATGCCGGGAGCTGACATCCATTCTTCTGGCAAAGGGTATGACAAAGGTTGCCCTGATGGGTGGCAACAAAAACCATGTAGTCACGCTCAACAGATACAAGGGTTATCTGGATGCGATGGAGGACATGGAGGTTCCGATCGACAACAGCATTATTTTCTTTGATATAGACAATTCGGTGCTCTGTGAGCATGCGGTGGATGAGGTTATGAAGCAGGACGCAGAATGCATACTCTGCATGGATGATGGAATATGCCAGAACGTGCTGAATGCATTGGATAAGAAGAAAGTCAAGGTTCCGGATGACATAAAGGTCGCATCGTTCTACAACAGTTCACTCTTGAATAATTACCAGCCGGCTATAACATCACTGCAGTTTGATCCGAGAGAGCTTGGCATGGTTGCGTGTAAGCTGCTTGTAGATTATATAGAAGGAAATGAGGTAAAGAAGAAGACGCACCTCGGCTATGAGCTCAGACTCAAGGAGTCGACAAAGTGATAAGGAACAGAGTGGCATAGCGCGAAAAAATATAGAACATTGTACTGTTTAGCAAGAAAGATAAGAGAGGATATCCAGACGAGAAGTTGGATATCCTCTTATTTTGTATTGTTTTATGTAAAGTGTAGTATAGTACACCTGTGTGTGCTACAAAACATATATTTGCGCAAAGTGCGCAAATGCGATGACTATACAAGTCAAAACTGGTAAAATGCGCATCGGTGAAACAGGATCGAATTGCGCTTGGGTGGATGGAAATGCCCCTGCATAGTGCTGGCTGGTGCTGTGATGATGAAAAAAATGGCGCCAGATATATAAAATACACATAACGTATTGAAGGAAACTTACAAAAAATATAACGAAATGTACAATGTGCAAACGGGTGCGCACAAAATGATGGCTGTAAATGTCGCTGACATTACAATATGTTGTGCAAAATGTATATTTTTTTATTTTAAAAGATATTTCAATTAGTAGTTGACAACAATATAAAGAACTGATAATATATAAGCATAAAGAACAACCGATTGCGCACGGGAAGCAAAAAAGAACAACAAAAAACACACAATATTTCTTATTATTTTAAGAGGAGGACATAAGAATGAGGAAGAAAGTATTATCATTTACACTTGCTGCTGCAATGATGGCAGGATGCCTTGCAGGATGTGGCAACGCAGATTCAAAGAATGAAGGAACAACAGCAGCTGCTGGCGACAGCGCAACACAGGCTGCAGCATCAGATGATGCAATTCAGAACTTAATTGATGCGACAACAGGAACGGTAGACCTTTCAGTATGGGCTTCTGAGGAAGATCAGGACCTCACAACACAGGTTATTGAAGAATTTAAGAAAAAGTATTCAGACGTTGACTTCAACATCACACTCGGAGCTGAGTCAGAGTCAAAGACAAAGGATGATATCCTGGTAGATGTTGAGGCTGCTCCTGATGTATTCGCATTTGCTGATGACCAGATCAATGAGCTGGTTAAGGCCGGAGCTCTTCAGCCGGTACAGGCTACATATACTTTTGATGTTGCAAAAGAGAATGTGGCAGCTTCTATAGAGGCGGCTTCTGTAGATGGAACATTATATGCATATCCAATGACAGCGGACAACGGATACTTCATGTTCTATGATTCATCAGTATTCACAGAGGATGATGTTCAGTCGATGGATGCCATGATCGAGGCAGCAAAGAAGGCAAACAAGAAGATCGCTATGAACGTATCAGATGCCTGGTATGTATACTCATTCTTCCAGGGCGCAGGTCTTGACCTTACTCTTAACGATGACGGACTTACAAATACATGTAACTGGAATCAGGCAGGTGGTACAGATGTAGCTCAGGCAATCCTTGATCTCTTCAAGACCGGTGTATTTGTAGATATGGATGATCCTACACAGGCAACAGCAATCGCTGAGGGTACGATCTGTGCAGCAGTTAACGGAACATGGAGAGCAGCAGACGCTGAGGCAGCATGGGGCGAGAACTATGCAGCAGCTAAGCTTCCTACATACACAGTTGC
>JAEDGW010000006.1 GCA_016297325.1 Coprococcus sp. | reverse complement strand
TAATCTGTTCGTTGATCATTAAATCGCTAATGACTCTCTACCTCCACATTTTTAAATTTCGTATAAACTACTCTCTTAACGCAGGAAAAAGTGGATAGAACAAACTATCCACTTTCTCAATAAAAAGCATATTCAAACTCAGGGGAAAACCCTGTCGATTCTTCTAAGCTAAATATTAACCCGAGTCATGTAATTCCATGCTGAGGTGAGAGCGGATACTCTGCTTCTATGTTCACTGTTTCACACAGCAATGGTAGAATACCACATTGCATGCCCTGTGTCAACAGATTTTTTACTCTTCTTCCCTTGATTCTACAGGAATAAATACCCTGCTGTTTTCAGCGTTCTTTACAGACTCATGTCCTTCATGGGCTTTTTCCACAAAATACATCTGCGAATCAAGTTTCGCCTTTCCTCTGAGATCCTGCTTTGCATATGATCCATCCGGCTGCATGATATGTGCCTTCAGCGTGTCTGCAAGCTGTATCTTCAGTATATCCTTGATCTGGGCTTTGAGCTTTGGATCCTCCACAGGGAATGTGATCTCAACTCTCTTGTCGAGATTTCTAGGCATCCAGTCTGCACTTCCCATATATATATCCTCAAATCCATCATTGTAGAAATAGAATATTCTTGAGTGCTCAAGGTAATTGCCGACTATGGATCTGACATTTATATTCTCCGAAAGTCCAGGAACTCCTGCCTTTATACAGCATATTCCCCTGACTATCAGATCTATCTTCACACCGGCCGCCGACGCATCATACAGAGCATGCATGATAACCGGATCACAAAGGCTGTTCATCTTGGCCACTATGCGGCCCTTCTTGCCCTGTCTGGCATTCTCAGCTTCCCTGTTTATCAACATGAGGAATTTGTCCTTCAGCCATATAGGTGCGACTGCAAGCTTATTCCACTTTTTAGGCTCGGAGTATCCTGACAGCATGTTGAATACCGCAGTGGCATCCTCTCCTATGGCATCACTGCATGTGAGAAGTCCCATATCAGTGTAAAGCTTTGCCGTCTGATCGTTGTAGTTACCTGTTCCGAGATGTACATATCTTCTGATTCCATCCTCTTCGCGTCTGACTACCAGTGCGATCTTGGAATGTGTCTTAAGTCCCACAAGACCATATATTACGTGACAGCCTGCCTGCTCAAGCTTCTTTGCCCAGGCTATATTGTTCTCCTCATCGAATCTCGCCTTGAGCTCCACAAGAACAGTTACCTGTTTGCCGTTCTCTGCTGCCTGTGCCAGTGCTGCTATGATCGGTGAGTTGCCGCTGACACGGTAGAGGGTCTGTTTGATGGCCAGAACATCCGGATCATTTGCCGCCTGTCTGATAAATTCAATGACAGGAGTAAACTCATAATATGGATGGAAAAGGAGTATGTCCCCTTTCTTGATTCTGTCAAATATGTGGCTGTAATCCCCCATTCCCGGCACCGGCTGTGGTGCATACTTCGGATACTTCAGATGGTCAAATCCTTCTATTCCATTTGCCTTCATGAGGAATGTCAGGTCAAGAGGACCATTTATCTTGTATACAACCTCATCATCTACGCCAAGGTGTTTCTTCAGCTCCTTGAGAAGCTTCTTGTCCATGGCCTCATCCACCTCAAGACGGATGACCTCACCCCACTGTCTCTGTTTGAGCTGCTTCTCGATCTCCTTCAGCAGATCTGCAGTCTCCTCCTCGTCTATTGAGAAGTCAGCATTTCTCATGATTCTGTAAGGGTAGGCACATACTATATCATAGCTGAGGAAAAGCTTATCAAGATTCTTCTCAATGACCTCCTCAAGCAGAATGATCTCAGTCACATCCTTCTCATCTGATGGAAGTCTGACTATACGAGGGAGCACGGAAGGAACCTGTACGGTTGCTATATCTGTGACATCTTTCTTCTTATCATATATGAGGGCTCCTATGTTGAGCGACTTGTTACGGACAAGAGGAAATGGTCTTGACGAATCAACAGCCATAGGAGTTAGTACAGGGTACACATCCTTCTCAAAATATTTGTCCACATACTTCGCCTGCTTTGGTGTAAGCTCCTCGTAGTGTCTCACCAGCTTAAGTCCGTTCTGGGCAAGCTGCGGTATGAGCGATCTGTTTAAAGTCTGATACTGATTCTTCATGAACTCCTTCGTGCTGGCACGGAGGGCGTCAAGTTGCTCCTGCGCCGTCATTCCGGCTATATCCTTCTTCGTATATCCGGCATGTACCATATCAACCAGAGATGCAATCCTGACCATGAAGAACTCGTCAAGGTTTGATGCAGTGATACTGAGGAACTTTATCCTCTCAAACAGAGGTATAGTCCTGTCCTTCGCCTCCGACAGGCATCTCTTGTCAAATTCAAGCCAGCTAAGCTCTCTGTTATAAAAAATCGGATTCTTATCTGCCATATATTACAACCCCCTTTTCTGTTTTAATACAGGTTTTACTCCAAATACTTTTCTGAACAGTTCTGTCTTTGTCTTGAACACCCCGGCTTCAAGAGTTATATCGTTCAACGTGTCAACCGTCATCGTCAGCACATTGTCCTTGAATGTGAACTTCATATCGCTTATCTTCTGTCTGTGGCTCTTGTCCAACACATCAGCAAGCCTGAGTATGGACGTAAGCTTTGCCACTTTCATGTAATCCGCAGTCATCAGCGAGACCTGTGCCTTTGTCTGGGACGGGAGATAATAGTGATTGTATCTGACTATATTCGCTATCTCCTCCCTCTCCTTGTGGGACAGTCCGAGTATCTCGGTCGACATGATGATATAATAAGTAATCTTTGTTCCGTCATTCATATTCACAAATTTGCCGCAGCTGTGCAGCATGGCTGCAATCTGAAGCTGCAGCCTCTCACGCTTTCCAAGTCCGTGCGAGCTTTTGAACGCATCAAATATATCAAGAGCATTCTGTGTCACGTTCTGAGTGTGTTTCCTGTTCACCTTGTACTTCTTTGCTATGCTGTTCGCCGATGCTATTATGTCCTCATCAAAATCCTTGTTGATCAGAAGTGTGCCCTTCTTGTCCATGTAGTCAGCCACTATTCCATCACAGAAAGTGACATCCGGTGTCAGTATATCCTCTGCCCTTGAGTTGTCAAGGAAGGACTGATATATGATCGCCATAGGAAGCATGAGTGTTGCGCGCTCATACGGAACTCCGTATTTCTCTGACAGGACCTCCGGAGTTGTCTCCACCACCTTGTGATACAGCACCCTGAACTGATCTCTTGTGATCTTATCTTCTATCTTGAGCTCCGGTCCAACCTTCTTCAGGTTCACGATTCCATCACCGATCGCTATTATGCTCTTGATATCTTTATCATTAATGAAGAGGTTCCTGAACTCCTCTATGAAATTGGACACATACTCCTCCATGATATTCTCAAGGGCAACTGTGTCCGCACCATACTTTGCCAGATAATCCCTGATCCTGACTGCACCTATCGGCAAATTCTGGGTCTGGATGAGATTCTGCTTGTCAAATATGGATATCTGAAGGCTTCCCGCACCTATATCCAGAAGAGCTCTGTTCTTGGTGCCGTCCTCAGCCATTCCGGATTTTGCAGCGTAGGCCTTGTAGTTCATAAACCTCTGCTCCGAGTTACTGAGCACTACAACCTCTATCCCGGTGTGCTGCTTTATACGCTCGAGAACCATGATCGAGTTCTCAGCCTCCCTGACAGCAGATGACGCATACGCCCTGTAATCATGGACATCGTATTCCTTCATCTTTCTCTTGAAACGATTGAGGATATCACATACCTTCACTATGGACTCCTCCGTTATCTTGCCGCTATTGTACGTATCACTTCCAAGTTCCACGGTGCTGTTCACATAATCCAGCTCCCTGGCTCCCTTCTTAGGTGTGATCTCGTATATCTTCATCGACAGCTCATTTGAACCGACATCAATAGCCGCAAATATCCTGTTTGCCATATATACCCCACCTTTCTTAGCTCAAGCAGACGCATAAACTGTCTGCATTAGTACGTTCCTATTATCTTGAAATCCAGGGAATCATCCCTTATCCGCTCCAGCGCATCCACGGTTGCGCTGTCCTGAAGATTGCCTTCCAATGTGATAAAAAATGAATACTCCCATTTACGCCCTCTAAGAGGTCTTGATTCTATACTCGTCATGTTGAGACCATCATGCTTTATATGTCCAAGGATGCTGTAAAGCGTTCCGCTCTCATGAGGAAGAGAGAAGCATATCGACACATTTGCCGAGCTCTTCACATACTCCTTTTTCTTTGAAAGGATGATAAATCTCGTCGTGTTGTTCTCATTGTTCACTATATCATCTCTAAGCACCTTGAGACCATATATGTCGGCTGCGAGCCTGCTGGCTATGGCCGCCTGGGTCCTGTCTCCGTCATCTCTCACCTTGACAGCACCGACTGCAGTGTTTGCCACCGGGCACTGTGTATATCCAGACGCGGCAAGGAACTCGCTGCACTGCATGAGTCCCTGTGGATGTGAATACACACTTTTGATATCGGAAAGCTCTGCATCCGGAAGCCCCATGAGAGTATGGGCTACCGTAACCTCATCTCCTCCTACAACGGTAAGTCCGCTGCTGCTCACCATATCATATATTCCATTTACAAATCCCGCAGATGAATTCTCTATAGGAAGGACTCCATAATCGGCCTTCCCATTTCTGACAGTCTCTATCACGTCTTCAAACTTCGGGACATTCATGTTCTTTATATCGTTGCCAAAATAATCGTGCATAGCCTGATGGCTGTAAGCACCCGGCACGCCCTGGTAGACAACTACGGTATCCTCGTTGACGTGAAGTCTGTCAACAGGTGTAAATCCGCTGGTCACATCCGGATCATCCCTGCCCGGCTGTCTGACATAACCATCCCTGCACACGCTGTCTATGAGTCTGTTCTTCTCCGTGACAAGTTTCTGTATCTGTTCTTCTATATCATTTATCGCTTTCAACGTATCCATATAATATCCCGATCCTTTAGTCTGTTATGTTTGTAATTCTATACCGCTTGTTATCACTCCTGAGCCTCAAGCCTCTCAAGCAGCTCAGACACAGTCGCGCCAAGCAGCGGATGCCTCTTATATCCGGCTATGGCTGACAGTGGTTTTAACACAAATTCTCTCTTGTGCATCTCCACATGAGGGATATGCAGTCTCTCGTCATCGTATACGAGATCGTCATACAACAATATATCTATATCAAGAGTTCTAGGTCCCCAGTGTATGATCCTCTCCCTGCCGGCGGCAAATTCTATGCCATTTACCAGATCGAGCAGCTCATCCGGGGAGAGAAGTGTCTCTATCTCAAGACATCCGTTCAGGAAGTCGTCCTGCTCTACTCCGCCATATGGCTCAGTCTCTATAAAATCGGATACCTGTGTAACCTTTGTATAAGGGTCTTTGTTGAGCTCATCTATGGCCATATCCAGATACGACTCACGGTCTCCCATATTGGATCCAAGGCCGAGATATGCAATATGCTTCATCCTTGTTATGGATACCGACACGTTGTCTACATGGACAAGCACCGGCGCCCACGGTTTCCTCACCGTCACATCCACACCCTTGACATCCTCATATTTCAGCAGAATAGATGAGGCTATCTCCTCGGCAAGGGTCTCTATCAGTTTGTAATTCCTGCCCTTCATGAATTTCTGTATATCATCACACACGCATCCATAATTGACAGACTTCCTTATATCATCTGTCCTGCCGGCCTGTCTTGTGGACACCATCATAGATACATCAACTATGAATTTCTGGCCGAGTACGTTCTCCTCCTGATATACTCCGTGATGTGCAAACACCTCAAGGCCCGTTATATTTATCCTGTCCATATTCTGCCTCCGATCTTTTTTTATCTGGCATTCAACATAGCATAAGTCATCTTGAGTGCCCTGTAATTACTCTCCACATTGTGTACTCTGAAAAATGCACAGCCCTTCACAAGTCCCAGAACTGAGGTAGCAACTGTGCCCTCTTCCCTCTCTGTGACAGGAAGATCGAGTGTAAGTCCTATCATTGATTTTCTCGAGGTTCCCAGAAGTATCGGCATGTCCCACTTGTGGAGAAGTTCAAGATTGTTCATGAGCAGAAGATTCTGGTGAAGATCCTTTGCAAATCCTATGCCAGGGTCGACCATGATCTTGTCCCTGTCGATCCCTGCTGCCAGTGCAAGCTTCACAGACTCGTCCAGATCCGCCACAACATCATTCAGATAATCCGTGTAATCTGTATTCTCCCTGTTATGCATGATACAGCATGCCTTGTCATATCTGGCTATCACGCCTGCCATCTTTTCATCATACTTAAGTCCCCAGATATCATTTATCAGATCTGCCCCCGCCTTTATGCCGGCCTCAGCAACGCCGGATTTGTAAGTATCAAGCGACACAGGCACATCGAAATTCTTCTTTATGGCTTCAATGATAGGAGCTGTTCTCTCTATCTCCTCAGTGTCGGATATCTTGGTATATCCAGGTCTTGTGGATTCACCACCCACATCTATGATATCAGCTCCCTGCTTCACCATCTCTTCTGTGGCAGCAAGTGCCGAGTCCATCGAATTGTGCTGTCCACCATCAGAAAATGAGTCCGGTGTCACGTTGAGGATTCCCATGATATACGGTCTGCCATCCATGTCAAATGTCTTGTCTGCTATCTTCATAATTTTTATCTCCCTTAATTAGTATCTTATCTTCAGATTTCTCTCTGCGTCAGGCCAGTAACACTCATCTGACGCCGCACAGTCAAAGCAGTTTCTGGACTGCTTATCCGCCCTGTACAAAATATAACTGAGTCCTTCCCTTGTATCACCATCGGTGTTATGCGAGCCTATGGCGTCACATATCATATCAGTATCCCCCTCATCAAAACCACATTCCCTGAGTATCTCCCCTGCAAGTTCCACACTCAGCAGATGGTGCTGCACGCCGCTTCCCTCAGGATCAGCCCTTCCGATATCGTGAAGAAGTGCCGCTGCGTATATATATTCCTTTTTGATTCCCATACAATCTTCAAGGCTCATGATATACGCTATCCTGGCGACATCAAAGCAATGATCGAGTCCATGCCTGCAGAATATGCGGTCTCTCTCCTTATCCTTTATCACAGACATCAGCCTGCAATATTTATCATTAAACAGTATCCTGTTCACTCTGTCCATGCCAGTATCCATCAGTCTCTCCTATAGCCTCCAAGTTCCGCCTTGTCAATGATCGGCCCTATAAACGACAAAGAGCCAAATATTATTATGACCGGATCTTTCATATCTTCTGCGATATCTATTGCCTGATATACCGCCTCATCAACCACTTCCTGTACATGCACAGAATCAATATACTGCTTTGCAAGATCCGCAAGGACATTCCTGTCAAGCGCTCTCGGGTTTTCCGGCTGTACTGCTATGAACTGTTTTGCCCCAGGCATTAGTATCCTGAGCATACTGTCATAATCCTTATCCTTAAATACCCCGCATATATATATAAGTTCCCTGCCTGGGAAGTACCGATCTATATTCTTCCTGAGGGACTCCCAGCCCCCTGGATTGTGTGCTCCGTCCACATAGATGTCAGGCTTATCAGATATCTTCTGAAAACGTCCTTTCCAGACTGTCCGGGATATTCCTTTATGAATATCGGTGTCATCTATCCCATATCCAAGCCTTTGAAGAAGCTTTGCTGTGCAGACTGCAACCGCACTGTTGTACACCTGATATATGCCGGGCACAGACACATCATAAATTTCTCCCGCATACTCGTACCTGCTTCCATCCAGAGCACTCTTCATGATCCTGATCTCATCCATATCGATCATGACCGACGTGCTTTCAGTTCCATTCTCACAGCACTTCTCCCGCCACATACAAAGCAGCTCTTCCGGTACAGGATAGGATACACATGTCACGCCTCTTTTCATTATCCCAAGCTTCTGTTCGTATATCTTCCGAAGAGAATCGCCCAGAAACGCCATGTGATCCATGCTTATACTCGCTATGATCGTACACACAGGCCTGTCACACACATTTGTCGCATCCATCAGACCTCCCATGCCCGTCTCAAGCAGGAGGAAATCCACCGCCATATCCTTGAAGTAACAGAACGCAACCGCCGTCTCCGTCTCAAATGAAGTAGGTCTGTCAAATCCATCAGCCACCATAGCGTCTGCTGCCTGTTTCACTTTGTCAAGATATGCAGCAAAATCTTCTTCCTGCATATATCTCCTGTTTATCTGGAATCGCTCAAGATAAGTAAATATCGTCGGCGATATATATCTTCCAACCGAAAATCCTGCACATTCCAATATCTCGTCCAGGAATGCACATATGGAGCCTTTGCCGTTCGTACCCGCAATATGGATAACTCTCACATCGTTCTGCGGATCACCCAGCTGCCTTAGCAGCTCCTTTATATTCGTAAGGCCCAGAACACTTCCCAGAGTGTTCGTATATTCTATGTAGGCCATCGCTTCGTCATAAGTCATATTCTATCGGTCCTTCCTACCTGTGTCTCACAAGAGGCGCATCATCATCTATCGCAAGCAGCTCATATCCCTCTGCCCTCAGCCGGTCTATCAGCATCTGCAGTGATTCCACCGTGCTGTGCCTGTTTGCCAGATCATGCATCAGTATGATCACATCGTCATGTCCCGGCACATCGGCCATAATATTCTCAACTAGCTGCTCCGGTGTATAACTGTCGCACACCGCATCATTGTTCAGTGCATTCCAGTCATAATACGTCAGTCCCTGACTCTCTACATAAGATATGAGGGTATCCATATCCACTCTGGATACCGTGTTGGAACTTCCTCCGGGGAAACGATAACAGGTACATCTTACACCCGTTACATCATACAATAAATTCCGCAATTCCTCAATATCTTCGGCAAAATCCTCGAGACTGGCATATATCTTATCATAATCATGGGTATATGAATGAAGTCCCAGCGTATGTCCCCGCTTCACGATCTCTCTGTAAGTATCATAATAACTCTCATCTTTTCCCACCACAAAAAATGTTGCCTTTACATTATTTTCGTCCAATATATCCAGGATCTCTCCGGTATTTTTTGAAGGACCATCGTCAAATGTGAGATACGCCCTCTTTGTCCGCACCGAATCCACAGCCCGCAGGTCACTGGCAGATTCTTCCCCGGCACCCGCAGCCTCCGTCTTGTAGAATCCCCATTTGGACTGGCTTATTATGTAGTAACAGCAAAAGATTATCGCAAGAAATATCGCTATGGCCAGCATTATATACTGCCAGTAACCTTCGATCTCCTGCACAGCGTCCACTTTTTTCAATTTAATCTCCGCACTTCGCCTGTTTTCTTCTATTATATTATTATCATTCCCTTATTATGAGTTTTGATAACTGCGAATATTTTTTCCGCAAAAGGAAAATATATATAACAAATATCAAATCAAAACAAGGAGATCAAAAAATGAAGAAACATTTTATACTCACACTTTGCATGGCTATGACCATGATCCTTTTCTGCGGATGTGGAAATTCTGGTAACTCAGGAAGCGCTGCAAGCACAGGTTCTTCCTCAACTTCGGAGACATCATCCGAGAACACAACAGGCGGTTCATCAGACTCTGACAAAGGTATCGTGGGTGGTGCCGGAGATGCAGTAAAGGACGTTGCCGACGGTGTGGCTGACGGCGTAAAGGATGTTGTGGATGGAGCAGAGAACACCGTGTCAGGCATATTCGGTTCATTCGATGATGCACAGAACTGGTTCATGAACCAGCTTCCAGCAGGTGACGGCCGTTTCGAGGTTGCAAACAGCGACAAAGACCTCACACAGTTCTCTGACGGAAAAACAGGTTATCATATAGAGCTCCACGACAACAACCGTGAGGGAGACACCAAGGTCGGAGATTTTTATATCGATCCACAGGATGGCAAGGTATACCGTTCAGACGAGCACGGCAAGACTTTCTCAGAGTACGACTTCTCTGATTTCAAGTAATATGCAGGCCGTATAGTTTCCTATATACAGATAAAACCGTGAATAACATTGTTACTCACGGTTTTATCTATACATAGCATAAAATTATTATCTGTCTCTGAAAACTTTGATACCTGTTTTCTCCATCATGCGGTCATATTGATCATACATATACTGCACGCTGTTTTCAAGCAGATGATAGTGCATGATATACGGCACCAGCAGAACCATAAATGCAAGTGCCAGTATGAGCAGTGATATATTGGATGTGACCACAAATGCAATACAGGTCACAACCGTCAGTATCGCAAAAAGCACAAGCACTATGAGATGTATCAGTCTTTCATGCATAAAGAATCCGATCTGTTTCAGGTGAAGCCCGGACTCACGTTCAAAGTCCAGATCATCCCTCTCAAGCAGTCCGTCCACATATACCAGATATCTCTTTATCCTCTTTGCCATCTTCCGTTCACCTTCTCCGCATCCAAAATGTCAAGCTAGTTCTGCACCTTGTTCATGAAATGCTCCCACTCAGCCACAACTTTGTCATAGTAAAAACTCAGGACATACGATTCCTCTTCCACATCGACTATGAGCTGGAAGCACTTTCTTCCGTCATCCTTTATACTGTCCTTCGGCTGTCCGGCAAAGAATATAGGATTGCCCGCAAATCCTGTCAGGACCTTATCGTAGTCCTTCAGATCCACAGGTTCATCCGGAACCTTCTCAAGCAGGACATCATTTGCATCATAGTAGCTGTGTCCCTCAAGGAGCAGAGCCTCTATCTCAGGCTCAACAAATCTGATCTGCATATCGCTGACATATCTGTCGGTATACAGCTCATTTGCCGAATTGTTCTCCCTGACTATGGCACCGTCCAGCTCGAATATAAGTATTCCCTGTTTTTCAGAATAATTGCATCTTGTGATAGTAGCATCCCTGAATGAGAATGTATCTATCTCGTCAACGCTCTTATACTTCATAACGAAACCTCCTTGTATGGCATCAAGCAATGAATATTAAGCCATAGCCTTCTTTATAGCTGCAAGGAGCTCGTCATATGTCTCAAATGCCTCAAGATCCGGATTGTCAGCCTTTATCTGGTCTGTACTCTTGAACAGGAATCCTGCCTTGCTGGCATATATCATTCCCAGATCATTGTGGCTGTCACCGCTGGCTATAGTGTCATATCCTATAGACTGAAGTGCCTTAACAGTTGTAAGCTTTGACTGTGGGCAGCGCATCTTGAAGCCTGTGATCTCTCCGTCATCTGCCACGATGAGTTCATTGCAGAATATAGTTGGATAACCCAGCTTCTTCATGAGCGGTCCTGCGAACTGTGAAAATGTATCACTGATGATTATCACCTGTCCGATGGAACGAAGTTCATCCAGAAATTCCTTTGCACCCGGAATAGGATCTATCTTCGCTATAGTCTCCTGTATCTCCTTAAGTCCAAGTCCGTGCTCTTTAAGTATTCCAAGTCTCCAGTTCATAAGCTTGTCATAATCAGGCTCATCCCTGGTTGTTCTCTTAAGCTCAGGAATTCCACTTGCCTCAGCAAATGCTATCCATATCTCCGGTACCAATACTCCCTCAAGGTCAAGGCATGTTATATACATATATCTTATCCTCCGTCTTTTCATTCTCGGGGTCCATATGCAGCCCCTTTTTATGCTCTGTCATTATAACACGAAGCACAGTCTCTAACAATCATCACTTTTCTGCATCATCTGCAAAGTTTCAAGAGCATTGGTATAATCACGCTTTATACATTCCAGATCGCTGCGTCTGGATATCCGCATGTGATTTCCCGTGAGATACACTCCGCCCATCATGCCAACACGTATGAGCATCCCTTTAAGTCCTTTTTCAGCTGTCATCTTGACATTTTTCTCATTTTTTAGCTGCTCGTATCTGTCAAAGTTCTCTTCCCACGCCCTCATATATTCTGCGATCTCACCGCCCGGTATCCTTATCCTGACGCCGCCATATCTTCCGTCGGGTCCCTGGAAAAAATACTCTATCCTCATCTGTCCGTTGCCATACACCAGCTCTCCTCCGGAGTCCAGCTTCTCACGGTGCATCTTATCCATTGCTACCTCCTGTAACCGCATAGCACACGCTATACATTTCTCAGACTTTCAAATGTTCCATATATATCCAGCAGTCCGTACCCCCACTCAGGATTAGGATAATCCCTTATTGGCGAAATGCCGCCCGAAGCACCAGGTCTCTGCGCTCCCCTTATGAGATACCGCCGTATCTGATTGCCGTTGATGTTCCTTATGTTCCGCCTTTCATAAGACCACTCCAGGAGCAGCGCACAGCATCCCGCAGAATATGCGGCGGCTATGGACGTTCCGCTTCTGATGACAGTCTCGTCTCCTGCCCCCTCTCCGCGTATATCAACCCCAGGAGCAAGAATATCAGGCTTTACCCTTCTGTCCGCAGTATACCCCCTGCTATTTTCAATATACAGATTACCATTTGTGTAATTGTAAGCGCAAGTACATATTGCCGTCTCCGCATTTGCCGGGCCTGTTATCGTCGTCCTCGGATCACTCTTCACAAATTTCGTTCCAGGTGACAAAAATGCACTGATCGGAAGCCATGCGTTAAAACTCCTCTCTGTATCCCCGACACCATACAGCCGTATCCTCCATATGCCATTTAACGGCTTTACAAATCTAAGCATTATAAGTTCCTGCCCGGCGGAATCCTCTATCAGAAAGTAGTCGACATACACCGCCCCGCCTCCAAATATAGGTCTTATGACCGTACTTCTGTCATATCTTGGCGATATCCTTTCTATAAATTCTCCCCCGGGAACCTCGATCGCTACGGAGTAGGTATTGGTGGACGGCCCCCATATCTCCATTGTAAAACTGTCATTTTCCGTCACTTCTATCTCCATGACATCGTATGTGGGCCTATCCTCCACGTCTCCGGGATTCGCAAGATTTCCCGGTCTGTCGCTGTCGGCTATACGGCCAACTGTCCCAGAGTAATGATGCCCTGCACTTCCCTCATTCCCCCCTGCCACCGAAACAGCAGTCCCCTTGAGATCACCTATGTTGTTTATATATTTCTCAAGGGCACCCGCTCCGGTGTGGCTTCCGCTGTTGGTGCCGCAGGTTACAAGAATACACATAGGCCGCATAAGTGCCGCCTGCACACCCAGCAGATATGCGATTGCCATCATTATGTCAACTTCACTGTATGCAGTCACATCCCGGGGAATCCCATACAATCCCCGCAGATTATCCTTTGCCGGTTTCAGCTTCACCACGGCCAGATCCGCAGACGGCGCAACGCTCACAGCCGTGCCCGCGCAAAATGTCCCATGACCTGTACTGTCGGTGAGTATCTTTTGTCCCTCATCCACGGCAGCCTGTATCTCCTCCGAACTATACTCCCTGCCATAGCCGTATGCAGCATCATCAGAGCTCTCTATGGTCTGATCCCACGCCGCAAGTATCTTCGTCTTATTTCCCTCTCTAAGAAAGCTGCTATTGTAGATATCTACTCCGCCATCGACAATTCCAAACAGCACTCCTCTGCCTGTAAGCCCCAATATATTTTCCTGCTGTATGTTCACAGCACCTATAGCTTCAAGCGCCCCAACATCATCCATCGGCCCGTACACCTTTGGGAAAAGTGTATATTCAAGTCTGGACAAACTCTCCATATAATTATCCGGTATACGCTGATAAGCGATGGCATATCTATTGTCAATGACCCGCAGATCGTAGGGACTGTAATTGGCAAAAAGAGCTTTTCTGTCCCCATTATATTCTACTATATATTCCACATAGTTTTCTGAAAAAGCCGCTTTTTCAGCCATTCATTCCCCCATAATCCACAAATGCGCAATCAATATAATATATGCTTAAAATTAAAAAAGATTCCTACAGATATGTATATATCCATAGGAATCCATTCATCACCATGTAAATCAATGTTTATTTCGTATCTATATATTTCTGGACCTGTTCTTTCAATATATTGAACTGGCATGGACCAGTCTTTAATACAACCGTATTGAACTCCTTCAGGTCAAACTTTGAACCAAGTTTTTCCTCAGCATAGTCACGGATCTCCTGAAGTTCATAGTAGCCTGTGGAGTAGCTCTGGTACACTGCCGGATCTCCTACCATCGTGGTGTAGAGATCATCTGCCGCATCTCCATTGAATCCCTTCTCATTGAGATAGTCCTTGGTATCCTGAAGTGACCAGCCCTCATAATTGATACCTATATCCACACGTCCACTCACAAGATAATTCATCTCATCGTTTATCTTGTAAAGCTTTGCCACGTTCTCTGAATTATCAACGCCGTCAAATGTGTAATAGCTCACCGCATCGTAACATGCGTACATAGCCCATCCCTCTGAATATCCGAGGAAGTTCAGGACCGTTCTGATCGGTTCAGGATTCGTGGACATATAATATGCATTCTGAAGCATATGTCCCGGATAGCCCTCATGGGCAAGAGTGGTCCACATTCCATCTGTGTGCTTTCCATTTACCCTGATGAGATTGTTGTCCTGATCGTCATATGCAGGGGACATATAATACGCAAGCACATTCGCCTGTATCTCCTCGAGGCTCTTATCCAGGTTCTCCGCCTTGAAATTGATCTTGCCAAAGTCCGGATAATGCTCAGTTGCCGTATCCATCAATATATTGATTATCTCGGAAGGATCCTTTGAATTGTCCTCTCCGAACAGATCATCATAGTTGTCTATCAGATACTGATATGCATCTGAATCAAGCATGGCAACTGAATACAGTTCAGTCATGAGCTTTGAGAGGTTGTCGTCAAGCATCTGTGCTACTTCCTCAGGGCTCTTATCCGTGCCGGCTGTCTTCTTGAGAAGATAAGCATAATAATCTTTTCCGCCCTCGTAGTTGCAGAGGCCTTCCTGATTCTTTCCAGTTCCTTTAAGCGACTTCATCACATCTATGACATCCTCAAATGCAGGGATGAGACTCTCAGCAACAGCCTTCTTATTCTGCTCCTCAAAGCTCTTTATCTCATCATCTGTGAGGAAATCCAGAGCCTCTATATTGTCATTGAAAACACTCACCATGAAGTGATTGTCCTTATCCTTTATGAAATCCTCGCACTGTTCTATGACCTGCTCGCACACAGCATCACCCATGAAATATCCTTTTTCAGATTTCGTCTTTTCAAACTCAAGGTATGTGTCAAAGTAATCCTTCACCATGCCGAGAACCTCGATATATCGCTCCACATCTCCCTTGTCATCAAATCTGTAATCTGTAAAGTATGTTGCAATATTCGCCTGAAGTCCCTTCATAGGTGAGAACGGCTCGCTCAGATATATGTTCAGATATCCCTCATTCTCAGTCTCCATGTACTGCTTGAGGATATCATATGTGAGCTGCTGGCTCTCCGTGAGATCATCCCTGTCGAATGAACAGAGCTTGTTATATGTATCATCAAATTCCGACTTCTGCTTCTGTATGCCGGCATCACTCATGTCGTCATCACCGAGTGTGACTTCCGGCTCTGCTATTCCCATGGCATCGCCATCTTTTATGGAATAGTTGTAGGTAATGGTATCTGATGTGACACTGTCAACATACTCATCATGAAGGAATGATTCAAATTCCTTCTGAACATCTGTATAATCGTCCGGGTTATCCACAGCCACACCTGTCACATCTTTGATCGTGAACATACCCGAATTGCATGCCGTGGAAGTAAGTGCCACAGCACACACTGTAAACAGCACCACCGCCTTTCTGATGCCGTTCCTGAATCGTCTTTTAACCATGTATACTCTCCTTTTCTACGTTTCCTGACATACCTTCCTTAATTATATGTCACCAGCCGCAGCCTGATGACCGGCCACGCATCAGCGTGCTTTCCCTATTGTATGCCAAAACGCCACGATTGTCTACAGGATTCCAAGGCCATCCAGCACTACCTTTATTCCTATGAGTATAAGGATTATTCCTCCGACAAGCTCGGCCTTTGATTTGTACTTTGTTCCAAATATGCTTCCTATCTTCACTCCAACGGCTGAGAATATAAAAGTTATGCATCCGATAAACAACACTGCAAGTATGATATATAAAGTAGACAGCTTCAAAAACGCAAATGACACGCCGACCGCCAGGGCATCTATACTTGTTGCCACAGCCAGAAGAAACATCACTTTCACTCCCATGTTCGGATCAACATCCTCGTCCTCGCCAAATGATTCCTTTATCATGTTGCCTCCTATAAAAGCAAGGAGGACAAATGCTATCCAATGTGACCATTTGCTTACAAGATCCGCAAAAAAGCTTCCAAGAATGTATCCGGCTGTCGGCATAAGAGCCTGAAATCCTCCGAACCAGGCCCCGGCTATCATCATGTGTTTTAATTTGATATCCCTGAGCGACAGTCCCTTACATATCGATACGGCAAATGCGTCCATAGACAGTCCTACGGCCAGTAAAAATAACTCCAAAATACTCATACAGTCTACTCCTATCCTTTTTCATTTTATAAAGATCATCGTTTCGCGGAATGTCTGTAAAACTAAAAAGAGACCTTCCGGGCAGCTAAAAAGCTGTCCAGAAAGTCTCATCATCTACAGTAATACCAGATCCGTATACCGGCAGTCATATATAACCACGCACACATCGGATCATTATGTTGATATCACAACATATAAGCCTCATATGACTCTGTATAGACTTACATGCTGACTACTCCCTTAATGAACGTGGCTATTCTATCATATTGATAAAATATTATCAAGTATTTTGTTGTGCTTATTTCCAACTTATTTTTCTGATTCTGAATCCTCAAGAGCCGGGGTTCCTCTGAGCTCGATGATCGGGCTTCCCTTGCCCCTGATGTAGTCTCCGGTTATCGTAACTCTTCCTATGGTGTCATCCCTAGGTATCTGATACATTATATCAAGCATAAACTTCTCGATGATCGCACGCAGTGCTCTGGCTCCGGTCTTGCGCTTCACAGCCTCCTCAGCTATCGCCTCGTAAGCCGTATCGTCAAATCTGAGATCAACCTCATCAAGTGCCAGAAGCTTTTTATACTGCTTGAGTATGGCGTTCTTTGGCTCCTTTAAAATCTTGATATACATATCCTTATCGAGTGCATCCAGAGTGAAGAGAACCGGAAGTCTTCCAAGAAACTCAGGTATCATTCCAAAATCTCTGAGATCCTCTGTAGTCACCTGTCTGAGCAGGTTAGGATCATCATCATATTGATCCTTGAGCTCTGCCTTAAATCCCATGGACGCCTGCTTGCTGATCCTCTGCTTGATTATGTTCTCCAGATCTGGGAAGGCACCGCCACAGATGAACAGGATATTTCTGGTGTTGATGGTCGTCATAGGCACCATGGCATTCTTGCTGCCAGCGCCGACAGGAACCTCCACATCAGCTCCCTCAAGCAGCTTAAGAAGTCCCTGCTGAACTGACTCACCGCTGACATCCCTGCTGTTGCTGTTCTGCTTCTTTGCGATCTTGTCTATCTCATCTATAAATACGATTCCACGCTCTGCCTTCTCGACATCGTTATCCGCTGCGGCAAGGAGCTTTGAAAGTACGCTCTCTACATCATCACCTATATATCCGGCCTCAGTGAGTGTTGTCGCATCGGTTATGGCAAGAGGTACCTGGAGCAGTCTGGCTATAGTCTTTACTATGTAAGTCTTACCACATCCAGTAGGTCCAACCATGAGCATATTCGACTTCTCTATCTCTATGTCATCCATGGTATCTGTGAGCACCCTCTTGTAGTGATTGTACACAGCCACGGATATGACCTTCTTTGCATACTCCTGTCCCACAACATATTCATCCAGCATAGCCTTTATCTTATGTGGTGCAGGTATGTTCTTAAGTGAAAGCTCAGCCTCCGCCTTCTTCTCCTTCGGTGCTTTCTTCTTAACTTTCTGTGACTTCGGAACGTCATTCTGAGCCTTGAACTTTGACATATCGATATTGCCAAACGGCATATTCGTCAGATCGATAAACTGCATATTGCCAAGTCCCGGCATGTTGCCAAATCCTGAATTGTTAAAGCTGTCAAATGATCTCTGCATACAGTCCGCACAGATATTTATATCTCCCGGCATATGTATCAGCTTTCCTGCCACACTCTCAGGTCTCCTGCACAGATAGCAGTATTTCTCGTACTCATCGTCCTTATCCTTGTCATCTTCACCCTTGCCATCTGTGTCAGCCACATCTGGCACGTTCTTATCTATATCATCGTAATTTTCTGCCATAGCTTCTGTTTATCCTCCAATTTCAATTATCAATGCCGTATACATTCATGCCCCAGCACAAAATATACTTTTTGGATATAATACCATATCTGTAGGCCTTTTACCAACAAATTGAATTATGAAATTTATGTAAACTATTCCATCTCAAGCGACTTAATAAAATAAAGTAAATCCCTCTGTATTTCTACATCTTTGAAGTCCACCCCTTTAGAATCGTTTTAATATTTCTGCATTTGGCCAATGCTATAGAATTGATATTTTGGCTATGCTATAATCTGTTCAAACAAATCCAAAGGGAATAAAGGAGGACTGTAATATGAAGAAACTTGAAATTGTAGTTCGTTCAGAGAAGCTTGATGACGTGAAATCAATACTTGACGAGTGTGAATCAACAGGTGCCATGGTTTCAAATATCATGGGTTATGGTAATCAGAAGGGATATAAAACAACTTACAGAGGCAGCGAGTATGTGGTAAATCTTATTCCTAAGGTTAAGATAGAGACAATAGCCGCAGACGACGTGGCAGACAAGATCATCTTCAAGGTATGCGAGAGGATCTCAACCGGCAAGATCGGTGACGGCAAGATCTTCGTATACGATGTCGCAGACGTTGTACGTATCCGTACTGGAGAGCGTGGAGAGACAGCTCTCTAATATTAATTAAGGTATCCAGTATCATTCCTTTTTCTAACTTGGCAGCCGGAGGATCATTCGTGATCCCCCGGCTGTTTTAAATTTCTCATCACACGCTTAAATTTTCCCGGCGTCATCCCCATATACCACTTAAATTCTCTCTGGAAATGCGCTTGATCTGAATAACCCAGACCTTCCATATAGTCTGACATGTTTTTACAAGGATCTGTCATCACCCTTATGGCAGCATTCCTGATCCTGACTCTCCTGGCAAATTCCTTCGGACCAATACCAAGTTCACCTGTAAACAGTCTGTGAACATGGCGCACTGACACGCCAGCCGCTTCTGCAATATCTTCAACTCTCACGTGACCTTTACTTATATATATGTTTTCAGCCATCATACGAACTTTCCGTTCCACCCTGCTTTCCGAAAGCCATATTGCATCATCACCTCCTACTATCTGCGCTGCCCTATCCAGCAATCCCTCAGCCGTTATATCCGGGTAGCCATGCTGCATGCTTTCATCTACTATATGCCCTGCATCACTATAAAGCATATCCATGACAGCACCACATCTGATACCGGGGTCCGGCTGTATCAGCAGGAAACTGCATTTGTCTTCAAGGGTATAAGCCTTGTCAATGTCCTGGAGTCTTATCACCCGCTGCCCTCCATCCTGGAATACAACACATATGCCCCATCTCTCCTGGGGCACAAGCACAAGCCCCTTAAAGCAGCATCCGGCCACAAGCTCCATACTTATTCCATTTTTCTCCAGGATCCTGTGCTTTAATTCGTCACAGAAATAAACATTTAATAAAATCTGACCCTCCATAGCCCATCTCCATTTTATTTTTCAACGTAATATCGTTTGTAAACTTTATATTATTAATCTGTCAGTAAATAAAATAAGGTATACAAATCCATGTCCGATTTATTCAATATTTTACCATATCTCAATACTATACTCAACCCAAGTTAGTAATTGAGGTGTGGCACTGAGATGTATCAGACATATCTCAGTGACGTACAATCGGATATTATGTACACAAGGATGTGTTTTGTCGGGAATATTCCCGGTGGGATGCATCCTTTTTTTATATCCGATGGCTTCCACAACTATAAAATGCAGACGGTACATTGACACACCGCATCATCTGCTAAGTGTATTAAAAGGAGGAATGATTATGGAAGACGTAAGTACAATTGTTTTTGGAGTATGGTTCCTTGTCGGAGCCGCACTGGTATTCTGGATGCAGGCCGGATTTGCAATGGTTGAGGCCGGTTTCACAAGAGCAAAGAATGCCGGAAATATTATAATGAAGAATCTCATGGATTTCTGTCTTGGTACAGTATCATTCATGATCCTTGGTTCATCACTTCTCATCGGAAGCAGTGATTGGGCACTCGGAGGTTTCATCGGAAAACCTTCCCTGGATCTGTTCCTTCACTTTGACAATTATGACTGGTCAAGCTTCGTGTTCAACCTGGTATTCTGTGCAACAGCAGCTACCATCGTATCAGGAGCTATGGCAGAGAGAACAAAATTCTCATCCTACTGTATATATTCAGCGATCATCTCACTGCTGATCTATCCTATCGAGGCTCACTGGATCTGGAATCCAGGCGGCTGGCTTGTAAAGCTCGGCTTCCACGACTTCGCCGGTTCATGTGCGATCCACATGGTAGGTGGTATCTCAGCTCTGATCGGTGCTGCATTACTTGGACCTCGTATCGGAAAGTTCAAGAAGAATGAGGCTGGAAAGGTCGTAAAGGTACATACATTCCCAGGTCACAACCTTCCACTCGGTGCACTCGGTGTGTTCATCCTGTGGTTCGGCTGGTACGGATTCAACGGTGCCGCAGCAACATCTGTTGAGCAGTTAGGATCTATCTTCCTCACAACTACGATCGCTCCCGCACTTGCAACAGTTTCATGTATGATCTTCACATGGATCAAGTATGGCAAGCCTGATGTGTCAATGTGTCTGAACGCTTCACTTGCAGGTCTTGTAGCAATCACAGCTCCTTGTGATACAGTCGATGCTTTAGGTGCAGCCATCATCGGTATCGTAGCCGGACTTCTCGTAGTATTCGGCGTATGGCTCTGTGATCACGCATTACATGTTGATGATCCAGTAGGTGCTGTAGCAGTTCACGGTGTAAATGGTATCTGGGGAACAATCGCAGTTGGTCTCTTCTCAACAACATCCGTTCCTGGAAATGACACACTTAACGGTCTGTTCTACGGTGGCGGTATACATCCACTTCTCATCCAGTTACTCGGTTTTGCAGCAGTTGCAGCATGGACAGCAGTTACGATCACCATCGTATTCCTTATAATAAAGAAGACTGTAGGACTTCGTGTATCTGAGGAGGAAGAGATCAAGGGTCTTGATCCTACAGAGCACGGTCTTCCAACCGCTTATGCAGATTTCGTAACAACAAAGTAATAAATATTCTGAAAAAACTATCTGGATAAACAATCTGATAAGTATACATATAGAAACAAACCATGATATATACATCTTGTATGATCGTATATATCATGGTTTGTTTTTTATAACTCTCCTGCTCTCTCCATATAACTTCCAAGTATATCACCGTATTCTTTCTGATGCTTGAACATATACACGCAGTGGCCATATCCCTTCCTGACCGTGATTCCGGCTCCAGGATAATATCTGTTTATCAGCTTGCGGCACACAATGTGTGAGTCCTTGCTTCCAAATTCAAAATACAGCCTCTTCTGCATATCAGCCGGCAGCAGGCACTGTTCGTACCTGAAACTGTTACATGTATGTACCATGCTGTTTAGCGCAGCCTTGTCTGTACGCCTCATGGCATCTGCTACCTTACGCTGTACATCGCCCTCCATCACCGCTGACGAATACATTGACGATATCATATCAGGATGCTTCTGCATTCCGCCCATCATCGCCCTGAAAAGCCATTCAACGCCCTTCATTCTGGTCAGTGCAGCGCCCTCAAGAACTGAACACTTGACATTCAGACCCGGATTATCAGCGACAAGATACATGGCCACAACACATCCCATGGACGCCGAGAATACAAGATCAAGGCTGTTGATGCCGTGATCTGCAAGCCATTTACCTATCTCCAAGGCATCCTTCTCCGCCCCGGAAAAACTTCCCTGATCATCGCCATGTCCCGTGAGATCTGGCGCTATTATATGATAATCCTCCCTGAATTTCTCCACATAGGGGAGCATCATCTCATGGCACATCCACATGCCATGTATAAGCAGTATATGCGGTTTATTTCTATCTCCATATTCGTGTATCGTCATATCCGGCCGCCTCCTGAAAAAACTTTAGTTAGACTTTTCTAACCAAAGTAATATTATCACAGAAAGCACCTGATATACAACAACTTATTACGGTGCCATTCGCACTACGGTATGCGGTGTCATTCGCATTCCGCTGACGCGTTATGTTCCATAAAACGCGCAAAGGCTCCCGGCCATATCATGACCGGGAGCCCATCTCAAAACAAACATCTATGATTAAAGACTGTAAGAACCTGATTCTCCATCAGCTGTATAGTATACCATGCCTGTTTCTGGCTGATAATATACGTTCAATTCCTTAACTGTCTTCTTGCCAATAGCTTCCTTTGCCTTGTCAACGATTGCTGACATCTCTATCTGTCCACCAGCGAACTCAACAAATACCTTCTCTGTTGTCTTAGCTGGAGCTGCCTTCTTTGCAGGTGCCTTCTTTGCTGGAGCTGCTGCTTTTGTCTCCTCTTTCTTTGCTGGAGCTGCTTTCTTTGCAGGTGCTGCCTTTACCTCAGGAGCTACCTTAGCCTCCTCCTTCTTAGCTGGAGCTGCCTTCTTTGCAGGTGCTGCCTTTACTTCAGGAGCTGCTGTCTTCTTAGCTGCCTCTTCCTTCTTAACTGCTTCTACCTTAGCAAGTGCTGCTGCTGGTGTAGCCTTAGTAACCTTCTTAACGTCCTCTGTCTTCTTAGCTGTTGCCATAATTACTTCCTCCCAATGATCAAAGTATCTATATAATCTTATGTACTTATTTTCAAGCTAGGTTGATATTACCCCATTTTTGTATATTTTTCAATATTAGCCAATTCTTTTCTCCGTTTTGTATTCTTTTGCAAATAATAATTCAAAAAAGGAATACATAATATACAAAAGACGGCAGACAGTTTTCCACGAACTGTCTACCGTCTTTGTTATTTTGTACAAATACCCTCATTAATTCGTGAGAATATTGACCACTTCACTCAAATTCATACCATTGGAAGCCTTGAGAAGTACGATATCTTCAGGCTTCATAAGCGCCATAAGGTAAAGAGCTATCTCCTCTGTATCCGCAAATGACACAGTCTTTGCATACTTTGTATCACATGCATCAAGGGCTTCTTTTATCTTCTGGGCATGCTCACCGATGACGATAACCTCATCTATCTTCTTGTCTCGCAGATATTCGCCGACCTCGTAGTGATAATCATCACTCTTGTCGCCAAGCTCAAGCATATCTCCAAACACGATGTATTTCCTGCCCTCACACTTCATATCACAGAGCACATCTGTGCTGGCCTTCATGGAGTCAGGACTTGCGTTGTATGTATCATCTATTATCGTGTACTTTCCAGGAAGCTTGATAACCTTCTGTCTGAGGCCTCTGAAATTCTCAAATGCCTTCGATGACTTCTCATAAGGAACTCCAAGCTGATGGGATACAGCCATCGCAACAAGTGAATTGCGGACATTGTGCAGTCCCATCACACCGACCTTGACTGTGACCACGTCATCGCCGTGAACCATATCATATATGGAGTATCCGTCCTCCTGTCTGATGTTTGTAGCACGGAAATCCATGCCCTCACCGCATCCGTAAGTGTATACCTTGCAAGGGATCTTATCCTTCACCTCATAGAGCATAGGATCATCACCGTTGATATACAATGTTCCGTTCTCATTCATTCCCTTGATGATACTGAGCTTCTCCCTGCGTGTGTTCTCAAGAGATCCCATATACTCTATGTGAGCCACACCTATGGTAGTGACTACACATATATCAGGCCTTGCTATATCTGTCAGTATATCCATCTCTCCCGGTTCACCTATGCCAAGTTCCAGAACAGCTGCATCATATTCATCCGTCATCCTCGACACGGTGATCGGCTCACCGTATACAGAATTGTAATTGCCCTCCGTGTGGAAGCATCTCATTCCGGTGCTCACCGCTGCCGTTATCATCTCTCTTGTCGTGGTCTTGCCGACACTTCCTGTAACTGCTACGACCGGCATATCATATCTGTTCCTGATATATTTTCCTATCGCCTGCAGAGCCTTTACTGTGTCATCCACTCTTATATACGCCTTATCCGACACGACTACATGATCATGTTCTGATGTAAGGGTTGCAGCCGCCACAGAAAGGGCTGATTCTATGAATCTGTGTCCATCTGTTCTGGTTCCGATGATCGGCACGAACAGATCTCCCTCCTTGGCCTCTTTTGAATTTATACAGATATCTGTGAGCACTGTGTTCTCATCTCCGCACAAAAGCACTCCGCCAGTTGCCTCAAGGATATTCTTTACTGTTATATCTACCATGATAGTCCCCTTTTCATTCTAAATGTTCATTCATTATAGCATCATACCGGCATTTTGTACATTAATTCTATTTACTTTTGCCAGACCAGAAATCTTCCAGCATCCGGTCCACGGTATTTCTTCTGCACACCTGATAATCACTCCACTCCACAGGAAACAGCTCCGTGTATCTCCTTGAAGAAAATCTCTCATCCAGGAGAAGTATTATCCCCTGATCGCTCTCCGTCCTTATGACACGCCCAGCCGCCTGGAACACTTTATTTACACCGGGATACTGATATGCATACCTGAATCCATCCGAATCTGAGTATCTGCCATCTCCAGAGGCACTTTTTCTGCTGTCAAAGTAGTCCATCATCAGTTTTCTCTCAGTGCACACCTGGGGGAGTCCAGGTCCTACTACTATCGCCCCAACCAGCTTATCACCGGTCAGATCTATGCCCTCTGAAAATATTCCGCCCATGATGCAGAGCGCAAGCACATTTTCATCACTATCAAATGCGGCAAGAAAGTCCTCCCTGTCACTCTCACTCATATATGGCTCCTGCCTTATGACTCTGATATCATAGCCAAATGCATTTTCATCAATAAGATTTCCTGTCTGTTCAAGCATTGCATATGAAGGAAAGAACACCATATAGTTTCCCTTCCTGCTTTTTACCGCACTCTCTATATACCGGTATATATTGCTGTACTGGTCCGCATTTCGCTTCGTGTATCTGGTTGTCACATCATTTGCGATCAGTATACGCCTGTTCTCCCGGTCAAACGGAGAAGGAATATATATTGCCTGATCCTCCGGGCAGTCAGACAGCATCTCCATATAATAGCGGACAGGCAGTATGGTAGCCGAAAAGAACACCGTCGCCAGTCCCTTGTCAAGACACGCCCTTATATTTGCCGCAGGCTTTACACAGTACAGCTTGAGCATAAACCGCCCATCGCCTATCAGTTCATCGTATATGACGTAATTCTCGTCCATCATCTCAGCTATATTGAGGAAAGACGTGAGATTAAAATAAAAATCCAATATACGGCTTCGCTCATCTATATTCTTGTGTTCCTCAAGAAACGCTTTCAATGCATCATGCAGACTTAAGAGCTTTAAGTGAAGTCCGGCAATACCAGACAGGACTCTGTACCCTTCATCCGGAACGTCTTTCTTCAAAGCCAGAAGCTCTTTGTTGCAGCTTCCAAGATGTCTTGCAAGTCTGCCGCCATACTTAAGGACAAGCTTCCTTATCTCCAGAAAATCCTCCTTTATAAGCTGTGCGCTGTACATAGAAGATGCCCTGTCCACAAGATTGTGAGCCTCATCCACCAGGAATACATAACCGCCTTCCCTGCCGCCTTCATTTGCAAAGAAGCGCTTCAGGCTTGCCCGTGGGTCAAATACATAGTTATAGTCACACAAAACCGCATCAGCAAACAGGCTGACATCAAGGCTGAGTTCAAACGGACACACCTTATATTTCGCTGCGTACTCCGACACCTTTTCCCTGTCTATCATGCTCTCATGACTCACAATATCATATAAAGCAGCGTTCACCCTGTCGAAATGCCCCGCCGCATATGGACACACAGCCGGATTGCACTCCATATCATCCTGCAGACATATCTTCTCCTTTGCCGTAAGAATGACCGTCACAAATCGCAGCCCCCGGTCCATCAGAAGCTGAATAGCATCCCTGGCCACAGTGTGCGCTATGGTCTTCGCCGTCAGATAAAATAACTTCGTCACCTGTCCCTGCGCAAATGACTTTACAGTCGGATATATGGCTGCCATAGTCTTGCCTATTCCGGTTGGAGCCTGTACATACAGATGCTTTTCCTTCTCTATAGCCCTGTACACATATAACGCCATCTCCTTCTGCCCTTTTCTGTACTCAAATGGGAACTCCATGTCAAGTATGGATGCATCCCTCGCCACCTTATGCGCCTCCACAAGATCCAGCCACATGACAAGCTGCGCCATCATCTCATCAAACCATTCCTTAAGATATGCAAAGGTATAATGGCGTCTGAAGAATTTTTCCTTCTCGCTCTCAAGGTTTACATAACTTATCCTCACATCTATGCCGTCAAGTTCATTTTCACTTGCATATATATATGCGTAACACATGGCCTGTGCGATGTGGACCTTTTTCGGTCCATCCATATCATCCAGATTGGCATACACACCCTTTATCTCATCTATCATCACAGAGCCATCAGTATAGTCGACCTCATAGCCCTCTGCCATGTCGGCAAAATGTCCCGGGTCATCTATACCTGCATCCGTTATATACGCCTCCGGCTCATCAACGCTTTCTTCATTTTCACTTTTATCTATTATTCCGTCAGCCCTGCCCTCTATGGTGATATGATGCGCATGCTCTTCCACATCCATGCGGAGCGGAACCTCAGAACTATAATAAGACCCTGCCCGCTTCTGAAGCTTTCTGTGAACACGGCTTCCCGCATTCATCGCTTCCACAGGCAGAGTCCCATTACTGCTGTCGCTTATGTCACCACTGCGGAAGATGAACTCCACAAGGCTTCTAACCGATATCCTTATATCCATTATCTCTTATATACTATCTTAGCTGCAAGGTCGTCAGCTGTCTCTCTGTCTATGAGCAGTTCCACCAGCTTAAGTCCGAACTCTATAGCCGTTCCAACGCCCCTGCTTGTCACAACATTGCCATCTACGACCACAGGATCCGTGCTGTGGCTCTTTGAGAAGAGCTGTCCTTCACATCCCGGATAACACGTGGCATTCTTGTCCTTCAATATCCCAAACGCTCCAAGTGCTGTAGGGCCAGCACAGATAGCCGCAACATATGCGCCGCTCTCATACTGTTCCTTAACAATTGACTCAACCTTTGGATTTGCCTTGAGATTTGGAACTCCAGGTACTCCTCCCGGAAGGATTACCGCATCACACGTTCCATGTACATCTGAAATTCCCGCATCCATTGTCACCTCTATGCCATGGGAACCTGTCACGGTTTTAGCGTCGTCAGCAGCTACCATCTCACACTCTATCCCGGCTCTCCTGAGCAGATCCACAACTGTGAGTGCCTCAACCTCCTCATATCCGGTTGCAAATAACATTCTGGTCTTCATATCTCATACCTCCATTATATTTGAACATAATATTTACGTAATCAATAATCCTTCTTATTCTGATACAGACCTCTCGACAAAGCCCGCTATATCATCCTTTTTCATGTTGCTGAGTGCACTATTCTGATATATTCCAAGCGTTGTGACATCCCTGCCAAACCATTCCGGCGCAGTAAATGCATTTGCGGCATCTTCTGATGGGAATTCCACTTCTGCATATACAAGCCCCTCGAATATTCCCGAGAACACATCCAGCTCTATGACAAGACCGTTATCCACTGAACTGTCTCCACACGTTCCAGACGTGTCTGTCAGTGGGATCACATATCTGTCCTTTTCGATCACATTGCCCTCTGATTTTGATTTCAGATTCTCATACTCAGTCTCGTCAAGCTCCATCTCAAATTCCTGTCTGCTGAGAAGCCCCTTGGATTTTACCGTGAGTATCCTCTTGTCATCCACTAACCTTACACGTATGACAGGGCGAACTGACACATATGACTGCTCCATATGCCTGACAGTATATCTGTCTATATCGTCAGGGAGCTTTTTCACAAGAAATTTTCTCTCTATCTCCATCGTCTAACTCCTTCCAGATGCCTGGATCATCAGAATACATCCCCAGGCGGTATATCGTTATTCACACAGCTTGCAATGCCCCTGTTCATAAATATCATTGCGATGACCAGTGTGGCAACCCACACCGCAAACGATGGCAGCATACCACCAACAGCGGTATTGACCGACATTAGCAGCATCGGCAGAGTCTGGGCATACATACATATGGTCAGAACGTTGCCATACGAAAGCCCTGAATTGAGATTCTTTGCAAACGCATTTCCAACTATGCTGAATATCAGCGCAAGCAGCAGCTGTTTTATAACCTTACCTATCATGATAAATATAAACATGAATACGATATACATATAAAATGCAGGCGACATCGCTGCAAGTGAGGAGTTGTTAAATCCTTCCGGGAGCATCATATAACTGAGGGGAGTCTCCATATATGTGTAACCCACTCCGCCTGTCACCATGCCCATAACTATCTTTTCGCTGCCTATGGTGACATATACTCCGTCCGCTTCCATATCGTTCAGGTCAACTGCCGGTTTCTCTGTGTTGATATAGAGAGTTGCACCGCTAAACTCAAGCTGCACGTCCCTCTCTATAGAGAGCTTTCCATTCTTATACTCAAATGCCGGGATTTCATTCATGGCAAGATTGTCAAAACCTCCGACCTTATTTAGCCAGAATATCGTGTCTATTCCAAATTCGATAAATGCCAGCAAAAATGACAACACGGCCACAAACAAAATCAATCTGCCTTTCTTTCTAAAGACCAGATGTCTGTAATTCTTCGGACTGCTCACAGCTATAGACAGCTGGTCGAGCAATGTTACCTTCTTAAATTCTTCCTGTTCTTCCATTCAACTCTCCAAATCTTATATACTCAGATCCTGTTGCCAGATCCTATGTCACCAGGGCTCTATGATTCCCAGTTTCACCATTGCGTTATATATTCCATCATTCTCCGCATCATCAGTAACTAACATGACCTGCCTCTTAAGTTCTTCCGGGCCCTTCTCCATGATGATACTGTTCGGACAATATAATAACATAGGTGCGTCATTGTTGCCATCACCAAATGCATACGCATTTTCAAGCGGTATGTCAAAGTAGTCCAGCAGATACTGTATTCCGGTTGCCTTGCTGAATCCCTTAGGAACTATCTCACAGAAGTTTGCCCCCCTGTCTATATAGTCAAAATACTGTGACACATATTCACGGAATCCAGGAACTTTTGCATTGTCATCAGCAAACCAGCAGCAGAACTTATCAAATTCAAAATCGTCTGAATCCACATTCTCGCCGACAAAAATCCCATTTGCACGGAAGTATCTGACCATCTCCGCCAGAAGTTCGTTCTCCATGTTCATGCCATCCACATACACCTTATCACGGTGTTCGTACATTCCATACATGTCATATCTTCGGCATGCATAAGCTATATCCCTGCACACATCCTTGCTGACATCGTTGTGGAACAACTCTCTGCCATCATAGTAAATGGATGTTCCGCAGCCACACACAAATCCGTCAAATCCCGCCGATTTGATCTCATCCGTGACATTACAGTACACTCTTCCTGTATTGATAAACACAAGGTGTCCATTGGCTCTCGCCTGAGCCAGGGCCCTCTTTGCGCTGTCCGGGAAATATCTTCTTCCATCCTCAGTTATAAGTGTTCCATCTATATCAAAGAATAATATCTTCCTGTCTGTGCATTTCATATATTATATCCATCCTGTCATATATTTACAGGCACATGTATTATAACTACACGTGCCTGTTCCAAATCTGCATACATTGCATTATAAACCGGCTGTTACCATCTATAATATTACAGCTGCTTCATAAGGTCGATCATCTCAAGAGCACCCATAGCGCAGTCGTAGCCCTTGTTGCCGGCCTTTGTTCCTGCACGCTCGATGGCCTGCTCGATATTCTCTGTTGTGACAACTCCGAACATTACAGGTACACCTGTCTCAAGTGATACCGAAGCAACACCCTTTGAAACCTCGTTGCACACATAGTCATAGTGGCTTGTTGCACCACGGATAACAGCGCCAAGACAGATAACAGCGTCATACTTGCCGCTTGCAGCCATCTTCTTTGCGATCACAGGGATCTCAAATGCACCAGGAACCCATGCAACTGTGATGTCGTCTGCATTTACATCATGACGGAGAAGTGCATCCTCTGCACCGCTTACCAGCTTTGAAACTATGAACTCATTAAATCTCGCTGCTACTATACCTATCTTTGCTCCATTTGCTACTAACTTTCCTTCTACCTTATTCATCTGATTTATCCTCCTTATTATATGGAGCAGACGCATGAAAATGCGCTTGCGCGCGGCGTCTGCGTGCTTCACAAGGATTCCTCCCGCTTATGCGGGCCCCTCCTTATGAAAGATTATACATCATTTAACATATGACCCATTTTCTCTTTTTTGGTCTTGAGATAAAATGCGTCAAACTTGGTTGGCTCTATCTCTATCGGAACTCTCTCCACTATCTCAAGATTGTAGCCAGCAAGGCCGTATACCTTGAGTGGGTTGTTGGTGAGGAGTCTGATCTGTCTTATTCCGAGATCCACAAGTATCTGTGTTCCTATGGTGTAATCCCTTGCATCATCAGGGAAACCGAGCTTGAGGTTTGCCTCAACTGTATCAAGGCCCTGATCCTGAAGTGCATATGCCTTTATCTTGTTGATAAGGCCTATGCCTCTGCCCTCCTGTCTCATGTACAGGAGCACGCCTCTGCCTTCCTTGGCGATGGCCTTCATGGCTGCATCGAGCTGCTGTCCGCAGTCACACTTCTGTGAACCGAAGCAGTCTCCTGTGAGACACTCGCTGTGCACACGGCAGAGAACAGGCTTTCCATCAGCTATATCACCCATTGTGAGTGCCACGTGATGCTCACCGTTCAGCTTGTTGATGTATCCGCATATCGTAAACTCGCCATACTTTGTTGGAAGCTTTGCCTTGGCAACACACTCTACAAATACTTCGTGCTCTTTTCTGTACTGCACAAGCTTCTCTATGGTTGATATCTTAAGTCCGTGAACCTTTGCGAACTCCACAAGGTCATCCTTTCTCGCCATGGTTCCATCATCCTTCATGATCTCACAGCACAGTCCGCATGGCTTAAGTCCTGCAACCTTCATGAGATCAACTGTTGCCTCTGTGTGGCCGTTTCTCTCAATAACTCCGCCTGCAACCGCCTGAAGTGGGAACATGTGTCCAGGTCTTCTGAAATCGTCTGGCTTTGCCCCTTCCTCAACAAACTTTCTTGCTGTATAGCCTCTCTCCTCGGCTGAGATTCCTGTGGTGGTATCCACATGATCCACTGATACTGAGAATGCTGTGCAGTGGTTATCTGTATTGGTTATACACATCTGTGGGAGATTCAGCTTGTCTGCATATGACGCATCCATAGGCATGCATATGAGGCCTCTCGCCCACTTTGCCATGAAGTTGACATTCTCTGTTGTGGCAAATTCTGCCGCACAGATGACATCTCCCTCATTCTCTCTGTCCTCGTTGTCGAGCATGACAACCGGCTTCCCTGCCGCAAGATCTGCAGCGATCTCTTCTATCGAGTTGAATTCAAAACTCATCACTCTACCTCCTTAAAATATCTGTCTACATAAATCCATTTTCTGCCAGGAACTTCATATCAAGTCCTGATTTATTTAAAGCCTTTCCATTTGAAAGCTTTCCATCTGTATCATCACCTTTGTATGGCATAAGCAGTTTCTCTACATACTTGCCAACCACATCATTTTCAAGGTTGACCACCTTGCCAGGCTTGCCATCCAGCAATGTCGTCTCCCCCGCAGTGTGCGGAATGATCGACACCTTAAAGCATGTATCGTCGACATACGCGACCGTAAGACTTATACCGTCTATGGCTATGGAGCCCTTCTCAATGATGTATCTGAGTATCTTCGGAGAACAGTCTATGGTCACCCACACTGCATTATCCTCCCTCTTGAGCTCCCTGATCGTTCCGGTTCCATCTATATGCCCAGACACTATGTGTCCGCCGAATCTTCCTCCGGCCGCCATGGCACGCTCAAGATTTACCCTGCTGCCACCGGTCAGCTGTCCAAGTCCGCTTCGTCTGAGCGTCTCCGGCATGACATCCGCAGTGAAGAGGTTCCCCGCTATGCTGGTTGCAGTGAGACATACACCATTTACCGCTATACTGTCTCCTACCCGGCTTCCCCGAAGGACTTTGTCAGCCTGCACCGTGATGCTGCAGGAGCTTACTCCTTTATCTATCTTTCTTATAGTTCCTATCTCTTCTACTATTCCTGTGAACATGTATGACCTCTTTTCTATGTCATGTAACAGACCTTAGAGTTCTTAAACCTTCTTGTATCTGAGCATGACATCTTCATCAAATCTTCTGACCTCTTCAAGTCTGAACATATGCGCATCCGCCGGCACATCAACGCCCATTCCAGATACAGGACTGTATTTGCCCTCGCCGCCAAATATCTTTGGAGCAATGAACACACACGCCTCATCCACAAGGCCTTCTGATACCATGCTGTAGTTGAGCTCTCCTCCGCCCTCCAGCAGTATTCCGTCTATGCCTTTCTCGCCGAGGATCGTCATGAGCTGTCTGAGATCTACATGGCCGTTCACACCTTCGGTCTCTATGATGCTTACACCTTTATCCCTGAGCCTCTCGCACTTTGCTGAGTCTGAAGCTCCCGCTGCTGTCGTGGCAACTATCGTCTCTATCTCTCCGGCTGTCTGTACGATCTGGGAATCCTCCGGGATCCTGAGGCTGCTGTCACATACTATCCTGATCGGATTTCTGACATTATCAGTATCCCTGTCCGCACATTTCTCTATTCTGCATGTGAGCATCGGATCATCCGCAAGTACGGTTCCTATGCCCGCCATTATGCCTTTATGTCTGTTTCTGAGTTCCATGACATATGCCCTTGAAGCCTCACCTGTTATCCACTTGCTGGCTCCTGTGTGGGTCGCTATCCTGCCGTCCATGGTCATAGCATATTTCATGGTCACGTACGGCTGTTTATTCACTATATACTTAAAGAAAATCCCATTTATGGCATCACACTCGGCCTTGAGGCAGTGTGTGTACACCTCTATTCCGGCATCACGAAGTCTCTTAAAGCCCTTTCCTGCCACCATCGCATTCGGATCGTCTGAACCACAGTACACCTTTCTGATCTTGTGCTCTATGATCGCATCCACACATGGAGGCTGCTTTCCGAAGTGGCAACACGGCTCAAGCGTCACATACATGACTGCACCTTCGGCATCAGCCTGGTTCTTCAGACTTGCAAATGCTGCGCGCTCTGCGTGAAGCTCTCCGTATCTCACATGATATCCCTCTCCAATGATCCTGCCATCCTTTACTATGACCGCACCAACGAGAGGATTGGGATTCACCGCTCCAGTGCCGCGCTTTGCAAGTTCAATGGCACGTCTCATGTATGACGGATCAAATTCGTCATCTATATCATATTTTTCCATATGAACACCTTCCTACTTTGAACATCAACTCATTAATAGCCGCCTCCGGCGAGAGCTGAAGCTACATGTCTAGTTTTTATAAAAAACTTGACACATCCCTTAACTATATCTCTAAACAGACCATCTGATATTGCTCACCAAGCCTCCGATGTATCTGTTCAAAACATAAGAGAAAACCCCGAAGATAACTTCGGGGTTTTCTCTTATTCAGGCATCAATCACTGAAATCCATCATACCGGACTTCCATCAGATACCATGTTCTGAATATATAATACTTCTCTCATCCAGACTATACTGTCGGTTCCGGATTCACACCGGATCATGCCTCATGGCTCACGGACTTAAGGTTTCCCTAACACCGTCGGTGGAGAATTGCACTCACCCCCGAAGATTTATCATCATATGCAGTTGTCTCTTAAAACGACTATATTGTATTCCATATACCCATGGAATGCAACTGTTTTTTATGATGTATTTTACCGATAATTTTTAAAGCTGTGAATTGAACAGGCTCTTTATCTTGTAAATAATATCATCACTGTCCGCATTGATCGAAGCTGCCTCGTTGATTCCTGACAGTTTTGCAAGCTCATCTGCATCTGCATCATCACCATAACCTATTGTGTATACCGGTATGTTGGACTCTCTGAGCGCGCTTGTTATCTCATCCATTGAATATCCATTGTTGGCATATCCATCACTCAGAAGAAACAGCATACACTTGGCGTCAGGATGCTGGACCTTTGCATCTGTTATCATCTTCATAGCCACAACCACAGCATCATATGAAGCTGTTCCACCAGACGCGATCAGATTGTTCACAGCGCCCTGGAAGTACGACCTCTGGTTCAGGTCAAACTGAGCTATAGGAACCTCAACTGTAACTGTACTTGAGTAGCTGACCATACCTACATAATTGTTGTCGTTGATATACTGCGCACCATTTGTCAGACTGTTCTTGAGCTGGTTCATCGGATCTCCGTCCATGGAACCGCTGCAGTCCGCAACAAACACCGCTATGATATCCTTGCCGTTATCCTTTGTCTTCTTGTAGGTCTTAAGTCCCTGTGTGACCTGTGCGCCGGAGAATTCTTCTGCAGAGGCATAATCATCGTTGGCATTGAAGCCCTTCTTCGTCGCGATAGCCTGCATATCATCGCTCTTACAGTAATCCACCACAAGCTGTATAGCCTCAAGCTCTGATGCTGACTTGCCAGACTTGTTACATATGTATACCGGATTGTCATGTCTCACGCCAAATGCAATGAGATCATACATTGACACAAGATTGCTGTCATTGATATATGCCTGATACTCTGACAGCATTGCATCCAGCGTTCCATTTGACGCACTGTCTCTCATCTGCTGTGTCGTATATGCAACATATGGGATATTGGAATTGAACTTTGTAAAGTTCTCATCGCCGTCCTGAAGAAGTGTGAGCAGAAGATTAAGTCCTGTTGCACTCGTCTGTGGGTTCGTGTATCCCATGGTGATCTTATTGTCCTGAACAGCCTTTATGACATCATCTGCTGACTTATAACCACTGTCCTTCTTCACAAGGATTCCCGCCGTATTTCCAACCAGTCTGTCTGCATAGAGCTCAAGGCTGCCGTTGTTCGACATCGCATACTCGCCGAACAGAGTATTGCTCGGGGTGTACAGATCCGGGAGATATTTGCCTGATATGATATAGTCAGCAGCTGTACCGGATGGCACTGATCTCACACTCATCGATACCGACTTATCATCTGCTGTCTTTGCACCGGAGCCGTTGAAAGAATTTGCAACATCTATAAGCCAGGAATCGTTATCCTTTCCCGCCTTCTCACCGGATGTAAATATCTCTATATCTATATCTCCATTGCCCTCAACTGCCAATGGATATTTGTCTATCTCCGGAAGCTCCTCATACAGATCTGGTGTATCCAGAGTGACCGTACCCTTTACAGGTGTAGCCTCACTCACATCGATATCAGCATATAACTCGTCGAGAGTCATATCCGATTTTGTTGATCTTCCATTCTCATCGCCAGCTATGTTGCCTATCTTCCTGCCAACTATTCCGATAATGACCGCGATCATCGCAATTATCACCAGCACACCAACTGCCACTAACCCTTTTGTCCTCTTATCCATTTCTTCCTCCTTTTTACATTCCCTGACTGCGGACATCCTGTCTCATGCTGTTCATGCACTCTATGACATCATCCACATATTTCATATCCAGTGAACTCAGATTGGTGTCAATATCAACCATCTTCTCCACCAGAATATTGAACTTTCTCACCAGTTCATCCCCCTGCCTGCACAGATTGTCAAGGTAAACAGGCTGAGGTCTCGTATAGTAATCATACGTCTGTATGAATCCTATGGCACTGTCCATGTTGCTCTGCGCCTGCTTCTTTATATCCTCATACAGAATGCGGACACCACTGCCCTCGTCCACATTCTCCCGGAAATATTCCTCCCTGGACATTATGCTCTCATACTGTCTGTTGAGCCTTTCTATCTGCGCATCGAACAGATGCCCCCTCGCACTGTCCTTGAGCTTCTCCGTCGACCGTCTTCCTTTGAGTATATGTACATTCGCAATTATGGTGAACATCAGCCACACTATACTGATCACAACTCCTATGATTATCCCCGCCATACTGTCAGCCAGTACAAATACCACTATCGCCAGTATGAACATTATCAAAGCTATGATATTGACCACTATCAATCCCATCAATCTTCCTCCTAAAGCTAATATATCAGACCGCATCCGCGGGTTCTTTATCCCTCTGCAGAGCCTGAAGTCTGCGGCTTGCAGCATCCGTCACTGTGAGGCCGCCAAAGTCTGCAAATTCCCTATTGGCATTTCTTATGAGCATGACAGCAAATTCCCTGTCAGTCTCCTCCACACACGACAACAGTTCATGATAATCCACAGGTACATCCTCATATATGTGAAGTGCCACTTTCTCTGGCACAACAACAAATGTCATGGACGTATGTGTCTTATCTTCTATGTATATCTCCGCCTTGTCTGCGAATTTCACGAATTCTTCTGTCTGCGCATGGAATCCACCACCCTCAAGCTCTGCACATATCCTGTCCCGGTCCTTCATAAGACTGTCCAGATACAGATAACCCTTGAGAAGCAGAAGTCCCATAAGTCCATCCGATATATTGAAATCAAGTATGCAGCCATATCCCTCATCGCTGTCAGTGAGCACATGATATACACACTCAGCTATATCGTCATCGCTGAGTCCACTGTACTTATATGCCTGCTCCACTCCGTCATGGGTGATCAGGACCGTCTCCACATTTCCCCTCACAGTTTTTTTCTTTTTTATGCTCTCAACCGGCCTTGCGGCTATCTTAAACGCTTTCAGAGCGCTCACCGCATCATCTATGCTCTTCTTTCCAGAGATCGATGTCTCAAACCGGTCCGCTCCGGATGATACTGCCGATATATTTCTGTATATCCTCTGCACTGATATATTATTTCTCTTCATCACTGCGCTTATAATATCTATATCCGTTCTCTGTCCTGCCAGATATCTCTGAAGCTCAGCCTTTAACTTTCCTCTGTAATCCAGTTCATATTCCGCATTGGTTATATCTGTTCCGGAATACCATCTTTTCTCCAGATATTTGTAATTATTCGGGTCACGCAATCTGTCCAGAGCACTGTTCTTAAGAACATTTACCTCCTCCACATCCGTTTCCAGCTCTTCTGCAAGCTCAGACACACCGCATCTGTCATGTCGATACCCATAAAGCCTGTCTATCACCATTTTCTCCCTGTAATTCAGCTTATCTATAAGTTCATCAAACATGCGTCTGCACATACCATCCTGTGAGTATGACAATGTATCAGCCTGTACTCCAAATACAGAACTGTACAACGCTTCATAAGGACTGATCACATCCAGCAGATATTTATTATTTTCTTTTCTTAAAACATACGCTCTGTGCAATATCACACACCCCATTTTATATAAGTTCTATGTTCTCTTGATCAACTGGCATATATATCTGATATGTCCACCATTATTTTTACTTATGTCTGAATTTAATTATTTTTATTATACATGTTTTGCTCTAAATTAAAAACACGAAAGTGCATGGATAAGGCATTTTATTATTTTATTAAGTGTTTATACACCAGATTGTTCTCCTGTGCTATAATGAGCGCAAGTGAGCCAGCAGGTTCACCTGTATATATATAATTTCTGGAGGATATATATGATCAGATTTCTGCCGGATGAATACTATTCATCCACATACAAGATAGATTTTAAAGAATACTACAATAAGGGCTACAGAGGAATACTGTTCGATATCGACAACACTCTGGTAAGGCACAATGAACCAGCCACATCCCGTGCGATCCAGCTCATGGAACAGCTCAAGGCCATAGGATTCAAGGTATGTCTGGTCTCCAACAACAAAGAACCCAGGGTGGCCGCTTTCAATAAAAAGATGAAAGTGAATTACATTTATAAAGCAGGTAAGCCGTCAAAGAAAGGCTACATACGCGCGATGAACGAGATAGGATGCAATATAGACAATACACTTGCCGTGGGTGATCAGATATACACGGACATCATCGGCAGTGCCAGTCTTGGCATACACACGATACTCGTCAAGCCTATCGATACGAGCCACGAGGAAATCCAGATCACACTGAAGAGAATAATAGAGAAACCATTTATATTCTATTTCAGAAAAAAGCATGGAATGGTAAGATAATTCCCGTTTTCTGTTATTCATATATTCATAGTGCAGCACAAAAGGCTGTATTCACATATCCGCATCTATGATATGTGAATACAGCCTTTTGTGGTATACTACAACAATATCTCAACCAGATTTCTCCGGTCACGTTGTTACACCCCTGTGTGATCCAGAGTACTTCTACTAATCATTGTACACTTTCTTGAACTCGGTGTATCCCTCTGACTCAAGCATGTTTATCTGCTGCTTCATATTCTTTCTCATCATCTGGATAGTAACTGTCTTTCCTGACTGACGAAGCTCCTTTGCCTCCTTGAAGATCTCCAGTTTCTTATCCAATGTCACATCCTTGTGGATAAGGATAGCTACATTGTCTAAATCTATCTTGTAGCCATTCTCAAGCTTGTCCTTGAGGATAGTGATAATTCTCTCAAAGCCAATGGAGAAACCTGTTGCAGGAACATCCTGTCCGCAGAAATTTCCAACCATCTTGTCATATCTCCCACCACCAGCGATAGAGAAATTGTAGTCATCAATTGTGACCTCAAATATAGGGCCTGTGTAATATCCCATACCTCTTACAAGAGTTGGATCAAATACGATCTTTACGCCATCTGCAACCATGGTTTTTGCACTTGATATGATCTCATCCATATTAGTAACTACCTTTGGATCGAGGCACTGCTCATCTATATCTTTGCAGAAATCTGCGCAGCTCACATCTCCGAGATTCTCATATATCTCAAGATACTTATTTACCATATCTGCATCGTAGCCATTCTCTGTGAGTTCTGCTCTTATACCATCCAGGCCGATCTTGTCATACTTGTCAAGACTGATAAGTATAGCTGCAATATCGTCCTCTGCAAATCCTGCATTCTTCGCAGCGCCGCGGAGGATCTGTCTGTCGTTGATATGAATAGTGAAATCAGTTATACCCACCTCTGAAAAAATCCTTGAAAGCATATCAGATGTCGCTGCCACAAGCTCAATCTCAGCAAGATTGGTGTTGTCCCCAAGAATATCTATATCACACTGGGTGAACATTCTGAATCTTCCCTTCTGTGGCTGATCGGCACGGAATACAGGTCCGATCTGCAGTGCCTTAAAAGGACTTGGAAGCTGTTCTTTGTTGTTCGCATAATATCTGGAAAGAGGAAGTGTCAGGTCATATCTAAGCCCGCTATCCGCAAATTCTCCTTTGCCAGCATCTATGGCTCTTGCAAGATCAGCGCCTCTCTTCATAACCTTGAAGATAAGCTTCTCATTGTCTCCGCCCTGCTTGCTTGTAAGGTTCTCTATATGTTCCATAACAGGAGTCTCTATCTGTGTAAATCCAAATCTGGAATAACTTGTCTTGATCATTGAAAGCACATGCTCTCTAAGCCTCATGTCAGCCGGAAGCTGATCACACATACCCTTTACCGGTGTCTTGATGAATTTTGCCATTTCTAATCCTCCTGATTAAATATTATTTTATCAAATTCAACCTATTCTAGCATATACAGTTGTTTTTTTCCACCCTCAACTACAATAAACACAAAACATCGGAGCAGGCTTGCTATTGCAAGAATACTCCGATGTTTTGTATATCGTATAAATATTATATCATATGTCGTCGTGCGTAAGCGCGATGACCTGCGCACGCATCAGCGTG
>JAEDGW010000081.1 GCA_016297325.1 Coprococcus sp. | reverse complement strand
AATCTATCAAGTGGATGCTGCATAGCCAGTGTCCAACTTGTTATTGCAATTTAGAGTGAGTTTTCAAACATATATTTTCCCATAAAAATAATCTATTAATTTACATATAAAGGATTACATTTTTCCATATTATATTTTATTATATTGGATAGAATGTTCTTAATACTATTAAGACCGTTCTCCGTATTTTGAGGCAGATTTCTGTGTGGGATTGCAGTACCTTACCTTATACCTTATTTCATAAGTTTTCGCAGAAAACTTGTGATGCAGCATCAGTCCTTGCCCTTAGGCAGCTTTGCATGACTGATGTTCCTTATACCCCACCAGCGCATCGCTGCAAGTGCGCTGCTCACATTATGGAGAAACGAATAGTAACGCATGCGCTGCGCGTAGCGCATTTATATGCACATGCTACATTTTTATTAGGAGGACATTTATTATGTCTACATGGCTTAAAGACGCAATATTTTATGAGATATATCCACAGAGTTTCTACGATACCAACGGTGACGGAATCGGTGATTTCAACGGAATCACTGCAAAACTTGACTATATCAAGTCTCTTGGATGCAACGCTATCTGGATGAATCCGTGCTTTGATTCACCATTTTCTGATGCAGGATACGATGTAAGGGATTACAAGAAGGTTGCCGAGAGATACGGCACCATGGAGGATATCGAGAACCTCTTCGCAGAGGCTCACAAGAGGGACATGCACATTCTTCTCGATCTGGTTCCAGGCCACACATCAGAGGAACATGCCTGGTTCACCGAGAGCAAGAAGCCTGAGGCAAATGAATATACAGACAGATATATGTGGACTGACGGATGGCTCTGTGGCGGTGCCGGTCTTAACTACATCGCAGGCGAGACACCTAGAAATGCAGCCTACATAGTCAATTTCTTCAAGTGCCAGCCGGCTCTCAACTACGGTGTTCTTAACCCGTCAGAGAGATGGCACAAGAGTATGTACGACCCTGCATGTATCGCAACAAGAGAGGCTATGAAGGATGTATGTCGTTTCTGGCTCGACAAGGGCTGCGACGGCTTCCGCGTTGATATGGCTGATTCTCTTGTAAAGCATGATGATGAGAACAAGAGCGGAACAGTTGCCGTATGGCAGGATATTCTCGGCGATATACACGCTGAGTACCCTGAGTCAGCATTTGTATCTGAGTGGGGAAAAGCCGAGCAGGCTATCAAGGCTGGGTTCGACATGGACTTCTATCTCGACTGGATGGGCAACGGATACAACTCACTGGTCAGAGATTACGAAGCTCACCTGAATTCATTTGCATCTCTTCCTGAATCACTTGATGACAGCGTGGAGAACAACAGCTTCTTCAAGGCTGACAGCAAGGGAACATGCGACCATTTCATAGATGAATATATGGGAAGATATGAGCAGATAAAGGACAAAGGTGCCATAGCCCTCATCACAGGAAATCACGACACAACACGTATCAGCTATGGACTTTCAGAGGATGAACTGAAGCTTGCTTACGCATTCTTCATGACCATGCCGGGCAATCCATTCATCTACTACGGCGATGAGATCGCCATGAGATTCAGAAGCCTGGCAAGCAAGGAGGGTGGTTTCACAAGAACAGGTTCAAGAACACCTATGCAGTGGACAAGCGGTGACAACATGGGCTTCTCATCAGCATCTGCTGACAAGCTCTACCTTCCAGTTGACCCAGCCACCGGCGCGGCAAATGTTGAGGCTGCCGAGGCAGACTCTAACTCACTGCTCAATACTGTGAAGGCTCTAACGGAGCTCAGACATTCACAGGCCGATCTGCTTGATAAGAGTAACCTTGAGATCATCAGCAGAAAGCCACTGGTATACAAGAGAGGAAATCTGCTCCTTGCAGTGAACCCTAAAAATACAGACACCCAGTCAAGAAAGCTTGCTGAGCTGACGGGTGACGCGAAGATTATCTACTCTATCGCAATAAACGGCACACAGCCAGGTGTCGCTGACGGAGTTATCACTCTTCCGGCACAGAGCTTTGTGGTTATCAGTTGTTAATTTTTAAGCAACAAATATCATTATAAAATAGCCATTACATAATATGTCAATCATTCATATCTGTGTTTATTATATTGATATGGATTGTACATATTATGTAATGGCTTTTTCTATATCTGAATGAATTTGTTTGCGGACTTTCTAAGTCCTTCAGACGCTTTTTCTCTCCTATAACAACAACTCTTTTACCCTTTTCTCTCAGTGCAGTAATCACTGGTACATAATCATGATCTGATGACACAATATAATAAATATCGACATTTCGATTTTTCTGGGCAGCTTTCTTCGCATCTTTTATTATTTTATTATCTACTTTATTTTTAGCAGGTGGGCCATATAACCGTATATCCTTCATATTTTCAGTGTTCCCCGCAACAATAGTCCACATTCTGGTAGTGTCATCATTCTGACGTCCATACACCTTGATATAATCAACAACACCGCCTTCATCTCTTATGATACGTATGATTTTGTCCGCCTTTTTTGCCGGTATATTTTCACCATCAATATACACTGCCGTGTTTTTCTTCAGACTTCTATTTTCCCTTAATCTCTTCGAACTCTTCATATCACTATTATTCCCCTTTCCGTTTTATTTTCCATCATTCTATTTTTCTCTAAACCACTCCAGCAATTTTCGTCCTGTTTCGTTGATTGATAAACTCGCTACCTCATGACCAGTATCATCCTTATCATAGTCCCACTCAGTTACATATTTCAGGTTATCACTGATTATTCCGGCAATAAATCCCCGCCCATGCTGTAGTCCACTCCACCGTTTTTCATAGTCCAGATCACATGCCTTTGCTATGACTTTCACAACATCATCTGGTGTATCCTCCATAAGTTCAGCACCTGACGTATTACCATTAAATCGAAATGAATTTTTCTCAAGCAATGGAAGTAGTAATCTTGCTTTACTCATTGAAATATCAAAACAAAGTGCTTCATCATTCATAGCATCCAATTCCGCATCAAGCCCCATTTCTTTAAATCCGCCATCAATAAACTCACAAATCTGCTCTTTGCTCAACTTTCTCAAATTAAATTGCCGATCAGGATCAAGCTTCAAAATTTTTAAGAGGAAATCAGATCTAACATACTTTAGAACCCTATACAATCCATCACATATATTCATAAAATGAATACTTCCGACCTTATTTATGTACTCAAAAGGAACTTTCTTCAAACATTCTTCAAAATCTTCTCTATCATGGCAACCTACGCTCTCATTCTGCAAGTACTTCGCATCATATATGCACATTATTCCAAATAATTCCTGCTGCGCCAAATTTAGGCGCAGTGTTGATGCAATACTGTTATTGTCTTCCATATCTATACTATTTCCTTCTGCGTCATTATACTCAAATAGAAAATCTGGCCAATTATCACTTCCTTCATCGTCAGTGTTAGCATCAAGTGCTGCACTCAGTTCTTCTATAGGAACATTGTACAACTCAGATAATTTTTTTAACCGTTCCCTTCTTATGCCCCCTTTCTTCTCCCAGTTCTGCACTGCAACTTTAGAAACACCCATGCGCTCTGCAACCTCTTCCTGCGTCAGTCCAGCTTCATTTCTTGCTCTCTTAATGTAATTTTCAAATACGTTCATATAACCACCTCCTGACTGCATAGTATCACATGGAGTCAGTAGGGTAAACAAAGTTGTAATTAGTTTTTAAAAAAGTTTTACTTTGCTTTTTATTCGTTGTTTTTCTTATTTTATGCTTTATGACATTCGCATTTTTGCGTTTCTCATTTTTGATTTTTCCTCAGTTTTGCGTTTCTCAGTTTTGGTTTTTCCTCAGTTTTGCGTTTCTCGGTTTTGGTTTTTCCTCAGTTTTGCGTTTCTCGGTTTTGGTTTTTCCTCAGTTTCGGTTTTCTCAATTTTGGGGCTTTTCGCTTTTCATATCATTCTTTTCATTTAGTGCATAAGATTATCTCTTTTCAGCTTGTTTTCTTTCTAAAGCGATAATTAGATATTGGATTGTATGCTTTTGTTCTGATTTAGCATAAAAAGATAAAAACTTACGCACTTTCAAAATTTAATTTCCCACCACAGAAAAACGACTCGTTATCGTTCAATCATGAATCAACGTTTGACCGCTCAGTAACTAACATCACAGGATAAATAGCTTGTTACTGACCATTATACATCTCCTTCAATCGACTCACTTAACACCACCGTAAAGCATCTCGCTACCTTACATCTCGCCTTCCCTGTAGTCACCGCCCCAAACTTGTGGTAATATGAAGTGGATTATATCCTTATGAGCCGGAACATAAACAACACCACAAGTAAAAACAATAACTAAGACACAAATAAAGACACAAACTAAAACTCGAACAAAGACACAAGCACAATAAAGCCACTAAAAGCTACAAATCAAGACACATATAAAAATCTACATAAGAACAAACACATGATTTTACAATAAAAACAAACAGAGACTTTACAACACTGTGAACAAGATCACGAACAAAATTCTAAATACAACATTTTATAAAGGAGAACAAAACTATGAACATGCAGGAAGCTACAAGCATCATGAAGGCCGACAGTTACAAGATGGCTGCGCTGTCTGAGGATACAAGAAACAATATACTCGCTCACGTAAAGGACGCTCTCATCGCACACAAAGATGAGATATTTGCGGCAAATGCTAAGGATATGGCAGCCGCTGAGGAGAACGGGATCGCAGCGTCAGTCAAGAAGAGACTGAAATTTGACGAGCACAAGCTTGACGATGTGACAAATGGCATCGATGAGCTCATAAAGCTTCCTGACCCAGTTGGACAGATCCAGCTTAAGAGAGAACTTGACGAGGGGCTGGTTCTGCAGAGGGTATCATGCCCTATCGGTGTCATCGGAATTATATTCGAGGCAAGACCAGACGCACTGGTTCAGATATCATCCCTGTGTATCAAGAGCGGCAACTGTGCCGTACTTAAGGGTGGCAAGGAGACTGCCAACACCAACAAGGCACTCTTCGATGTGATCTACAGCACCGCCGTTGCAAATGGAGCACCTGAGGGTTGTATGCTCCAGGCAAGCCAGCACAACGAGATCGATGAGCTTCTGTCATGCAACAAGTCAGTGGATCTGCTCATTCCTAGAGGTTCAAATGCATTTGTGCAGTACATCATGAACAACACCAAGATTCCTGTCATGGGACACGCAGACGGAATCTGCCACACATACATTGACAAGGATGCGGATCTTGAGAAGGCAATCCCTATCATCATAGACGCCAAGACTCAGTACACCGCCGCCTGCAACGCAACAGAGACTCTTCTCATACATAAAGACGTGGCAGAGGAGATGCTCCCAGCCATAGCAAAGGCTCTTATGGAGCACGGTGTAAAACTTCGCGGAACAGCTGATGCAGCCCGCATCATCAACCAGGCTGAATGCAATATAAATCAGCATGAAGAAAGCACAACAGCAAACACCACAGATTCAAATAGCGCAGCAGACAACGAAAAAGCAAACACCGCAGATTCAAATAGCACAGCAGACAGACAGTCCAGCTGCGAGATCATGGGGGACGATGATTTCAACACCGAATACCTCGACATGATCCTCTCGGTCAAGATCGTGAGCGATATACAGGAGGCCATCTCACACATCAACCACTTCGGTTCACACCACACAGACTGTATAGTGACCGAAAACGCAGACACCGCTGCCCTCTTCATGCAGCTTGTGGACTCTGCCGGAGTATACCAGAACTGCTCAACAAGATTTGCCGACGGATTCAGATATGGATTTGGCGCAGAGGTTGGAATAAGCACAAGCAAAATCCACGCAAGAGGCCCTGTCGGACTTGAGGGACTTGTCACATACAAATACAAGCTATACGGACACGGTCAGATTGTAGATGATTACGCAACGGGAAAGAAACACTTTCACTTTAAGGATTTGTAAATAATGAAAACTATATTAACGATTTTTAAAAATGATCTTATTGGAATTAGAAAAAGCATACTCACAATCGTTCTTGCAATTGGCCTCTGCATACTGCCCGCGCTATACGCATGGTTCAACATATTTGCAAACTGGGATCCATATGCCAATACGGGCAACATAAACATAGCCGTAGTAAACCTGGACGAAGGATACACTGATGACAGCGTGGGTACGGTGAACATGGGGCAGTCCGTGGTAGACAAACTGAAAAGCCAGACCAGCATCGGCTGGGTATTTCCAGATTCGGAAGCCACAGCCATAGACGGCGTAAAATCCGGAGACTACTATGCTGCCATCGTCATCGGCTCCGATTTCTCATATAATATGTTCAATGCTCTCACGGATAACTTTGTAAACCCGAGCTTCACATATTACGAAAATGAGAAGAAAAATGCTGTAGCACCTAAAATCACGGACACTGCTGTATCAACGTTAAAAACAAGCATAAACGAAACATACATAAAGGCAGTCTCACAGGAGCTTATCTCAGATATAGATGCCTCAGACGGGGATCTGGCTGCAGCTCTCTCCGGCAACGACTTTGTCAGCTCACTCCAGACTGTGGACGCCAATCTGGCAAGCTACCAGAAAACAATAGGCTCCATAATCGAAGCAAATAAAAAGTTAAAATCAAATGACAAGCTTAAGGATGTAACTGACAAGAGCGGGAAACTCATATCTCAGGCAAATGCCGCAATCGATTCCAGCATATCAGATCTGGACTCCACCGGCTCAACATATTATCAGATCAAGAGCACTCTTCAGGCAAGTATGGACGATATTGCAGGCAATATATCTGACCTCGAAAACTCAGCAAAACTGGCACAGATAAAGTCAGATGCCGATGATATCTCCGAAGACCTTGAAAACATCAAAAGCGACGCAGACGATCTAAAGAAAAAGCTGGATGCCGTTGACAGTTTTATACGAAGTCTCGAAATAAGCAAAACTGACGCCATGTCATCTGCCCTTGACAGACTTGACAAATTGAAGGTCGAAGTAGACAAGATCCAGACTCTCACACAGGATACGATAGACAAATTTGATACATCAGCTCTTGATGATGCAGAAACTGCACTCAACTCAAAACTATCAGAGATAGCCCAGTCCATAGGAACAGTTGATGATACATTCACCAATCAGATCATTCCAGACATGGACAGCATCATGCTGAATATCAAAAATGCTCTGTTAAACGCGCAGAATCTGTTAAATACTTTAAACGACACAATATCCGCCACAAGCACAGTATTTGACAATTATAAAGGAACTATTGACTCCATGAACACAAGCCTGTCAGATCTGTCAGACCTTATAGGGGACATTCGCGGCAAGATTGCAAATGCGATAGAACAGATAAACAAAGCTTCAGACAGCGAAGTTACGGATATGATAGTTTCATTCCTGAATGGCGATTCCGAAGCACTCGCCTCATTCCTGTCAAAGCCGGTTACAGTTGAGGAACACTACTACTATAAGATTGCAAACTATGGTTCTTCCATGGCTCCTTTCTATTCTGTTCTGGCAATATGGGTGGGTATGACTATCCTCGTCTCGCTCATGAAAGTACACGTGGGGGAGGCGGATTATCTGAAAGAAGCCCGTCCACACCAATTATTTTTTGGAAGATATCTCATCTTCTTCCTGCTTTCTCAGATACAGGTGCTTATCATCGTTCTTGGTGATCTATACATACTGAAGATACAATCTCTGCATCCTTTTGCCTTCTGGGCAGTTGGTGCTATAACCGGACTGACATTTTCAATACTGATATATTCACTAACCATATCATTTGGCGATATCGGAAAGGCACTGGCCGTTGTAATCATGGTACTTCAGATCGCAGGAAGTGGCGGAACATACCCTATCGAAGCTCTCCCAGGCTTCTTTAGGCAGGCTTATATATTCTTCCCTTTCCCATATGCAATAAACGCTATGCGTGAATGTATCGGCGGAATGTACCACGGTGACTTGTTTATATACCTGGCAGAGCTTTCTATATTCATAGCTGTTGCGCTTGTCATTGGACTGATCATAAGAAAGCCATTTATCAGGATCACGCATTTCATCGAAAAGAGAATGGAAGACACGGATATGATGTAGAAAGATTTTCATATCTACTATATTATAGGAGGTTTCAACAATGGACAACCAATCGAACACTAATATTGCTTCCGGCTCTATTCCAGACAACAGCGGAGCAGACCAGACAAATGACAAGATACTGTCACAGGTCCTGGAATTCAGGGACAATGCCCATGCAGAAAATATTAAGAAGATAAAAACCGGCATAAAGTGCATATTTACCGTACCGGCATTTTTCCTTATACTTCTTTTTCTGACAGGAAGCTCCAAGATCATATTCCTGGTTATGTGGATAGCCAGTCTATTCATAATTGCAGCTTACCTGATACACGTTGAATACTCCGACTATAAGATCCAGGAAATGGTCAACTCACTCCAAAATTCTGATGAAGCCATAGACAGCCTGATCGATATCGACAGCATCTACACCAAAGTATCTTCGCCAAAGAAAAAACTGGATAACATGATAACAAATGTGAAGACCGACATACACGATCAGGTTACCGCAGTCCAGAACAAGATAACTGAAGCTGCCGAGGCAGTCGCAGCCGAGATGAAATCTACAGATGATTCAAAAGCAGACAACAATAATACAGAATCTGAAGGTCATAGCACAGTCAGCCAGGATGCACCTATCGACGGATCTCAGGATAACGGAAAAGTTGAGACTAAGGAGGAATTACCATGAAAAACATCTGGCGCGTATATATATCCGACCTCAAAAAAATAACCACAAATGTTGTAGCTCTCTCCATCGTCATGGGTCTGTGTATTATCCCATCCCTGTATGCATGGTTTAACATCATGTCCAATTGGGATCCATATGGAGAGTCAGCAACCTCTCTTATGAAAATTTCTGTTTATTCAGAAGATGAAGGTATGGACATGAGCGGTATACAACTCACCATCGGAGACATGGTCACGGAAAGCCTGGAAAATAACAACACCATCGACTGGACATTTACAAGCAGCAAAGCAGAAGCCCTCGAGCTTATAGCAAGCGGAGATTGTTATGCCGGAATAATTATACCAAAAGATTTTACCCAGAATATGCTCAGCATATTGTCCGGCAACATCGTTAATCCAGATATTGAATACTATGAAAATAGTAAAAAGAATGCAATTGCAACCAAGATAACCGGCAAAGTCAAGACAACAGTCCAAAATGAGATAAATACCAAACTTATAAGCACACTCACAGAGATTTTTGCAAATGCCGGGGATTATCTGTCAGGAAACAATATCGATGGAGCTGATATAGTTGCCGGTTTTGAAAGCAAACTGAACCAGATATCATCAACACTTGACAATTATATATACATGATGAATACATTTGAGCTGCTCACAGAATCTTCCTCAGATGCCATAGATACAACGAAACTTTTATTCCCCGGAATAGGTAGTATGGCCTCAAGTGGTGCCAAAAGTCTTGGCAATCTCGGCGACAGTGCAAAGATTAGCAGCAATGTGGCAGACACCGGGGTCTCTTTATTAAATACCGGGCTGGACACTATAAATAATAAACTTAATGATCTGAAGGACACGGTGAGCTCCATAAAACGTGAAAGTTCCCTGGAGCCTGTCTCAAAAGGTTCAGATATAACAGATGTTCTCAGCAGCAACGTTCTTGATACTATTGCGAACCTGCTTGAAAGCAGATCACAGACTGTAGCAGAGGCTAAAGCCCAATTTGATAAATTAAATAAAGATATCAAGCAGCTTACAGATGACTCCAGCATATCCGATTCAGATTTTACCAATATGAAGGACACGATTTTGTCAGATATAAGCAATTGCCAGGAATATATAGCCTCAGTGAAATCAGCAATAAATGACGAACTTGCCCCAGAACTTAAAGGATCCCTGAATGATATCAGTGCGTCTCTGTCTCAGGCACAGACAATATTGTCCGGCGTACCGGGAAACTTCAACGACATCAGCAAAACCCTGACCGAATATCAGAATATACTCAAATCAGGATCAAATGATATCGAGACAACCATAAACTGTCTAAAGGATCTTCAGAGTAATATAAACAGGATCATCACAGACATACAAGATATAACATCAAGCGGAAAATATCAGGAGTTCATGAATGCCATCAAAGATAACCCGCAGATCATCGTGGATTTCATATCATCTCCTGTACAGATGAACACAGTTGCTATCTATGAAATCACAAATTATGGTTCAGCCATGGCACCTTTTTACACAGTCCTTGCACTGTGGGTTGGTGCACTCATACTTGTGGCACTCATACACGTCAAAGTCAAAGACAATGAGGAACTCGAGGGCGTGAAGCCATACCAGAAGTTCTTCGGAAGGTACCTGAACTTCTTCGTCATCGGACAGGTGCAGACAATCATCACCGTAATGGGCGACCTGTTCTATGTAGACATACAATGTAAGCATCCAATAGCATTTACCCTGGCCGCCATGATGACGAGCTTTGTATTTACATTTCTGATATACTCTCTCACTGTAGCCTTCGGCAACGTAGGTGAAGCCATCGCCGTGGTGATCATGGTTATCCAGGTTGCAGGAGCCGGCGGAACCTTCCCTGTGGAAGTGCTTCCGTCAGTGTACAGAGCCCTCTACAAATTCATGCCATTCTCATATTGCATGAACGCCCTGAGGGAATGCGTTGCCGGAATGTACCAGGATACATATGGCAAATGCCTGGCAACACTACTGATATATGTTGCTATATCAGCGGTGATCGGTCTTCTTCTGGCTAAACCTTGTGCCAAGCTCCTTGACAAGATGGAGCGCAGCAAGGAAAAATCAGGTTTATTTATATAATTAACAACTCGGGAGGCACATATGGAAAAACGCCCATGGTGGAAGGAAGCTGTAATATATCAGATATATCCCCGCAGCTTCATGGATTCCAATGGGGATGGCATCGGGGATATCCCCGGAATTATAAGCAGACTTGATTATCTGGTGGAACTCGGCATCGACGTGATATGGCTCACACCTATATACGAGTCGCCAAATGCTGACAACGGCTATGATATATCGGACTACTACTCCATTATGTCCGACTTTGGAACTATGGAAGACTTTGAACATTTGCTGTCTGAGGCACACGCAAGAGGACTTAAGATCGTGATGGATCTCGTAGCCAATCACACCTCAGACGAGCACCCATGGTTCGTAGAGAGCCGAAAGAGCAAAGACAATCCATACAGGGATTACTATATATGGAGAGATGGAATAGACGACCTTCCTCCGAACAACTGGGGCGCTGTATTTGGCGGTTCAGCATGGAAAAAGGATGAGCTGGCCGGCCAATACTATCTTCATCTGTTCGCCGAGAAGCAGCCGGATCTCAACTGGGCAAATGAAAAGGTCCGCGAAGAGGTCTTCAATATCATGCGCTGGTGGTGCGAAAAGGGCATTGACGGTTTCCGCATGGACGCTATCGCCTACATCGGCAAAGAAAGCTTTGAGGATGGTGTAAAGGATTCGGGCTGCCTGTACGCTTCATTTGCAGACCGCACGGCCAACCGCCCTCTGGCTCATACATATCTCAGGGAAATGCGTGAAAAGGTACTGAACAAATACGATATAGTATCCATCGGGGAAACCGGCTGCGTGACACCGGCTGACGCCATCCAATATGCAAGCTACGATGGAAGCGAGCTGAACATGGTATTCCAGTTCGACCATGTGGAGCTGAACAGCGATCCATTTATCGGCAAATGGAATGACAAAAAGGTCACTCTGCCGCAGCTTCGCGAAGTGTTAAACCGCTGGCAGATGAAGCTTGCCGGAAAGGCATGGAACAGCCTGTTCCTCACCAACCACGACCAGCCGAGATGCGTGTCAAGGTTCGGCAACGACTCTCCTATGTACAGAGCCAGGAGCGCAAAGATGCTAGCCACCATGGCATTTCTCATGAAGGGCACGCCTTTCATCTATCAGGGTGACGAGCTTGGAATGACCAACATATATTTCACAGCTCTTGACGATTACAGAGACATAGAGATATTCAACACATATCACCAGTTCGTGGACAGCGGTCTGGTGGCGCGTGAGGACATGATGAGATACTTCGCCCTGCTGGGACGTGACAACGGACGCACACCTATGCAGTGGAACACCTCCGCAAATGCAGGCTTCACCACAGGAGATCCAT
>JAEDGW010000210.1 GCA_016297325.1 Coprococcus sp. | reverse complement strand
AGTACACTTGTTATCTGTGAGATTCCTATTCCGGCAAGAAGTCCTACCACAAGTGATACAAGTCCGATGATAAGTGTCTCTATGAAAAGCATTGTGGACACCTTGCGTTTTCCCATTCCAAGGATGAGGTACAGACCAAATTCTTTGTTACGCCTCTTCATCAGAAAACGGCTTGCATATATAATGAGGAATCCGAGCACAAATGCGATGAACACGCTGACACCCGCGATCATCTTGCTCATGAGCTGCACGACCTGTCTTGTGTCAGCCGATATCTGGAGCATGGCGGTCTGCGTCTCTATGGCATTGAACACATAGAAGATTGCAACACCGAGTACCAGAGTGAAGAAATATATGGCATAGTCCTTTATACTCTTCTTCATATTTGATACGGAAAGCTTAAAGAGCGTCATTCAGATCACCTCCAAGCAGTGTCACGACATCTATGATCTTATTGAAAAATTCTTCTCTTGTATCTCCTCCCCTTCTGAGCTCGTGGAACACCTTGCCATCCTTGATGAAAAGTATCCTGCCTGCATAGCTGGCTGTAAATGAATCGTGTGTTACCATGAGTATCGTTGTCATGAGATCCTCATTCAGATGCTTAAGTCTCTCAAGCAACAGCTTTGCCGACTTGGAATCGAGTGCTCCCGTAGGCTCATCTGCAAGCACAAGCTTTGGATCAGTGATGATTGCTCTCGCAGATGCTACTCTCTGCTTCTGACCGCCCGACATCTGGTACGGATACTTCTTCAGAACACTCTCGATCTCAAGCTCCTTTGCAACAGCTCTGACCTTCGCATCTATCTGCTTTGCAAGAACATTCTGTATGGAAAGTGCCAGTGCGACATTCTCATACGCTGTGAGTGTATCGAGGAGATTGAAATCCTGGAATATAAATCCAATCTCCTCTCTTCTGAACTCGTTAAGCTTGTTGCCCTTGAGTGTTGTGATATCCTTGCCGCCCACATAGATGTGTCCGCTGCTAACCTTATCTATAGTTGAAACGCAGTTGAGCAGTGTCGTCTTACCGCTTCCGGATGCACCCATGATAGCTACGAACTCTCCTGCCTCCACATCGAATGATATCCCATCTATGGCCTTTGTCATATTGGATTTGTTTCCATAATACTTCTCAATGTTGTCAATCTTTAATATTTTTTCCATTGAATTTTCCACTGGATTTTACATAAAATTTTTCGTTGAATTTTTTGTTGGATTTCCCATTGAAATGCCTCCTCAAATGTTTGTTTATTACTGCTCTCACCATTGAACATATTTGCAGTTTACACATTTTGAAAGCAATTGTCCTTTTTTCATTATTACCTAACATTACAATTCTGTAACCTTGGGGACGCTCACCAGATCTGGTATCCCACTATCACAAAACGCAATTTTTATATCACCCAATCTTGTATATATCATTATGTCCAAATACTATACTCACATCTGTGTATTCATCCACCTTTGACGCTATATTCAGCTTATGTCCCAGCTGCCTGCACAGATTGTCTATTATATAAAGGCCCATACCTGTAGATTTTGCATGTTTCCGACCATTTTCCCCGGTAAATGATTTCTTGCACACAAGTGGAATATCAGACTGTGGTATACCTATTCCATTGTCCTTTATGTGAAGAGCCTTGCCGTCACCCACCGGTTCAACCCAGATCTCTATAGTCTTTTCCTGTCCTCGGTCTATATACTTGATGCTGTTGCTCACGATCTGATTTACCATAAACTCAAGCCATTTTGAATCCGTCACAACACATTCATCCACATCATGAACATTCAGCGATATGTCACCATCAAGCAGCATATCCTTGTTCTTCACAGCCACCCTTCCGATGACATTCTTAAGATTTGTCTCGGCAAATCTGTAATCTGCCGATGCATGCTCTGCCCTCACATAGTAGAGAACCTGATCTGCATACGCGTCAAGCCTTGCGACCTGATCCACATATTTTCTCGTGATCACATCCCTGTTGTTGTGGCACATGAGCACCAGACTGGCTATTGGAAGCTTTATCTCGTGAACCCAGATCTCTATAAAATCCTTGAAATCCTCCACGCTGTCCCTGTACTTTCTCACATTCTCAGTCATGGACTTGTTGATGTCGTACATAGCTGAATACACCAGCTTCCCCTCGTAGAAGTCAGGCTCGTCCAAAGTGTCAAGTATGAGATACTTCTGATCCAGTTCATCCAGATGTCCAACCAGACTGTCGTAGAACTTATATTTTCTCAGATAATCGAAAGCGATAACCGAGATGACAAATATCACAGCCACGATGACGAACATAATTCTCATCTGTAACTGTGAGTGAAACGCCATCATGAGCAGATATGTGAATATCACAAATCCCGCATATCCCGCAATTATTCCAAGTTTGTCCTTTATATACTTACCAAATTTCATTTTGCCAAATTACTCCAATCTTTTGTCGCTGTAAATGATATACAATCCCACTTATCATCCATGAGAATATACACAGACCTCTTATTCAGCTACAAGCACAAACATATGCACTGCTCAGTGGTCTAAGCACACGCTCGCAAATGTTATTCACACCCCCAACCTGTCACACAAGCCGGTATCCCTGCTTCTTCCTGGTCTCTATGGCATCATCATATCCAAG
>JAEDGW010000209.1 GCA_016297325.1 Coprococcus sp. | reverse complement strand
ATAACGCACCTGCCTGTAAAGTATTTTTGCTTTACCATGGGCTATTCTAATACAGGCAGGGGTGGGTTGTCAAGTGTTTTTTCTTGACAAAGTGAAAATGTTTTAATATATCTTCCTGACGTCATCCACCCGATAAAGTCTCTTAAAATAATCAAGATCCCTCTCCGACTGTATCACCATCACGCCCACAAAGTTCCCGTCCTCTCTGCTCCTGAATCCGGCAACCTGTTCTCCGGTACATATGGAACATCTGATGACGGCCTCATGCTTTGTCTCGTCATAGGGGAACAGCTCTGCGTTCCCCTTGTGTCCAGACTTTAGTCTTGAAAAAAATCCTTTTGCAGTCATTATGCCACCCTCTATCAATCTCTTTCAAACTTTTAATATAATACACATCTCTCTGCCGTATATATCTCACAATTATCCTGCTTACTGCATCGACATCACACATTAATCTGTTCCAGTATATACGAATCCTTGATCTTGTTATCCTCCGCAAAGAACAGTATCTTCGTGAGCACCTCCGAGGTCTTTGGATCATCATCCACAAATGGCAGGAATATTCTGCCCCGCCTCTGTGAGTGTACAGGAAGTATATTTATCATAGGTCCTGCCTCCTGATGCACCACTCCACTTCCAAGGTGAACTGTGTAATTTGCGCGCTTGCCCTCTATCACTGCGTGATTCTTTGTAAATGTGACATTTGTCAGCTTGAAAAGTGGCATAGTGAATTCTGCTATCGCCTTTCGCATCTCAACAGTTGAGTGTGAGGTCTCAGGATCCACGCCTCCTGCATGCGCCACGGAAACAGCCATGTCCACATCCCTCATGACCTCAGAGAATATGATGTCTGGGATATCCTTGATTCTCATATTCTTTCCTGTCTTTCTATCTGAGAACACCACCCATTCAAGCGTCGGTGATTCTATATCTGCAGGTGAGAACCAGTCTGCAAGAGCGTAGATCTGCGCTACTATATTCTCCTTGTAGTACACCTTCTGAAGACCGTCCTCTATATCAGCTACCCAGTGTCTTGACTTCAGGCAGCCGAGTGTCTTCTTCGGCTGGATCTGATTGCCCGCGTATCTGAGAGAATGCTCCATGTTCATCTCCTCTTCGGTCTTCACGTAGAGTTCTCTGAACACCTGCTTGAACGGCTGGACGATCTTGTTGTCAAATACATATTTCTGTATATCGTGCCATTTGCCAGTCTTGTACATGTGGAATGGATGTGCAACTGTGAGTTTTGTGTCATCTGACAGATTCATAAGGTTCAAGCCTGCTTTTTCGGCGCTCTTATTTTCCGTTGAATTTGATACCGTATCCACAATATCTGCATTATCTGCCGGCTTTATATTTTCACAAGCAACAGATTTCTGCCCACCAGATGGCTGATCACATTCATCACCAGTAGACGCTGCCACAAATGTATTGAATCCATCCTCAGCAGCAAATCCCAGAACTACATTCTTGCTATCATCAAGTTCATTTGCCCCTGACATAATACTGTCAGCCGTACTATCCAGCTCTGCCTTCACACCATCCGGCTCCGCCACCTTGAACACCAGCGCAGCCACCATGTCATGTATAACAGGATTCTCCAGCATGCCCCTGATCTCAGCCCAGGTGTATTCTTCCTGGCTCTCCATGGCATCCTCAAGCATTGCCTTTGTACGCCTTGACTGCTCCGCCATCTGCTTCTTCGCATCCATCAGAGCCAGTACATACTCATCCTTCTTGATCTTTGCCGGAACGGACTTTAACTGTTTGCCGTTCTTCTCACAGATGACAACGCATTTGCCGCCGTCCTCCATCTCAAGCCATACGGTCACTTCTCCGACCTCATGCGGCTGAAAATATTCTGTCATGCCCTGAACTACAAGGCTTTCCATACGTAGGGTAAGTCTCGTCACGTCCTGATATCCGGCATTGATCGCCATATTGCGCATAGCTGTAGAAACTGCTGCCGCCTCGCTGGCTCTCCTCTGTGCTCCGAACTGCCTGCTCTCCTTCTTGAACTTCTGAAGGAACATATATCTGTCCTTTATCTGCTCCTCATTCTCTATCGGCAGGATTCCCACCGCCATGAGCAGATCTTTGTTTCTCTTTGCCTCGATCTCAGCTATCAGTTCAGCCTCATCATATTTGCCAAGTGCCGCATCCGCGTATTTTCTCGCCCTGGTATGCTTTGCACCGTCCGATATGTATTTCGCCGCCTTGTATATGAGCTGAAAACGTTTGTCACCCAACCTTTCATAGACTTCGGTAAACCACGTCCTGTCAAATGCGCCATCGTTCAGCTCATCCACCTCAAGCGGTGTAAATCTCGCTATCATAGCCTTTCTCTTGTCATCAAATGACTCGTTCATGTGCGCCATAAAGTAATAGCATCCCGCAGTAAATCCATCCCAGCCAAGATACTCTCCAACTATATCTATCCACTCTGGAGAATACATAGCCGCCTCTATAAGCCTGGCATCACTTATATCCGTACCTGTAAGATAGGCCTTCAAAGTCTCCGCACTGTCATTTGCACCAGGCACACACGCCTGAAGAAGATGCGACATACTATTCTTCTTGCTGACCTTCTGACGGTTATAGTAATAACCGGTATTGAAATACGTTGATCTCTCCAGGGTCTCCTTGCCGAGGGCTGACAGTATCCTGACAAAATACTCCGC
>JAEDGW010000080.1 GCA_016297325.1 Coprococcus sp. | reverse complement strand
ATATCCCTGCTGTCCGTTCATCTGTCCATAACTGTCATATCCCTGCTGTCCGTTCATCTGTCCATAGCTGCCATATCCCTGCTGTCCATTCATTGGAACTGCCATGCCGCTGTATGCAGGTACAGCCTGCTTCGGGTCCTCCTTGCTGTATCTTGATATAGCCATGAACATGTAGATGATAGCTATAAGAATTCCTATCATCCGGAGCGTGGTCGTTGCCGGCCATACATAGGTTGCTATCACCATCACAATAGGGTGCCATATAACCCTTATGTATAAGGCAGCCTTATAAGTAGTTCCAAATGAAACCTTGTAGTTCTTCATGGACGCTATGAGAAGTCCAACTACACCTATCAGAAGCGCCATGATGAGATCTCCAAGGAAGCCTATGATAGTTCTTATAACATACACTGTAACCAATACCGGAGTATCATATTTTCTTATGATATCAAGCACATCCTGCTTGCCAAATGAATCTCCGCTTCCCGCATATCCCAGTGCACCATACAGATCGCTGCACTTTATGACCTGCGTCTGACCGCTGTTATACGATACAATATCCTGTGATGTTATGATGAATACTGTAGTATAGCCTTTCTCCTGTGCAAACTCACGCACCTCATCGCTGCCAATCTCGCCAAGAGATGTATCAATACCTATATAAGACAGGCCTTCATCATCCGCCCACTCAAATACATCATCATAAGAAAGTCCTTTATCTGTCAACGCAAAATCCCCAATGGCGTTGTCTACATCATCTGCCAGTCTTCCGCCACCAAACAGGTTGTTATATGGAATAAAAGAAATCACCAGATATAGCAGTATGCTCATAATAAATGCAGCAAATACCGCAGGTCCCGCTTTTCCCTTTTCTCCATTACGAATATATGCCTCCGGCTTTGCGATGCCGACAAACATATTCTTTAGTGCTGTTCCAAATCCAACTTTATCCTCCAACGGATCGGTCCTCCTTTTTGCAAAATTTGTGATAATTATATCATACCACTTTCATATTTTATATCTAATTTATCAACCTTTAGCTGTTTTTTTATCATACTTTTTATTAAAATTTATGTTTTGAATATTTTTTTGTAATATTTGTGTAACAATTTGGCTCATTTTATTGACTTTTAGCCTTTTTAACACTATTATGTAAACTATACTACATCTATAGGGAGGACTACATGTTTAACAGACATTTTAGAAAGAATCTAATAGGTTTTGCCCTTGGTGTCAGCGCATTTCTTTTCGCCGGAGTAAATGGCATAGATGCATATGCGGCTGACTCTTCGGACATAACAGTCACATCAACAAAAGAGGAAGTCCAGCAGGTGGTGGACGAGGGTAACTTCGACTATAGGGAACTGGACGAAGCGGAGATCGAGCATGTATACAGTCTGTATAACAACGATCCTGAAACTATCAAGCAGTTACAGAGGCAGTCTGATTTTGCTTCTTCTCAGGGAATTGCTACACTCGCCAGCTCAGGCTACACACATTCATCAATGTTCAAGAATCACACAGTCGTAAAGGGCATTGACGTGTCTGAGTGGAACGGCGACGATATCAACTGGACAAAGGTAAAAGCTTCAGGAATATCATTTGCATTCATCCGAGTTGGAGGCCGCTATTATGGATCAGGTGCATACTACAAGGATTCCACATTTGAACAGAATATCAAAGCTGCAACCGCTGCCGGTATAGATGTGGGAGTTTACTTCTACTCTCAGGCGATCAACACAGCCGAGGCAAAGCAGGAAGCTGCCTACACGATGAACCTCCTGTCAGGATACAACATAAACCTTCCTATTGTTATGGATTATGAATACGCCTGGGAAGGCGGTCTCACCGGAAGGCTCTACAATGCCCATCTCTCAAAGAGTGCCGCAACAAATGTCATCAAGACTTTCTGCTCCACGGTGGAGGCTAAGGGATATGTAGGTATGCTCTACGCAAGCAAGACGGTCATAACAGATGATATGAATGCAGCATCGATCGCTTCACTGTACCCGATATGGACAGCACAGTACAACGACACTGACACACTGACAACAGCCCATTCATATTGGCAATACTCAGATGCAGGGGTTATATCTGGTATAAACAATCATCTGACAGATTTGAATTTCAGATATATAAAGGCTCCAAATGCTCCATCCTCCCTCTCTGTAAGGGAATCAACAGATTCAACTATAACCTTGTCATGGACAAAAGTTCCAGAGGTGTACGGATACCAGATCCTCAGGCTTAACGAATCTACAGGAGCATATACATCAGTCGGCACAGTAAAAGGCGCCAGCAAATTAACGTTTACAGATAAGAACCTTCAGGACGGCAAGAAATATACATACAGGGTCCGCGGATATTACAAACTGAATTCCGGAACCGTATACGGTGTGAAATCAGTTGAAACCGCAGGAATCACCGTTCCTGACAACGTGGAGAATTTTGCAGCCAAGGCTGTATCATCATCTTCTATAAAACTTTCATGGACTCCTATCCCTGTCACATCAGGCTACAGGATATACAGATATAACAGTGCAAAGAAGGCTTATGAGGCTATATACACAAGTTCATCTTCTGCAACCAGCAGCTACACAGACACCGGTCTTGCCGGAGGAACAGAGTACAGCTATAAGATACGTGCATTTACAAAGACAAGCACAAGCACCATATGGCATGTCGTATCAAGTGCCATAAGCACTACCACTCTTCCTGGACAGGTAAGCGGCTTAAAGGCCAGCTACGCATCCAGCAATTCGATCACATTAAAGTGGAACAAAGAAAATAATGTAGCAGGATACATCATATATCGTTGGGATTCCAAGACCGCTACATGGAGTAAGATCGGCAAGACATACTCCGCTTCCAGCACAACATTTACACATACCGGACTTACAGCCGGCACACAGTACAGCTACACGGTTGCCGCATACTACAAGCAGAACGGAAAGTATTACAACACAGCACTTGCAGCTTCTGTAACAGCCAGCACAGGTCCTGACAAACCTGCAAATGTGATAACGCTTTCCAGAACTTCAAGTTCAATACGCATCATGTGGAGCAAGACAGCAAATACAACCGGCTACATCGTATATCTGTATAATACAAACAAAAAAACCTATGATTCCATATCAACTATACAGGGGGCTGATGACAGGACTTATACGATTTCCGGATTATCATCATCCACTGTTTACAAGATCGGTATAAAAGCATTTTCACAGAAAAACGGATATACGAGCTACAGCAACATCAGAGAATACAGTTCATGCACTGTTCCGCCAAAGTTCAGCGGATCATTCAAAATGGCTACCTTAAGCTCCAAGGCATATCTGCAGTGGAGAAAGCTCAGCAACGTGAATGGCTATGTGATATACAAGTACAATGACAGCACGAAGAAATACACTTTGGTAAAGATCCTGCCGGCTGCGACAACAAGCTATATCGCACCTGCTCTTTCCAAGGGCAACACATACAGGATCCGTGCTTACAAGACATTCAACGGAAAATACTACTACGGCGAGATGTCATCTGAACCAATTGCCCTGACTTCACTGAACGGTGTTGTCACCGACTACCAGGTCCGTGTGAGATCCGGAGCCGGAACAAATCACAGCATCATCACTGAACTGGGTTACGGAACAAAGATACAGATCATCGGTTCAGCAACAGCTTCTGATAAATCTGTCTGGTATAAGATTACATTTACCAAAAATGGTAAAAAGATTACAGGCTACATGATGTCCGATTTCATAAGGATAAACTAAATAGCATGGATTCCTGATACTGTACAAAAAAGCTGCCACAGTCTTCAAAGACTGTGGCAGCTTTTTTATATCGCACATCCGCTGCGCATACATTAACCAAATATTTAATTGGATATATCTGACTCCGACGATTCTGTCGTCTCCTCAGTGTCCTCGGAGGATTTATCGCCAATGTAATCTCCGAATATATCGGAGAGTTTTTCATCTGTTACATCAACAAAACTTTTAACGACATTCGTATGCTGATAATATTCCAGTTCGAAATAAACACCGCTCACCGTCGTCTCATCTTTTGCTTTATTCTTGTATTCATCATAAGTTGATTTATCTACAGCAAGATCATATTTTTCAGCATTCTCCCCCGACCCTTTTGTGATCACTATGTGATACTTACTAGGTATCGGATTATTATTACTTGTGAACTTAACCTCATCTGCCTCAGACGAAGTATCAAACGAATACCTGCTGATCTCCATCTTCTCGCTTCCCTTAATGATGTCCTTTGCCGGTTCAAGCAGCATATATCCCATACATATCACAACAATATACAAGATCACCTGGGAAAACGCATATAAAAAGGCTAAACCTTTTTTCATGTGTTTTGATATCAGATTAAATATGTCATACACAAGCATATAGCTCCAAAGCCCTGTGAGTAACGGCAATAATATAAGTCTTATCAGTCCTAATATATTCTCTCTCGGCATATACATAAAAACAGCCACAATAGCTATTGCCATAACTACCCACACAACATACCATATAGGTTTTATCTTTTTATATTCTAACTTCCTCCACTCTCTATGTTTGTGATTAGCTGCATCTGGCTCATTCATCTTCATACTCCTCCTATCGTCTTAATTCATAAGTAGGATATCACCATCGCATGTAAAGTCAATAGATATCACAGAATGTTCATGTTATGGCAAAGACCATAAAATATTATCTGACCACCTTAAATGACGCCTTTACATAACCATCTGCATAGAGCACAAGCTCTCTTCCGTTGCTTCCCCACATGAGTTCTTCCTCTGCGTATGAAGGCTCTACGAACTTCACATCAAGTCTCTTCAGATCCTCATGTGCGCACGCTGCGGTACGGAGAAGCAGCATTCCCTGTACTACAGGATGGTCAGTGAGATGGATCTTATTCTCGTCTCCTGTCTCCTTGCTGAATGCATATACCTCTTCCTTTGTAAATGTGTGGAACGGCTTCTCGTCCTCGTACTCAGCCTTCTCCACTCTCTTTATCTCCTTCTCCTTGTCTGATGCCTTTACGAGTGTAATAGTCATCTTCTCTACAGGAGTCTCTTCTCCCTCTACCTTTCCAAGTATCGAGAGTATGTACATGAAAGCATTCTCCTTTACATCACCGTATTCATATGTGATGTTGTCAGCAGCCTCTGCCTTCTCCCTGTCCACTGTGTATGATATCTTGCCTATGAATGCTCCCTGGTATGTGGATGCATCCATGTCTGTCATCTTTGTTCCAAGTCCCATGATCCTGTCATAAATCTTCATATACTTCTCCTTTTTTACACTTATAAACTTATTATCTTCTCTTCTTTGTGTGCCGTTAAATCTTATCATTTAGATTCACATATACGGTCTATTCATTATTTTCTACGCATGTGGTCTGTCCGTGACAAAGCCTTTTCTTCTTATCATGTCAAAGTCAAGGTCAAATGATGTGCCATCGGTCGTAAGGAAATCACCGCTTATAACCGCATTTGCTCCGGCGGCAAGTGCAGCCTCGCCGTTGTCCTCATATCTGCCACGTCCCGCCGCGAGCCTTATCATAACCTTCGGCATGACAAATCTGTATACAGCTATCGTCCTGACGTATTCCTCTTCGGTGAGAGGTGTCTTGTCGTAGAACGGCGTTCCCTCCCTCGGATTGAGGAGGTTCATCGGAACCGAGTCCACTCCAAGCTCCCTAAGTTCAAATGCAAGTGCCACCCTGTCCTCAAGTGTCTCACCCATGCCGAACAGACTTCCACTGCACACCATAAGTCCCGCAGCCTTTGCAGCACGTATGGTCGCCTTCTTCTGTTCCTGGGTATGGCTGGTGCACACCTCCGGGAAATACGCCGGTGAGGTCTCAAGATTGTTATGTATCATCGAAAGCCCTGCACTCTTAAGCTTCGTAAAGTCATCCTGATCCAGCAGGCCAAATGACGCACATATGTTGATATCCACATTGTCATGTATATCCTGGACTGTTTTCTCTGCAAGTTCAACCTCACGCTTTGAAAGTCTCCTGCCCTCAGCCACAAGGCAGTAACGGAAGCTTCCCTTGCCATAGTCCACGTCTGCGCCCTCAGTCACCGCTGCATCCCCCAGCAGGTTCACCTCAGGTATGTCCTTTTCCGCTATCCTGGACTGCGCACAGTATCTGCAGTTCTCTGTGCATCTGCCCTCCTTCACGCTTATGACCGAGCACACATCGCACCGGTCTCCGCAGAAATGCTCTCTTATCTCATTTGCTGAAGCTGCCAGTATATCCAGATCCTCATGTGCAAGCTGAAGTGCCTCATCATATGTGATCTCAGCTCCTCCACTTAACACGCGGTTCTTAAGTTCCTCTACATACTCTCTGCCCATATGATTCTACCTCTTTTCTGTAAAGCCAGCCGGTTTTACCTTGTCTTCAGCCCTTGTGTATGTAAATTACAGAATCTGCCGGATGCCAACAATATGTCTGCTGCCCATCCAGCTGTTCATATGTATATATGGAAAGAGCCTGCCACCGGCAGGCTCCCCCATCTGTATATAACTCTCTATATCTTTCACAGTTATTTGAGCTATTTTTGCTCATATACGCTGTCATATATTCCAAATGATAACATCCGGATTACAGTGCAGCCTTGATCTGCTTGTAGATACCCTCGGCATCAAGCTCATACTTGTGAAGCAGTTCCTTTGCAGGGCCTGACTCGCCAAATGTATCTCTCACACCGATCCTTGTCATCTTTGTAGGACACTTCTCAGCAAGCACCTCTGCAACAGCACTTCCAAGACCACCTATGATGGAGTGCTCCTCAACTGTGAACACTCTTCCTGTCTTCTGAGCTGTCTCTACGATGATATCCTCATCAATAGGCTTGATGGTGTGTATGTTGATAATCTCTGCATCTATACCGTCAGCAGCAAGCATATCCACAGCCTTCACAGCCTCAGATACACAAAGTCCTGTAGCTATGATAGATATGTCCTTGCCGTCTTTGAGCTTAACGCCCTTACCGATCTCAAACTTGTATGTGCTCTCATCGTTGAGGACTGGAACTGCCAGTCTTCCGAATCTGAGGTATACAGGTCCTACATACTCGTATGCAGCCTTTACTGCTGCTCTTGCCTCAACATCATCACATGGATTGATGACAACCATGCCCGGGATCTCTCTCATAAGTGCGATATCCTCACAGCACTGATGTGTTGCTCCGTCCTCACCTACTGAGATTCCTGCGTGTGTGGCACCGATCTTCACATTCAGATGTGGATATCCGATAGTATTTCTAACCTGCTCAAATGCACGTCCTGCAGCGAACATTGCAAATGAACTCATAAAAGGAACGTATCCGCATGTGGACATTCCGGCAGCTATGCCTGCCATGTTCGCCTCAGCGATACCACAGTCAACGTGGCGCTCCGGATAAGCTTTCTTAAATATAACTGTCTTGGTTGCCTCTGCAAGGTCAGCATCTAAAACCACAAGATTGTCATGCTCCTTTGCGATCTCTACTAAGGCATTGCCATAGCTCTCTCTGGTTGCGATTGCTTTATTCTCTATCATAATGCTGCAGCCTCCTTCTCAAGTTCTTCCATGGCAATCTTGTACTCTTCTTCATTCGGAGCCTTTCCATGCCAGCCGGCCTTGTCCTCCATGAATGACACGCCCTTGCCCTTTACTGTGTGGGCGATGATCGCTGTAGGTTCACCCTTGTGGGCACGTGCCTCCGCAAATGCCTTGTCGATCTCGTCAAAGTCATTGCCATTGATATTGATAACATGGAAGTTGAATGCCTTGAACTTCTCATCTATAGGATATGGTGAGCATACATCCTCAACCGTTCCGTCGATCTGAAGATTGTTGTTATCTACTATAACGCACAGATTGTCAAGCTTTCTATGTCCTGCGAACATAGCTGCCTCCCATATCTGTCCCTCCTGGATCTCTCCGTCACCGCAGAGACAGTATGTTCTGTAATCCTTGCCCTGCATCTTTGCTGCAAGTGCCATACCTACTGCAACTGAAAGTCCCTGTCCAAGTGATCCTGATGACATATCCACGCCTGGTGTGTGCTTCTTGTCAGGATGTCCCTGGAGGTAAGATCCAACATGTCTGAGTGTCTTTAAATCTTCTATTGGGAAAAAGCCTTTTAACGCAAGTGCTGCGTAGTAGCCTGGAGCTGTGTGTCCCTTTGAGAGCACGAATCTGTCACGATTCTCGTCCTCAGGATTCTTAGGATCCACGTTCATCTCCTCGAAATAAAGATAAGTAAACAGGTCTGCTGCTGATAATGAGCCGCCTGGATGTCCGCTCTTTGCATTGTATACACCTGTGACAATGCCCTTGCGAACTTCTACAGCTTTTTTCTGAAGTTCTAATTTGTTCATCTCGTTCTCCTTTTAATCAGATACTGTACTTGTATCATACAGAGTCATTATAACATACTTTCTTTCATTTAAAAGTAACATTTTACATGCATTTTTCAAGAAATATTACAAGTCTTTTTCAAGGTTATCTGTGCATTTCGACCAAATGTCCTCCACTGAATGGCACATTTGTATGCCACGCAGCGCACCGGCCCACATATCAGCCGCTTATCCACTCGTACAATATTCCGGTCATCTCCCTCACATAGTACGTAGGCAGAAGCCACCATGCTGTACCTCCTGATATGGAGCCACTGTCTATCCCCTGTTTCTGTGCTATCCTTCTGGCCCTGTACTCATGGAACTCATTTGTCACTATATTCATCTTGTCCGGGAGTCCGTTCTGCGCTATGACCTCAGCCGAAAACTTTATATTCTCCCTTGTGGAGGTTGACTTGTCCTCCATATATATTCTGGACGCATCTATTCCGTGCTCGGTGAGATACTCATACATGCACTGTGCCTCTGATATACTCTCGTCAGCTCCCTGGCCTCCTGAAACTACACATACAGCCTGCGGATTATCCTCCAGATATTTTCTCGCAGCCTCAAGTCTCTCGCGGAGCATCAGGCTCGGACCTCCATCTCTTACTGCACAGCCAAGTACCACAACAGTTGCATCCTGCATCGGTTTCACATTTGCCGCATACACCATGTTGCCGGTGATGACTGCCGCAAGAGCTAGCGCACCTATGGCGATCACCATGACAATAGTAAGGCACACCCTGCCAGCTTTTTTCTCCCACCATTTTTTCATGATGCCGTCTATCCTGCGCTTAAAGAATCCATACAGAGCGGCTGCTCCAAACACAGCAATACCAAGCATAGTACCTATATTTATCCTGCTTCCACGCGTCACAGGGAGCACAAACAATATCACTCCCAATATCCCCAGAACTGCAAATACAGCTCCCCATATTTTTTTATTTCTATTAGGCTTCATATTCTCTCCTGTTCTTAAGTTGTTTTATTCCATTTATGCAAAATGCCAGAGACATGACTGTTGCAATGCTCCAGCCTATAGGCCATGCAAGCCATATGCCGGTGGCCGTTCCCATAACCTTTGAAAGGACGATCGCAAGTACCACCCTGAGTATAAGATCTGTGAATGTGGATGTCATAAATCGTCCCATCATTCCAGTTCCACGCAGTATTCCGTCTGCCACCAATTTGGCAGATACTACAAAATAGAATGGTGCAAGTATCCTGAGATAGGTCACGCCAGTTGCAAGAGCAAGTCCTGTTCTGTTCTCCATAAACGGATACATTCCGTATCGTCCAAAGCAGAAATACAGCACTGCAAATGGGATACAAAGTCCCCATATAAGTTTTATTCCGGCTTTCAGTCCCTGTCCTATCCTGTCCACCTTACCCGCGCCAAGATTCTGCGCTGTGTAGTTTGAGATTCCATTTCCAAGCGTAGTAAATGAAGTTATGACAAGATTATTCAGCTTTACTGCTGCCGCATATCCCGCAATGACCGAAGATCCAAATCCATTTATCACGCTCTGTATGATTATATTTCCCACAGAGATAAAGCTCTGCTGGAGTATGCTCGGTATGGCTATGACTGCTATTTTTCCCAGCATGGCACCCGAAAATACACGTACCCTGCCTTCTGTTTTTACTGCCGCAAGCCTCTTGAACACCACTATAACCGCAAGCACAGCACTCACGCCCTGGCACAGGAATGTGGCCCATGCTACGCCATTTACACCCATTCCAAGATTCTTTACAAACAATATATCCACTATGATATTGGACACTGATGATATGGCAAGGAATATAAATGGTGTTCTGGAGTCTCCGAGTGCTGAAAATATTCCAGTTGCGATGTTGTAAAAGAACAGAAATGGCAATCCGAGTATGTATATGTTCAGATACGTAAGCGAATCTCCCATCAGTTCATCCGGTGTGTCTATAAGTGCAAGGAGCTGCTCGCCAAACAAGAATCCTATCGCCATGAGAACCGCCACAAGCACCGCACTGGCTATAAACGTGGTCCACACTGCGGTCTTCATGTCTTTGTATTTCTTTGCACCAAACAGCTGGGATACTATGACCGAACAGCCGATATTGCAGCCAAATGCAAATGCTATGAAGATAAGCGTTATCTCGTAACTGTTGCCAACCGCGGCAAGCGCATTTTCTCCTATGAACCTTCCCGCAACAAAACTGTCTGCTATGTTGTAGAGCTGCTGAAATATCACACTTCCGAAAAGAGGCAGGCAGAATCTCCAAAGCACGGATTCAGGCCTTCCCACAGTAAGATCTTTATTCACGATAATCCTTCCCTTTTATATGTTTTCCTATGCATAACCTTATTTTTTTCGGTTTTATTCTATACTCGTTCATTTGCTATTACAATAGGCAAAATGTTAATTTGCATTAAGAAACCGGCAATATATGACGCTGTTCATATATTGCCGGTCTGATGTATTTTACTGATATTATGTACTTACTATAAATTACAGGATGTCTATATACTCTCCTGACAGAGCCTTGTTCATAGATCTGACAGCACAGAACTTACCACACATACTGCATGTATCGCTGTACTCATCATCAGGCTTTCTGCTGTCCCTGATCTCCTTTGCTGTCTCAGGATCTATGGCACATGCAAACTGTGCATCCCAGTCAAGGACACGTCTAGCGTCCGCCATCTTGTCGTCTATATCTCTTGCTCCAGGTATTCCCTTTGCTATATCTGCCGCATGGGCTGCTATCTTGGATGCAACGATTCCCTGCTTTACATCGTCTACATTTGGCAGGGCAAGGTGCTCTGCAGGTGTGACGTAACAGAGGAATGCTGCACCATTCATGGCTGCGACTGCTCCGCCTATGGCACTTGTGATGTGGTCATAGCCAGGCGCTATATCTGTGACAAGAGGTCCAAGTACATAGAATGGTGCTCCCATACACAGAGTCTTCTGAACTTCCATGTTGGCTGCTATCTGATTGAGTGGCACATGGCCAGGACCCTCAACCATAACCTGTACGTTGTGTGCCCATGCACGCTTGGTGAGCTCACCAAGTCTGACAAGCTCCTCTATCTGGCATACATCTGTAGCGTCTGCCAGACATCCCGGACGACACGCATCTCCGAGTGATACTGTCACATCATATTCCTCGCATATGTCAAGGATCTCGTCAAAATACTCGTAGAACGGATTCTCATTGCCTGTCATGGTCATCCATGCAAATACGAGACTTCCTCCACGGCTTACTATATTCATCTTTCTCTTGTGCTTCTTGATCTGCTCGATGGTCTTTCTGGTTATTCCGCAGTGGAGAGTCACAAAGTCAACTCCGTCCTCTGCGTGGAGACGTACCACATCTATGAAATCCTGTGCAGTCAGTGTAGCAAGATCTCTCTGATAGTGGATAACGCTGTCATATACAGGAACTGTTCCTATCATGGCAGGGCACTCTGATGTGAGCTTCTGTCTGAACGGCTGTGTGTTGCCGTGGCTTGACAGATCCATGATGGCCTCTGCTCCCATCTCTACCGCACTCATGACCTTCTGCATCTCAATGCTGTAATCCTTGCAGTCTCTTGACACGCCAAGATTTACATTTATCTTGGTTCTCAGCATGCTTCCAACTCCCTCAGGGTTTAAGCATGTGTGCTTCTTGTTGGCAGGTATCGCTACCTTGCCCTCTCCTACCAGTTTCATCAGCGCCTCAGTGGACATGTGCTCTTTCTCAGCAACTTTCTCGATCTCAGGAGTTACTATGCCTTTTCTTGCTGCGTCCATCTGTGTTGTGTAATTTCTCATCTGTTCCTCCAATCTGATCCGGCTTCATGAGTCTGCGCCAGATCTAATATTTGTTTTCTCTTACACTTTTATAGTGGCGGAAGGTGGTGCCCCCAATCAGCCACTTTTAGAAATCATCCCACTTACGTGGATTTTCCTTATAAAAAAAGAAAGAAGAGACGAGGGAATGCGTCTCTTCTTTCTTACATCATTATGTATGTATCAAACGTATCCCTACGGCGGCATTATCCGCATCAGGTTGCGGGTCGAGGCGTTCAGCCTCCTCTCAGCCGGCTAGATTGCCAGCTCCCCAT
>JAEDGW010000079.1 GCA_016297325.1 Coprococcus sp. | reverse complement strand
GAGGGAGGCTATTGTTGTGTCAGAGGAAGTTAAAACACACGTACACGTAATTAAAAGAAATGGAGAAGAAGTGACATTTGACCTGTCAAAGATAGAGAATGCCATCAGAGCTGCCAACAATGAGGTTGACAAACTCCACCAGCTTAACGAATACCAGGTTCACGCCATCGCGGACAATCTGGAGAAACAGATAGAGTCGATGCCCCACGCAGTCCATGTGGAAGACATTCAGGATATGGTCGAGACAGGCATCATGGAGATGCGAGGCTACGAGGTCGCACAGAAGTATGTGCGTTACCGTTATAAGAGAGAGCTCGCCCGTAAGTCCAACACCACGGACAACGGAATCCTTGCGCTCATAGACCACATGAACGAGGAGGTCAATCAGGAAAACTCCAATAAGAATCCAGTGATCAACTCAACCCAGCGTGACTACATGGCCGGTGAGGTGTCCAAAGACCTGACAAAAAGAATGCTGCTGCCGGAAGATATCGTAGAAGCTCATGAGGCCGGAATCATACATTTCCATGATTCAGACTACTATGCTCAGAAGGAGCACAACTGTGACCTCATCAATCTTGAGGATATGCTGCAGAACGGAACTGTGATCAGCGAGACCATGATCGAAAAACCACACAGCTTCTTCACGGCATGCAACGTCACCACTCAGATCGTGGCACAGGTTGCCAGCAACCAGTACGGCGGACAGACATTTACCCTGTCCCACCTGGCACCATTTGTTGATGTGAGCAGGAAGAAGCTCCGCGCACAGGTTATTGAGGAACGTAAGGAATGCGGAGAATCACTCGACGACGCCATCATCGACAAGATTACAGAGAAGAGACTTCTGAACGAGGTCAAAAGCGGAATACAGACTATACAGTACCAGCTCATCACCCTGATGACATGTAACGGACAGGCACCATTTGTCACCATGTTCATGTACCTGGATGAGGTCCCTGAGGGACAGACAAGGGATGACCTGGCACTCATCATAGAGGAGGTCCTGAATCAGAGGATCAAAGGAGTTAAGAACGAGAAGGGAATCTGGATCACGCCCGCATTTCCTAAGCTCATATATGTTCTGGACGAGGACAACATTACCACAGATTCCAAATACTGGTATCTGACCGAACTTGCCGCCAAATGCACTGCAAAGCGCATGGTTCCTGACTACATTTCCGCCAAAGTCATGAGAGAGATGAAGGACGGCGATGTATACCCATGCATGGGCTGCAGATCCTTCCCTACAAAGGAGGACGGCATCAGAAATCCTGACGGCTCACGCAAATACTATGGACGTTTCAATCAGGGTGTTGTCACCATCAACCTTGTGGATGTGGCATGCTCATCAGATGGAGATATGGACAAATTCTGGGTGATACTTGAAGAGCGACTTGAGCTGTGTCACAAGGCTCTCCGCTGCAGACATGAGCGTCTTCTCGGCACTATCTCTGATGTTGCCCCTATACTGTGGCAGCACGGAGCACTGGCAAGACTTAAGAAAGGTGAGAAGATCGACAAGCTGCTCTTCGGCGGCTACTCAACCATCTCTCTGGGCTATGCGGGTCTCTGCGAGATGTGCGTCCGCATGATAGGCAAGACACATACATCCGAGGAGGGCAAGAAATTCGCCCTTGCAGTTATGCAGAAGCTCAACGACAAATGTGCTGAGTGGAAGGCCGCCGAGAATATCAGCTATTCCGTATATGGAACACCTATGGAGTCCACCACTTACAAATTTGCCAAGAATCTGCAGAAGCGTTTCGGCATCATCCCGGGCGTAACTGACAAGAATTACATAACCAACAGCTACCACGTACATGTAACCGAGCACATAGACGCCTTCAGCAAGCTGAAGTTCGAGTCAGAATTCCAGAAGCTGTCACCTGGCGGCGCCATCAGCTATGTTGAGGTTCCGAACCTCCAGAACAACATAGACGCAGTCCTCGAAGTCATGAAGTTCATATACGACAACATTCTCTATGCAGAGCTTAACACCAAGAGCGACTACTGTGAAAAGTGCGGTTATGACGGTGAGATCAAGATCGTGACAGACGACTATGGCAAGCTGGTGTGGGAATGCCCTAACTGCGGCAACCGCGACCAGAATACTCTCTTCGTTGCAAGGCGTACCTGCGGTTATATCGGAACACAGTTCTGGAATCAGGGACGTACACAGGAAATCAAGGACCGAGTTCTTCACCTGTAAAGTAGACTATATTAAAAAGAAATATTATTAATAAAAACCACAGGCAGTCAAGTTGTTATGAGCCTACCTCAAAATCAACTGGCTGCCTGTGATTTTTATCATTTCCATATTTCATTAAATTTTAATTAAAATCTAGCATACCCTCATATAAGCGGCATCATCTGCAAAATCTGCCTGATCAGAAACAAACTTTATGACATCTGCTGATTTAACATCTGGATTTTCCCTAATGTATGTGGTAAGCAGCTCAAGCCTTGTTTGACTTTTCTGAGCATAATGAACCATTGCTGAAACAAAGTCAAAATAAGAATCCTCTATTGTATTTAATAACCTTGTTAATTCTTCCATCTACTCACCCCCTACATCTCAATTCTCATATAGATATTATAATTATCATATCCATGATTCTCAAAATAATACCAATATGGCTTATTATCTATTCCATATGAACTATGTACAGCATATAATTTGCCTTTATATTTACTATAATTCGTATTAATCTCTCCACATATCTTAGCATACTCTGTACTACTTAAAATAAAAGTGTTATAAATAAATTCCACATCTTCTCCTATGTATAATATTAACATTTACAATTTAATTACTCAAGTTACATATACCACTCAAGTATATAACATATCTAAATAAAAAAATTCACAATGTAATAATTATAACGTTAGATGTAATTATTTTACCTCATCATACACAATCTTCTTCGTCTTCTCGTTCACCACCCGTATACTGACATCACCGTCATTTTTTGAAACATAGATTGTAAGATCACTGATACAGGTCTTTCCTTTCATCTCCTTGAGAGACTCTTTCTGAATACCGTCTTCCCATCTGTACGTAGCTGACTCCAGTTCCATATCCTTGGTGTCGTGAACCTGTTCACCAAGGTCCACATTCAATGTTCTCTTATTTTTATGATCGTCAATTATCACCATATACAAATTGAATTCCTGTTCGTCCTTTTTATTCCATATTATATAGCTCTGGATATTGTCCGCCTCCGAATCCACCGTATAGCTGATCTCCGCATCTGTATTTTGCTGCTGAAAATACTCTACATTTTTCTCATGCGCCAGTTCCCTTACATGGTCTTTTATAATCGGATATGCATTGAGCGCAATTATACACACTACTATCACTATGCTTATAAAAATAATTTTCTTTTTCATATAAATCCTCTATCTCATACATCCCTTTATTTGCTTATTCCTACACAGACAGGTTAGCTTTTATTGTGTCATTTACCCCACTTAATATATCATTCCACGCTGCAACTTCCCCCGCTATCTTTTCCCGGTAAAGTTTGTAAATTGCACGTAAAAAGCCCGCCGATATTTCTATCAGCAGGCTTTCCATGATTTCTTTATGTGGTTTTATTTATATTATTTTCTTCCAATTTCTATGAAATTAAAATTACTATTAAATAAAATATACAGAAATAAAATCTGCGCCAAAACCGTCACTCGTTAAAATGAATCCCACAGCTTTATGCTCTTTGCATTCTCGATTATATCTATATAGCTTCCATCCATCGCATTTATCAGTACCGCCTGAATCACCTCGGCGTCACTGTCCTGATCTCTGAGCTCCTCTGTCTGCTTGAATGCCCACACCGGAATATAATACGTCTTGCCATCTTCTTCCATAACATGCATATAACCGAGTGTCACATTGTTGAACTCAACCTTACCGTATCTTGTCTGGTATTTCTCGTAATACTCCGCTATAGATGTCTGCGCCTTTTCAAGCATATCATTCCAGCTGAGGATCTCTACATCTTCTTCTTTGACTGACTGAGGATCTGTATAAATATTAGCATACATATTGATTACACCCTCATCATTTACATACACATTTGCCATATCTGTACTGTCATAAAAATAACCACTAGAGTTCTGAAGGTTGTCAACATTGTACAGCCCCGACATCACAAAATCGCCTCCACTTATCACTCTCGAAAAGCTGACTGCATATCCATTTACCTCTGTCTTGAGCTCATCGCCGTCATCGCTTGACCACACTCTGACAAGGGGCTCAACCTTTGTGCACTCCATTCCTTCAACATTTATACTGCTGAGGAAATTTCTGGCACTGTCTTTTGCAGCTTCCTCGTTGATCTGGCAATTGTTCTGGATATTCTCATGATCTATACTGTCAACACTTGACGCTCCCGTAAGATATGTATACTGAGCACCATCGACCTTCTTAAGTTCGATGTTCTCATCATCTATTATTGGAGCAAATGATATATATACCCCTGCATCAGTATTGTTGTCTCTTGCCTGACTGAATGAAAGTGAATATTTGTGATCACCATTCATCCCCACATACTCGCAGTATGGATCGTCATAATTCTCCAGCTCTGGAAGTGAGTCTGGCGCATCAGCCATCTGCTTCTTATAAGTCTCTATCTGCGTATCGTACCACGATCCGATCGTATCGTCACCGTTTGATGTAGCGTCTTCCTTGAATCCCTGGGTTTGATCTATTAAATCCTGAAGCTCTGATTTTGTCATAACTCCATCATTTCTCACTCGAATTCCCTGCGACTTGTCAAGCAGACCCTCCACAATCGTCTGTATCTGGGCAGCCCCCAGCGAAAATACGCTGAACTCAGCCTTCTTCATCCTGTCTGAATCCGGAAGTTCTATATCATCGTCCTTGCAGGATATAACCGACAGTCCTGATTTTCCAACGTCAAATGTCAGATCACATGAATCCGGCACACCAAGCTTCTTCGCAAGTGCACTCTTTTCTGAGCCACCGGCTTCATCGCCGGTCTCCGACATCTGTGAGTCCCCATCAATTGAATAATCCACCTTCTTGTCTCCACAGCCACTAAGCTGCATAGCCATCACCCCCACCAGCACACATGCTGCAATTCTTGTCGCTCTCTTTGATCTTCTCATAATATTTTTCCTCTCTTTCTTATTTGTGCGGATCCCTTCTTGTGTATACTTTTAGTATTTCATATAAAATCAGCCTGTTTTCATTGTTTTGTTAGTGCCATATATTATAAGACAATTTAAAATCACAAAATAACACATATTACCTTGTCAAAGTTTTTATTCCCCCGTCGTCATCACCATAACTGTACCATGTTCCCAGTGCCTTTGCGGTCTCAACTATATCTATAAGACTTCCATCAATGGCATTTATATACACCATCTGCACTATGTTATGATATGCAGCACTATTATCTAAAATGTCTTTATCATCTTTCTCAGTAAGCATCCATGCCGGAACATACGCAAGACCTCCGTCGTCCTTTTTACATGGCACATACAAAAGTCTGGCACTGTCAAATTGTACCTTGGAATATGCCGTAGGATATTTGCTGTAATACTCGGAAATATTGTCATTTGCACGCTCCAACATATCAGTCCAGCTAAGCATCCCTGTATCTTCCCTGACAAATGAATCCGGATCCGTAGTCAGCCTTGCTCTGACGCTGAACACTCCTTTATCATCTACATACACCGAAGCAAGATCTCCGTCATGCATGACATATCCCTTATCATTTTTCAGATTATCGACCCCCGTGGGATCCTCGTACACCACAGAGATTCCGGCAATCTGTCTGCCAAATTCAAACACGTAACCGTTTTTTTCCGTCTTTATGTACGTCATATTTCCGTCGAGCCACGTCCTGATGAGAGCCTGGGAACTCCTGAATGCCATCCCTGATATACCGAGCTTATCCAGAAATTCCTGTGCCATGATCCTTGCAGAATTTTCATCCAGACTGCACATATTCTGCTGATCTCCAGCATCCACCCCAGAATCAACTTCACCCACGGTCTCGGTGATAACCGCATCAGGCACATTTGCCAGATAATCCTGATCGCGACTTACATCTGCGCTGTACTCTATGCTCACTGCGGATGCTCCGTCCTCATCGTCACCCCCGGATATCCACAGATTAAACTTGTCACCATCACTCTGGCCAACATATATCTTACCTGAGGTATATTCTGTCACCGACCTGTATGTGTCAGGAGCGCTCGCCATTCTGGTTTTCTCAGCAGCTATGTCACTCTCATACATATCTGCCACATCTGTTTTTCCATCTTTAAGCGCCTGATCACGGTATGCTTCGATAAGGTCTATCCCCTGCTGTATTTCATCCTTTGTCATGTTTTCATCCCCGTCATCCCGGCAATATATCCCGTCCGACTTGTCAAATACCCCCTCCACCATGGATTGTATTTTTTCCTGTGTCAGTCCTATCCTGTCAAAATCTATGACATAAGCCCTATCAGTCCCAGGCACATCTATGTCATCGGTGTCCAGACTTATCTCCGAAAGCCCGGATTTCCCGGTGTCAAATGTGAGCTTGCAGGAATCCGGTACACCAAGTTTCGCCATCAGTGAGGCCCCCGCATCCTCCTGTATGGAATCTCCGTATATGTACGTCGTCCTGGCCTCTCCCTGCGCTGTCCTGCCATCCGCCATCTCACAACCACACAGGGACAACGATATAGTACCGGCCATTATCAGAGCCAGTCTTCTGGAGTATTTTGTTATGTTTATCATATGATTTTCCTCCTCCCTTCTTTTGTAGCATTCTTCCTATATAAGGATTTTCTTCTATCAGTGCCTTTGTCCACGAAATTTCAACATACATGATTCTTTGAAGTTAGCTTGCTTTGATGTTGGCAACTATATAAACTTAGGACAACCCTTTAATTGCCTGCCGGAGATTGCTTCTTTGCTCGTTTATCCTTGCGAATCTGCTAAGACATTTCCCCTCACATATAACATTCCGATGAAAAGTGCGTATATTTTTCACTTTTTGTTAAAAAATTTCCAAAAAGATACAATAAACTCAAACTTTTTATCTTTTCAGCTCTTTATTATAAAAAAGATAAAATTTTATATCTATACGAGCATATACAATCCCAAAAGATAAAAACGTTCCGTTATCTCAGGTTCTAAGTGCCACACGCCCGGTTAATATAGGTGACGCTTTTCCGATTAGCATAAGTGACGCTTTCCCCCTCTCTTGATGAAATTTTACTTGAAAGTCCGTTTAAGAAACAATTACCCACTTCTTTAAGAAATTCTCAAGGCCCCCAAAAAATTACCCCCGCTGAATCCCTGCTAAACAAAAAAGATCCCTCCCACCCAGCAGCCAGCCAGGCAGAAAGGATCTTTTTAATTCTCCTGATATCATTAAGCCCCTGCAAATACAAGGAGCAATATCACACCCACAAGTGTCAGCACACCGCCGACAAGAAAAGCCGTCTTAAACCACTTCTCTTCACCTGTGATATGCTCAAATGTATCGTCCTCAACCTCCACGTAACTCAGAGCCGTCATTACCAAGAGTCCAAGTCCCGTAAATACCGCTGATACAGGAGGAATTTTTATGAACGGAAGAACGTACAAAATAAAATATACAATGTCACATCCAAGAAAGATAAATAGCTTTTTTCCATATTTTTCCAACATCCTACATACTCTCCTTTATTTGCCACCAGATGGAAAATCACCTTGCATAGCCTTCTCTCAATTTTCTTATAATTTCATCCACACCACACACAGCACTTATTCCCACTGCGATCCCAAGTGCGAACAGCATCGTGTTATTGCCATACATCTTCGCAGCCGCCCAGTCCGAGCCAAATGCTGCACTTAGCGTGTAGTATAACGGTGCCCCCGGAAGAAGAGGTATCACTCCCACTATGAGATATTGGTTTGCGGGAGCTTTCATAACTCTCGCCGCAACCTCCGCATATATCGCAGCCCACAGTGTGGCCACAAGCGACGGAATAAACACGTCATCTATTATAGCACGAATTAAAATATATACCACCCATGTACACATTCCATTTACAGCCGCCGGTATCACATTTCTCTTCCCCAGATCGAACATATATGCAAATCCAAGTGATCCCAAAAAGGCCGTCACGATCTGAACTATGACCTCCTGCATATCCTTTCCTCCTGTAATATGTAGCCCACTCATCTAAAACCTGTTGAAACTGAATCTGTTATAAAGGCTCTTTCTACTATAGTCTATAAACCACTCACCTAAGTACGCTGGCAAATCATCTGCTCCGTCTACTTCGTGATAAATACTGCCAGTGCAAATCCGCAGGCGATGGCCGCCGCCCAGAGCACTGATTCCACAAGCCTCAGGCTTCCGGTTATCGTATCGCCAACGAACATATCCTTCACCGCATTTGTAAGCGCAAGCCCAGGAATCAAAAGCATGATGTCCCCGATCATAACCTTGTCCTCATGTATCGGAATGACTCGTCCTGTAAGTCCTATGAGCACACCTATTGCAAATGAACACAGGAAATTGAACAGTATATTATTCTTGCAAATAGGTGCAAAATAAACCTGCATCAGCCATATCCCCACAGCAAACACCGCCGCCGCAAGCCCATCCGCTATATTTCCTCCAAAGAAAACCGCAAGTGTTCCCGCAGCAAGAACGCTTCCGACGCACACACGCAACCTGTCAGCAGACGAGCTCTCAATCTCATCTATACGTGCCTTAAGTTCTTCTGCGCCAAATGGTGTCCTGCAATACTCTCTGCTGAGAGCATTTATCCTCTCGAGCTTCCAGAAATCCGTCTTTGTGCCATCCCTCGTTCCTCTGGTCATTGAGCACACGTCACCGCCCGGCATATTCATGGTGCACACAAGCGTCGACGTGATCGCAAATACATCCATTCTCGCTGCCCCATATGCTGCACCCATACGCATAAGTGTGTCCTCAACTCTCTTTACCTCCGAGCCGTTCCGTATCATCATGGCTCCGATCTCCATGAACAGGCTGAGATTTTTTACATCCTCAGGATTTCCTGTGGATGCATCCAGACGGCTGCCTTGCTCATCATGTCTGATATTTTCTGCCATACCCATTTGTCATCATCCCCTTTATCGAAGCTCATCCTTATTACCAATTATCACCAGGCTAATTATACTCAACTTCCACCAGACACAGTCCATGCGGTGGAGCTGTGGGTCCAGCCATTTGTCTATCCCTGCCGGCTATTATATCGCGCATATGCCCGGGACTCATCTTCCCATGTCCGATCTCAACCAGTGTCCCGGTCAGTATCCTTATCATATTCTGAAGGAATCCATTGCCATGAAATCTCATATGGACATAATCTCCATCTCTGTATATATCCACATCATATATGATCCTCACCGTGGACTTTTTCATCTTATTATTGCCACAAAATGATCTGAAATCGTGCTTTCCGACCAGATATGATGCGGCGTTTTTCATAGCCTCTACATCTAGCTTGTCACCATCCGGCACACACCATACATAGTTCCTGTCAAATACAGGCTTTTCATTCCCTACATACAATGTGTACTCATACACCTTTCCTGTGGCATTCAGTCTCGCATGAAATCTATCCCCGGCCTCGGCCACATCCATAGCACTTATGTCTGCTGGAAGATACCTGTTCAGATAATCCTTTATCTCTCCCGGAGATCTGTCGGTCTCAAGTTTTCCGCTCGCCACCATGGCTCTGGCATGCACTCCGGCGTCAGTCCGACCAGCTCCGTGTATGTCCACATTTGCCGATGATCCCAGTTCCGTACTGTCCACATTTGCCGATACTCCCGGCTCCGTACTGTCCACAGGCAAATCCGTCGAATCTCTGCCAGCATTTGCGTGCGCATCTCCATACACCATCTTAGTCAGCACCGACTCTATGCGCCCTTCCACAGTATCTGCATTCTTTTTGCTCTCCCAGCCGTGATAGCGGGTGCCATCATAACTGAATGTGAATCTATAATTTGTCAAATGTATGTCCTCCAAAACTCAGCGATATACATATCTGTAAACCAAACACCTATGTTGCACAATTCGTATAATACTACTTCACATCTCAAGAGTTACCTGTTCACCTGTGTCCTCCTCAAACTCTTTAAGCTGCTCAAGCCAGTACTCCTTATCTTTATCTGTTATCGATCTTATGACCTTACATGGATTTCCGGCAGCTATCACGTTATCCGGAATATCCTTTGTGATAACCGAGCCTGAACCGATGACAACATTTGAACCTATGGTCACACCCGGATTTATGACAGTGTTGCCTCCGATCCATACATTATCGCCTATTGTAACCGGCTTGCCAAGCTCCACTCCGGAATTTCTAACCATCGCATCTATCGGATGACATGCACAGTATATATTGATCCTTGGTCCCAGGAACGCATGATCTCCAATGATGACATCACACTGATCCAGAACGATCAGCCCTGTATTTGCATAGAAATAATCCCCCACGTGTATATTTGTTCCATAGTCGCAGTAAAATGGTGGCTCTATGTAACATTCTTTTCCCATATGTGCAAATAATTTCCCAAGATACCCGCTGGTCCTCGTCATAGTCTCAGATCTGGGCGCACTGTTAAACTTATCAACCAGATCCTTCGCCTTCCCATCCGGATCCCAGTCCACACATCTGTATAACTTACCGGCTTTCATTCTACTAAGCATTTTCTCTACTCTGTCCATAGAATATCCTCCTCATATAATATCGAAGTGATAGTAATTATCGACTAAAAGATACCATTCTTTAATAATCCAATCAACGAAAATTACAACTATTCATAAAGCGAATCCAATGTAAGTAATACGACATTCTCATCTAATATTGATTCAAACCAATCTGTATATCCAGATAACGAAAAGAAAATATACTTTGATACTCTGTATTGGGCTGGTATAAGTCTTCCTCTTCTAATTAATGTTTCATATATACCTTTATCTATCTTCTCATTTTTGAACTTGCACTCTCCGATAACGGCCTTTTTGTCTATGTCAGACAAAGCAACAACATCTATATCAGCCGATTGAGATCTTGTGCTTCCATTCTTATCAGTTACATTTTCTACGCCCCACCAAGTTCCCACAGAAGTAATAAAAGAGCCATATTCTCCTTGTATTCCCTGTTTCAGAGTATAGTATCTACACATCTCCTCAAATACCGCTCCCATAAAAGAATGCAAAACAGGTTTAACAGCTTTTTGATAATAGATCTCTCCTTGCCCCATCTCTATCACACTTGTAGCTTTTGGTATAAATTCATACCAGAATTTGAACATATAATCTCTTAACACATACTGCGTCTTCTTCTTATTTTTTTCATCAGTTATACATTTCTTTTTTTCAACCAAACCTACATTTATCAACTTTTCAATAGAATACAATACAGTCGGTTCCTTCTCTCCTATTTTTCCCGCTATTGTACTTAGTGTATTTTCTCCCGATGCGATCTGTTCAATAATATTATTTACTATTGCTATATCAGTAAACTCCTGGGTCAGCAAATTTCTTGTTTCATCATATAAATATCCATCTGTTCTAAAAAATAATCTAACAATATTTTCATCAAGGCTCTTCTCCGGGTCAATCATTGACAAATACTTTGCAACGCCTCCCGTAACGCCATAACAGATAGCTTTCTCTTCATTTGAATATTTTGGGACAAACTTTGCCGCATCAAGATAATCGAATGCATCTAACTTTATCTGAGAATCACGTCTCCCAAATAAGGGACTCTTCTCGCTGAGAACTTTGTTCTCCATAAAGCTTAACGAAGATCCGCACAAAATTATTTTTATATTTTTATCACTCCAGACCGTATCTATATACTTCTGTAATACTGATAACAATGCTTCGTCCTTCTCTGCCCAATACGGAAGTTCATCTATTACTATTATAATTTTATCTTCTCCCACGTTTCTATCGATAAAATCAAATACTGCCTCTATTGTATTAAAATTAATATCATTTACACCTGGCATCAGCAAATCTACAACCTGCTTTGAAAATAATTCCAGATTTCTATTTTTTCCAACCTTTGTAGCTGTATAAAATATAGTTTTTTTATTTTTTACAAATTCTGTAATAAGCGTTGACTTGCCGATACGCCTGCGTCCATAAATAATAGTCATACCAAGCCCATCTTTATCATAAAACTCCTTTAGCGATGCCAGCTCTCTTTCTCTACCAACAAACATATATTTCACCCCTTATCTTTAAATAATCTTATCAAAAATTGTTTATTCAAATCGTTTTTATTCAAATCATTTTTAATAAAATCATTTTAAATAAAATGTAGCACTATTTATCCTTTTATGCAATCCTGTCTTAATCTCGCAGCGAGTTTCCAACGCTTATTGCCGGCAGTCTCTGTCAGTAATAGAAAAACTGCTCTCCAAACTGGAGAGCAGTTTTTCGTCCGTCCGTCAATACACAAACAGGTACATCCCAAACCAATGCAGCGCCGCCCCCAGCATCACAAATATGTGCCAGA
>JAEDGW010000208.1 GCA_016297325.1 Coprococcus sp. | reverse complement strand
GACAAGGATGCGGTTGTTGCAACTATGGCTCTCTGTGAGGCAGCAGCTTACTACAAGGGTCAGGACAAGACTCTGTGGGATGCCATGATGGATATGTACGAGAAGTACGGATACTATGTAGACGATATCAAGACTGTCACATTAAAGGGTGTTGAGGGATCAAAGAAGATCGGCCACATCATGAACATTCTCCGTGCGAATGTACCTGAGGATGTTGCAGGATACAAGACAAAGGTAGTTCGTGACTATCGTCTTGAGTACATAAGAAACATCGAGACAGGAGAGGTTAAGCCTACCGGATTCCCGAATGCGAACGTTCTCTACTACGAGCTTGAGAATGATGCATGGCTTGCAGTAAGACCTTCAGGAACTGAGCCAAAGATCAAGTTCTACTACGGAATCAAGGGTTCATCATATGATGAGGCACAGAAGGAGTCAGCAGCATTTGGTGACAAGGTCATGGATCTTATCTACGAGATACTTGAGAAGTAATAGAAATTAATAAACTGGGATATAATATAAAAGGGTTGCTGTATAGGATGGACATGAAAGTCCTGATATGCAGCAGCCCTTTTAATTTATTAAAATAAATTAATTGTACAAAGACAAATATCAATCGTAATATTTAAAAATATTATGGTGTATTCTGACAACGTTTATCAATGAGGAGAAGAGATGGAAAAGGCAGAGAACAAAACAGATAAGAATAATATTATAGGAAAAAGGTGGTTCTGGATAGCATGTATACTGCTCGTAGTCCTGCAGTATGGGTTGTGCGTCCACTATGGAATGAAGAGGCAGTATCTTTTTTGCGACGAGGTGTACAGTTATGGCCTTGCCAATTCCACTGATCGCACATTTATCGATCCAAATAGTGATGACACCGCCGTAAATGATTGGGTGTCCGGTGATTATTTTGAGAATTACCTGAAGTACAACGATGAGTCGTTCAACTACAAAGCAGCCTATGTGAATCAGGTAAATGATGTTCATCCACCTGTTTACTATATGATGCTCCACACAGTGTGTTATTTCTTCAAGAATGCGGGATACAGCGCAGTTCCGGGACTTATCCTCAATCTGATACTTCTTATATTTGTGGATATTCTGCTCATGTATGTGGCATGTTATCTTCTGAAGAACAGATGGTACGGCCTTATAGCTGCGGCACTCTGGGGACTTTCATCAGTTGGAATAAGCAATTGCATGCTCATAAGGATGTATCTGCTCCAGACACTGAATGTACTTCTGATAGCTGCGGTACACATATATATACTGAAACACAAGAGGAGGATGACCGTTCCGTATTTCATCCTGCTGGCACTTGCAGTCATGTTCGGTGGACTCACACACTACTATTTCTATTTTTTTGTTGCGGGACTTGGCTTCCTGGTATGTCTGTATCTGCTCTATATGAGACAGATCAGGCAGATGTTCGCCTACGGATTCAGCCTTGTGGCAGGACTTGTTTCGGCCATAGCGATATTTCCGGCGACATGGAGTCATATATTTGGCTATAGGGGCAGCTATGCCACGAAGAATATCATCGGTATGTCAGAGAGCAAATTTCTCTACTATATAAAGTATGTGAACAGAGCGTATTTTGGAGGGCTGATGCCTGTAGTTCTTCTGCTCATACTGGTTTTGGTGGCACTGCTTATTCTTTCAAGATTTGTGGTAATCAAGGTGAAGATCGGCAGGGAGAATGGCGCACTTTCCTACCGTGTACATACAGAAAGACGTGACCTTGACAGTGACAGGTCAGGCGCATTCCAGGACAAAACACTTATATTCTGGGCTCTCATGATAGCAGATGCTTTTCTTGCATTTGTTGGAATTCAGGGATCTGAGCTGGTAAATGCGAGATACATATATTCTGCGCTACCACTCTTTGCGGTATTTGTGGTATGGTGTATGGAGAAACTCATACCTGTGATAGCGAGCAGGAAGACCACATTGATAACCGCCATTGTCTGCGCTGTCTTATGTGTACTCAGCATAAAGGCAAATGGTGTTGACTGGCAGTACAGTGATTATTCGGAGCTTGTCCCGGCTATAGAAGAGATGAAGGGCAAGGACTGCGTGATAATCTGTCATGGAGACGATTCATGGAACAATGTGTACGCCGGTGTAAATGCATTTTCACAGATGGGCAGATGCAGATATGTGTATGATGATGATCTGGTAAATCTGCCGGAGTATGTAAAAGACTGTGGCGATGAGATATATGTTGCAGTTATAAACGATCCGAAGTATAAGGAAGACAAGATCCAGAAGATGCTGAAAAAGGTTGAGAAGATCACAAAGTATAAGGATCACTCAGTTGCCTACAAATACTCTGGAGTAAGAATATACAAATACGTGACAGGAGAATAGATATGAAGAAGGTTAGCTTGATAGTGCCTTGTTATAATGAGGAACAGGCTCTGCCTATATTTGCAAGGGAGCTTGATCTGGTGGTAAAGGTGCTTTCAGGATATGAATTTGAGGTTGTGATGGTCAACGACGGATCATCGGACAAGACGCTGGATGTCATGCGTGACATATCGGAAGCATATGGTTATTTCAAATATATCTCATTTTCAAGGAATTTTGGCAAGGAGTCGGCTATGTATGCAGGATTCTGCAACACGGATGGCGATTATGTGGCGGTGATGGATGCTGATATGCAGGATCCGCCTTCCCTTCTCCCGGAGATGCTGGAGATCCTGGAAGCGGGAGAGTACGACAGTGTTGCCACAAG
>JAEDGW010000207.1 GCA_016297325.1 Coprococcus sp. | reverse complement strand
GTAAGATCCAACAATATTGGACAGAATGAGGAGAAGAAGACGGAATATATTGACTATTCAACTTTTGTGTATCACGCAAAGTATGACAGTCACAGTCCAATTAACTATTTTGATGGTTATTATAAGGATTGATATGAACTGGCAGGTTTTGCACATTAGCTATTGAACAATGATATGATGACAAAATCAGAGCGATTTGGTATCATGTCTATGTTATAGATTTTCAGGGAAAAAGGAATTGGAGGTAAGTAACACATGAATGAGAATCAGGATCAGCAGTACGGCCAACCACAGCAGGCTCAGGCTCCAGGTGGTCAGCCACAGATGGGTCAGCAGATGTATGGCCAGCCACAGATGGGTCAGCAGATGTACGGCCAGCCACAGATGAATCAGGCACAGGGAGGTCCACAGATGTATGGCCAGCCACAGATGGGTCAGGCACAGGGAGGCCCACAGATGTATGGTCAGCCACAGATGGGTCAGCAGATGTATGGCCAGCCACAGATGGGTCAGCAGATGTACGGCCAGCCACAGATGGGTCAGATGTACGGCCAGCCGCAGATGGGGCAGATGTATGGTCAGCAACAAAGACCAGCGGGAAGTTTTGATTTCAACGATTTACTCAAGAGTTTTCTCGGACTGTTCAGCAAACCGGCTACAACAGCAGAGAAGATAGCAGGAAAGAGCAGCATGTCGACCGGATTGATATTTGCCGGATTCAACATCATCGTGACATTCCTGTTTGTATTTCTCGGACTTCTGACAGTCGGAATGAGTGGCGGCGATTCGGCTGCAAGAGCATTTTACATGATATTCTTCCTGGCGATTGGCTATGGAGTTATAGCTTCAGCGTTGTTCCTCACATGCGGAGTTATATTCAAGGGTGGAATGACATTCACAAAGGCTATGAACCTCACGGGAATATTTGCCATGTATGAGACAGGCGCATTTGTAGCAAGTATCCTGTTTGCACTTATATCAGCCGGTTTTCATAATATCGAATTCCTCAGTGATATTGTAGCCGGACTTGCATACATACTTTTCATGGTGGTATCTCTGTGTGCAGTAGTAATAGTAGTTCACACAGCATTCAAGGATTTACCATTTAGCAATGACAAGAATGTGCTTGCACTGATAATTGTTGTAGCTATGGCAATTTTTGTAATTTCAGTATTTGATAACACTGCAGAAAAGGTATTCAGAGATAGTGGAATCTGTGCAGATCAGATATTCAATATATTTGAAAATGCGCGTTATCGTATTGCAATCTATAGATGGTGGTAATAAAATTCTTTGTTTTTGTGCTGATAATGTGATAAAATAATAGGGTATTTGTATAGGGTGACAAAGATTTAGATAAGAAAGGGACGGGTTATGGTAAGAAAAGTTGGTTTAACTGACAGCGTTGGCTTTACTTGTCTGGAAGATCTACAGTTGTCTAACTCATATATGTGGGGTACCGCAATCAGCCTTGACTATTGTGGCAGAGAGGACTGCATCAAGGGTTGGAAGTTTGGTCCTTATGTTAGAGAGTCATATGTTATCCATATAGTGAAAAAGGGAAAGGGATCTTTTTCACTGGCTGGTAAGACTTATGATCTTGAACCAGGACAGGCATTTATCATCAGACCTGGTGAGGAGACGACATACAAGGCAGATGATGATGATCCATGGAGTTATATGTGGGTCGGCTTTCATGGTTACAGGGCAGAAGATTTTATCGAAGCGATGGGTTACAGCAAAGACTGTCCTATCATAAAGATTGAGCAGATGCATGTGTGTACTGAGTGTATAGACAGAATGCTTCAGCTCAGCCAGATCACCAGAATAAATGAGGTGAAGAGGCAGAGTGCTCTTATGCTTTTGTTTGCAACTATCATGGAAGATAATGCGGCAGATGATAGACAGGCGGATAATGCGGAGTATCCAAGTAAGATATATGTCAAAGCTGCAGTTGATTTTATTACAGAGAAGTACATGAATAAGATCAAGATAGATGATATTGCTGATTTTATAGGAATAAGCAGAAGTCATCTCACAGGAAGTTTCAAGAAAGAGATGGGAGTTTCTCCCCAGGAGTATCTGATCAACTTCCGTCTGGAGAAGGCGGCCAGTATGCTCAGATCATCCAAGGAGCAGATAAACATAATCGCATATCAGTGCGGTTACGAGGATTCTCTTTCGTTTTCCAAGGCATTCAAGCAGAAGTTTGGAATGAGCCCGAAGTCATTCAGGAATCTTGAGGTAGAGCTTGAGAAGAACGATACCAAGGGCGGTCATGAGGCCTCTCTGCTTTAGACGGGCAGGAAGCCTGACGATATACGATATGATAATGATATCAATAAAAACAGGATATGCATTTCACAAGCCATATATGGCTTATGTGGAATGCATATCCTGTTTTTTTATCTCTACTTTATTATATTGTTTTTACTTTTCTTTTGAACCGGATGTATCTGAATCTGCCAGCTTATTTATCACTGCCAGTCTATTTGTCGTCGTCAGCCTGCTTGTCGTTGCCAGTCTGCTTGGCATTGCCAGCCTGTGTGTCATCGCCCACCTGTGTGTCGTCGCCGGCCGGAAGTGCTGCACTGTCTGCAGTCTCTATAGGTTTCATCCATGATTCCGGATCGTCATCGCTGTACTGTTTGGTGACATCCTCAAGGTAAGGTGAAAATGCCGTTATAAACATGAATGATAAATTATCGTAAGTGCGCAGCACTTATGATGCCGTGGACGCCGCGCGAAGCGC
>JAEDGW010000078.1 GCA_016297325.1 Coprococcus sp. | reverse complement strand
ATCAATGTGACTTTCTCCATTTCTCCAATTCTTCCTTCTCCCTTGCAGCCTTGTCTTTCCTGTAGGCAATGATATTCAGAAACTCAAGTGCAGTCATCTGCCACACATCATCCCAGGAGCATCGGCAAGTCTCGCTAACTGCATCTATGTTGGCAATCCATCCCCATTTGACTGCAAAATCATCATCTGCTGCATTATCTGCTCCACTATTTTCCTCCTCTTCTCCTTGTCCTTGATTTTCTTCGCCTCCTGCAGGGAAAAGGTTAACATATCCTTCATTGATTCTCTGCAGGAGAACATAAAAAAAGCATATAAGGATGCAGCATCATGGACATTGAGGTTCCTCCTAATCGCATCCTGAACATCAATGATGTCATAGTCCTGGTTGTACTTCTTGCCCTTTGGTACAAGTAAGCAGGACAGAATCTCCACAAAGTGAGCATCAAATCCTGCCTGGTGGAATGTCTGAAAATCTATGTATTGGGCAGTTATCACCTTCCTAATGTCGGTGACCGGGACAAGTTCAAAGCCCCCTATCTTGTATGACTTCGCAAGCCTTGTCACCTTGGTCGGCAAATCCTTTTCCAGGAACCCCATCTTGGAGGTCAGCACCTTGAATTCTGTGATGGGTAAATTAAGCAGCCTATCCTCATCCACCTTTGTGAGGATGCTCAATATCTTGACTTGTCGGTCAAGTTCCTCCAGGGAGTCATCCTTGCATAACGCAAGAATGTCCTGGTAATCTCCAATGGGGAGTTCCCTGTAATTGTCAATGATGTGTATATCTTCCATGTCTTCCAAATGATATTGAATATTGTCCATGTCCTGCATTCTGCCCATACTTTGTCCAGAGTCCATACCTCAAGGCATCAAGGCAATTATGAACAAGAATGCCATTTGCAAAATACTCATGTTGCCCATCTACAAGGAGGTCAAAAACCTTCTCATTTCTTTCTTCGTTTATTACGATAGACTGCAGCACATGACCTTCCACAACATATTGTACCGGAATGTCTGTTGGTACGGAATTCTTTTCCACAGACAAGGCAAATCCTGGTTTCATCATCAAGGTGGTTGTCTCTTCTCCACTTTGACTTGCAATTGTTGGAACAGAATCTTGCATCCGAATGTGCGGATAGGAATTTCTTTCCGCATACAATGCAGGTGCATTCAATCTTTCTTTCTTTCTTGCCGGATGCATGTTCCCTGTGCCATTCTCTACCCTCATCACTCCTGTGCCACTCTGCTGCCTTGGTGCGGATTGATTCCAGGTGTTTGACAGATTTCTCCGATTTCCCCCTTTGAACAATGCCATCAATGTGTTTTTCAAGGTGTGTCCTGTATGGAATACACTCAAGATTGCATATGTCATTGTTCGCAGGATTCCCGTCTTTGTGGTGGACTTGGTATCCCGGAGGAATCTTTCCGTTGTAGTATTCCCACACCACCCGGTGCAGCCTCCTTGTTCCCCTGGAATAATATCTCTCTCCTTGATAGAGATGATATTCCTTTCCATTGAAAACCTGGACACCCAAAGAATGTCCCCTGGTTTCAGTTCCGATACTTTTTTCCATTCTTTGCCAACTTTGATTTTATGATCCGGAGTCACATTCATCCGTATTTCAAAGTTAGCAAATTTTAATGTTATACTGCATATCTTTCTGCATCCATTTTTCCACAAATGAACAACCTCATGATAACCATCCGAAGTTGCCACCTGCATACCTGGAACAATATGATCAATCCTTACCATGCCCTTGTCAGTCATCACAAGTGTATCTCCTGTGAAACAATGATTGAACTTATCTATTGGCTGATTCAAAAGGTTGCCATCCTTGTCCTTTGCCCATGTATAGTTTCTCAACTCCTCAATGAGGTTGAGAGAGTCCTTTGTGACAAAGAACTTCCACCCCTGCATCCATTGGAGTTGAAACTTGAGTTTGTCTGACTTAACAGGTGCATCCTTGTCACAGGCTATGACATTGAACCCGGCATCCTGGATATCCGCTATGGACTTTGGCTCTGCACAATCTGCAAAAATCTCAACCCTCCTGCTAACACCATCCTCTTTCAGATCCTCAATGATATGCCTGTTCTGCATGTGTGTCCTGTAGCACCTTTCCCGGATATATGCATGTTTCCGCTTCGGGTCTGCATAAACCTGGACTCTTGCAGTCGGGTCATTGGTGAATCCGAAGTCAAGACCCTGTATCTCCTGGAGTGAGTCTGCATAGAGTTCCTCTGCAGTCTTCTCTCCCTGTGGCTTGTCGGCATTCCTCGGTGGCATGTGGTCAATCTGTTCAAATTCATAGATTAGACCATCCAGGGTTCCCTCCATTCCCTCACCATATACCTTCCACCAATTCTTGTCAGACTTATTACCCTCTATCTCCAATATCTGCTGCTGCGACAAGAAAGGATTATCCTTGTAGGTTGACCGGATGAGAATGCAGTTGTCCTTACACTCTATGTTCTGCTGAATCCAACATACGGATGCAGGGTTATAGTCAAGAAAGATGATAGAGGATGTTCTGACTGCCATCTGACGGAATATCTCATATGCGATATGGTTCGCCTCATTTACGAACAATCTCTTCCTCTGCGAACCATGCACCTTGGATGCATTATCACAAGAGAAGAATTCTAACTTGGCTCCATTGTCATATGTCCACACCATGTCAGTTGCATTCCAATGTGGGTCTCCCTTGAGGGGATGCCCAATGATATTCTCAAAGTCTCTTAAAGCACCTTTCTTGAGATGGGGTATAGTTTCGCTGACTACAGATGTGATGTCTCCTGCCTTGTCTACCTTCGGAATAAGAAGGTGCAGGAACTGCAGGGTGGAATAGGTCTTGGTAGACCTTGTTCCCCCCTTATTGGAGATATACCGGGGATGCAAGGATGCTGCATCGTATATCTTCCAAAAAACTCCACTGAACTGCATGTCTGCCATTACTCAAGTTCCTTTGCCTTGTTGAGATACCATTGTTCCTTTGCAAGATCCTGGTTGATGTCATCCTTGTGTCCAAGTCTCATCCTGTACTTGAATGCAGTCATGACACACCACATCCTGGTGTATTCCTTACCGAAGATTGACACCATCATGTCAATGGTCTCAATTGGATATTGGTTGTAATGGGATGGATGATTGACCATTTCCTTCATATGCTCAATCCTCCCATGTTGTCCAACTTGTCTTTCTCCTCCTGGTTTTTGACAATTATTGTCAATCCGTCACCTGTTGCAGTGATGTCTGCAGACATCTTTGGCTTTCCATAGAGTCTGTCCATGATGTCCATGAGTGCAGACCATCCCCAACCATCCTTGAGAAGTTGCTTGATTGCTATCTGCAGCACAAAGCCATACTGCCCCAATTCGCCCTGCTGACTCTCCAGGTATTTCTTCGCAGACCGCTCATCCGGGAGGGTGAGAGCAAAGGCAAGGACACCATAGATTTTCTCCTGCATGTCCTTGGGAATCAACTTTATGACATTGACCAATTTCTTCGGTCTGCCATTGGGATTATGAGTTTCCCCCTTTCGGCAGGGTTTCAAATTCTGTTCATTTGCCATGTCTTTACCTCCTATAATGCGCCACAATCAACTTAAATGAAGATTGTGGGCAAGTAATCATTTCAGTTTTTATCCCCCTAAAAATGCCTTATTTCTACCCACTTGTATTTCTATCTCCCGGAGTGCGCTGTCATCAGTAGCATCGGGCATGTATATTCCATTCTCTGCGCCCCATCTCTTGAAGCGGTCTATAGCAACAGACAATTCTTCCTTGCTAACTACAGCAGTAGACCGATAGACCGCTATGCCGTTCCCCCTCACATCGGTATTCCAGGACAGGAAGATGTCGGGATTGACAATCTTCTTGAAATACTCTCTCTTGACATCCTCCAGGGTATTCCCGGTCTCCATAGCAACAATACCTATTAGCAGATGCAGATACCTATTTTGGTTCGGTGTCCGGAATGCCTTTTCGGTCATCTCCACAACGGCTCCCTTGTCCATTAGGTTCTCCACCCTTGCCATGAAAGACTTGCGATGGAAGTCACTTGATAGGTCGTACAACATTATTCCTTGGGTTTTCGTGTGTACTTTCTCTTGGTCTTGACCTCCACCTTGACAGGATCGGGAATTAAAGATTCTTTAATTGCCACCTCCGTCCTCTTCATCTCATCCCTGTCGGAAAGGTAGATTCTGCCCATCTCCGTCATCAGTTCCAGGATACAATGGGAGCAACACTTGTTCACAGGCAGGTTAAGACCTGTCACCTGTAGCAGGATGTCATGTATCATATCCAGGGCAGCACCACCGGGGAACCTTGTCCACCTATGGTTGACCGCAGAGTCAAAGTGCTTTTCGTATGGTGCAAGTGCATCATATTGTTGTTTATTCAATTTCATATCTTGATTTCATTTGGTTGTAAAGTTCCAGTTCCTCTCTATACATGTGAGGGTATTCCTGCCACACCTCTAATAAGTTCTTGTAGTAATGGATGGTTGCGTGATGCTTGCCCATTATCTTACCTACGGAGGTCTCTGTCCCTCCGATGAGCAATAGGATATTGGCAATGATAATCCTGGCGAGCATAACTGACTTCTGCCTATTCTGTGAATTGTATTCAGATATGCCCATTGCCGTACATATTTCCTTCATGATGGTCTGCATCCTGCTTTCCATCTCTTGCATGCGGATAGACTTCTCCTCCTGCAAGAGTTCCCCAAGATGGTTATAGAGCATCTCCTTCTCCCTGTAGGGGAGAGCCTTTATTGCATCGGTCAAATTCATAGCAGTTCCATAAGAAAATTGATTGCCTTGAGTATTGCCTCCCTTATCAGCATCAGCAGTTGTCCGATAGGAACGGACAACAGGGAGAGCAATGCGGAGAATGCCACCATCGGCAGGGAACATTTTCTTGATATAATGAGAAAGATAAGGCACACCCACCACACCATGCATAGACTGCAGGAGAATGGCTTGAATTGACTAATCTTCCTACCCTTGTACGCAGACAATGCTTTCAACCAGGTATCTGTGAAACCGGACAAGTCTACAATGTAGATGGTGATTAATGCCAATAGTATGAGGTCAACAATCGTTTTCATTTCGGTATTCTTCAAGTATAATATCCTTAATCCTCTGCACCTCTCTTCTGATGGTCATATGGGAGACTCCGAGCCTGGCTCCGAGTTTCCGGTAGGACATGCAGTCTGCATATAGGATGATGATGGTCTTGTCTGCCAAAGAAAGTTTGGTATCAATAATTTCCTTGAGGCGAGAAATCCTTGCCTCATCGTTGCACATTATATCCGGGTCATATGAGTAATCCTGCTTTATCTTCCGGAATTCCGCGATTATCTCATCAGTCCTCATTCTTCAATACTTTATAGGAGCCGAGCATATCAAAGTCTGCAATGTCACATTGTCCTCCAAGAGACATTTGAAGTGTCTCATCTATCTTGGATCTGAACTTTCGGAAAATGGCATAAAAGGGAGAATTGACAGAGTTATATTGGTTGATGATAATCCGGGCAATGAAGAAGTGCATCTGTTCATGTTCGTACAAATCCTGGAGTTTCCTCTCGTCATATTCCAACAAGATGAGATAGACCATTTGGGACAAATCTTCAAGGTCTGCAGACATAGGTTGGTGGGCAATGTTGGTAACCATCGTCTCCACCATCCTGTTACGTGCAAGTTCCTCTATTATTTCAGCCTTGGATTTCACAAGTTAAAATATACTTTCGTGTCCTTCTGTCACCTACCTAACACCAGGAGTGCAGCATCTCTTGCATGGTTGGAAGTCTTACCTTGCCATCCGGTCACATAATTGAAGTATTCCGCAGTCCACTTTGTTCCTCCTTTTTGCGGAGGAACTGCCCTGTATGGTATCTGATAATCCTTGCAGAAGTCCTCCCATATGCTGCAGTCCCTCTTGATAGATCCTGCACCCTGGAGTTTGGCATTGGTGTTCTTGTCCCTGCCAAACCATGTCCTCTGCCTGGCATCCTCAAAAATTACGCAGATATCACAATGTCCCTTATTGTCATTGTAGAACTTCTTAACCTTGAGCAATGCTTGGTGTATTGGGATGGTGGATAACTCAATGAATTCCCTTTGTATGCTATCCCAAAAGGCAACTCCTGTATGAGTTCCAGGATCAATGCCGATGAATATCATATCTCTATCAGTTTTGCAGACCTTGACCTACGGAGAGCCTTGAGAGGAAAGGTGCAACCATTGTCCAACTTGACCAGGTATCCCTCCGTATCCGTGTCACTCTTGATGACCCTGCCCAGGATGGTCTTGTTCACACCTCTCCACTCAATGATGTCTCCCTCTTTCATTTCTCTGCAGATGGCTCCTTGATGGTCATCTCCCTTCCGTAGACAACCCTCATAAATTCATCTGCCATGTCGCTTGCCATCTTGACCATCTCAAGGTGCTTTGTCTCGCTTGACTTTGACTCAAGGTCATAGACCATTGCTCGACCCTCTCCCTGGACAAGATTGAAGAGAATTGCCTCTGCCAATGATGCTTTCTTCTGCAGGAATGCCCTGGTCATTTGTTCCTTTCTCTCCTCTTCTGTTAGAGGTCTCTGTGCTGCTGCACCTGGTTTCATTGATTTGTTCATAGTTTAGAATAATTAAAAGTTAATATTGCTCTTTGTATGTTCTTTGTTTATTGTAACTATTCCTCCCATTACTTTCTTGAGTTTCTCAAGGGCTTTCTGCTTCTTTTCAGCATCCTCCTTTTCAGTCAAATTATATCTTACATCGGTAAATTCATAGCAGTATTTTTCTTACTCATACTCAAATGCGGCTTTCAAATCTTCAATGACTATCTGCGGATTGGCATCAGACTCCCTTATTACCTTTTCAAACATATCTGCAAGGTTATACGGCATATTGTCATAGTGGTCATCTTTGATTGTTAAGGTAGTTTCTATGCCATTGCAGACATAACTTATCGTCAAATCTTGTATCATAACTCTCCTCTTTTAGCATACTCAAATACTTTTCCTACTATAGCATTGACTATCTCAGCCTTTGTCATTGTGCTTATGTCCCCAATTTCTTCAAGGACATAATTAGCACATTTCCGCATAGCACCTAACTCAGCAAGACTTGGCATTTCTTTCAAGTCGGACACTTTGTCAAGAATCATTAACTCTTTGAGGTATTTCCCACTTATAGTCTCTTTACTTGACCTTCCCCTTGTGACCACCCATACTCCTTCAGGAAGATCATTTGTGCAGTTTACGGATACTGGAACATACTTTCCGTTAATCCTTCTAAAAAGGGTCTCGGACATATCTATATCGGGCACTTGATACTCTTCGTATCTGCCCTTATCGTTTTTTATGTAGAGTTTCTTTTTCATAACTATATCTTAAGATTATCTGCCATATCCCACAATCCGCAGCATCTTAACTCTCTTTGCAGTTCGTGGACTGAATCAAGTTTGATTTGATTGATGTCATAGCATTGGAATCGTCCATTCCATCTTTCAATGCCGAAGTCAACTTTATCGTGCAGCCACATATCTTCTACATCATACCACCACCCATTCTTCTCAAGGATTTCTGGTGTAAGAGGAATAGACTCTGGCTTATCATCCTTATCACAAAACTCCCAATAGTCTCCTTCGTTGCCGTCAAAAGTAGCATAGGCATAATCCTCGCCTACATTGACTATTTGCATCGGAAAGCCGTGTTCATCGGTTATCCAATCGCCCACCATAAGGTCTCGGCATCGTATTGTTTCAGTATCCATATCTCGTAAATTATTCATATAATCTTCCACATCAACATCCTCCCAAGACTTCTTTGCCTTGGCAATTAACTCATTAAGGTAGTCCTTGTTACTTGTTGACATAACTATCCCTCCATTGCTTTTTAGCAAATACTTCCTAAAAGAGTGATGAAGTGATATTTATTGCATTCTTCTTCATTTCTTCAGTCGGATGCATATATGTGTTCATGGTGATTTTTACATCCGAATGTCCCAAGATTGTGCTGGTAGTTTTGATGTCCACCTTTTTCTCCAGCATTCTTGTTGCAAATGAATGTCGCAATCCATGGTATTTCATGACTCTTACTCCGGCATTCTTACAGGCTTGATTGAAGTGTAATCTATACACTCTCGGTTCTATTGGTTTGGCATTCCCGGAACAGACAAAGTAATCACCGATAACAAGAGCAGATGATTTTTTCAAAATGTTAATGATTTCTTTTGGCAGTGGAATCTCCCTGCGAGAAGAAAGACTCTTTGGTGTTTGGATGATCAGTTGAGTTCCTTTTCTGTGACCATCACTATCTATTGAATAGATTCTTTCAAGTGTCTTCTCTATTTTCATAGTCCTGGTGTCCAAATCAATATCCTTGAATTGCAATGCGGTAATTTCCCCAATTCTGACTCCGGAACACAATGTTATCATCATTCCAAGGTGTTCAAAACTTGGATTTGAAATGAAATATGACATCAATTTTTTCTGCTCCGAATCTGTATAAGCCTCAAAATCCTTTTTTATGGTTTCTTCCGGGAATCTCATGATTCTTTTTCCGGGAACAGGTTTCATTTCTAATTCATCTACCGCATAATTCAGCAACATCTTTACACACACAACCATGTCCTTGATGGATTTATGACTATATCCTGCAGAGAGTTTTTCATCTACAAATCTTTGGACATCTTTCATTTTAAGATCATCATATTCCATGTCACCAAAATATGGAAGAATATTCTTTTCAAATGTCACAACATATGTGGACAATGTTGAAGGCTTGACTTGTCTCTTCTTGTAGGGAAGCCATTCATTATATAACTCATGTATTTTCATGTTATTTTATTTTTATGATATTTGAGAAAGACAAGGGATCTTCTGATTTCAATAGATATACTTCTTTCTCTTCTTGAGTCAGTACATCTCCATGGTGAACCCTTGCATTAATACCCCTAATTGAAAGGTTTAAGAGGAGGAGTGGTATACTCCTATCTGACAACTCCCAACAATCCACATAATAGGGAATGAATTGGGTCTCCCAGGGGAATACACTTGACATCTTATTCCACCAATCTTGAATGATCATACTTCCGTTCCCGGCAGTTGGCTCATGAACAGAGTTATGCTCTCCAACAATTTGAGAACAAATTAATCCAAGTGTTGATGGAGTAAAATCTTGTTTCTTCTGATTCCTTTGCGACAACTCCTGCTCATATAGACTCTGAAACCAATCATAACTCATATCTCCTTGATGAATCCTTATCATCTCTCTATACACATCATCCCTTTCAGCACTGAACAACACCCGGTTTACCGCATGAGGAAGATTCATTATATCTTCAATATGGAATATCCTCTTGATTTCTGAACTTGTCATAATCTTGAATTCTTTTGAAATGTTTCATCTTATCAAACAAAATCCCCCTACTTCTGCCTCTCATCCAATTCAATGGGTTACTAACACGAGCCATTCTTACCGCATCAAAAAATTGTTCTTCTGCCTCCATGATAGAATCTGTTCTCATTTGCTCTATCAATGAATATCGTTTAAGATACAGGTCTAATGTACCTCTCATGTCATGTAAAACATTTACAACTTCACATCCTTTACCCTCTAAAAAGTCAATACATAATTGTGAGAAATCTCTTGTGGCTTTAAGTTTTTCTATTGCTCCTACCACATCCTTTTGTCTCCTAATTCTGACTACATTTACGGATCTATCAGAGGATGTATAAACTTGTCCCGAACTGCTTATCAAGAATTTCCGACCATCAATATCATCCGGAGCAATTTGATTTTGGATACAGTATGCAAGTTTCCACCTTGTTACGCATATCATTGTTCCATCCCTATGTAGAGAAATATTGCGTGAACTCTTCAAAGGACACCATTCTCCTTTTCTGTAACTATAGAATCTCCCATCTTCACCCATACCATAGTTTTCCCATCTCGGACACTTCTTAATTTCCATGTTTATAAAGATTTGAAAATCCCCATGCTTGACCCACTTGCACATCCTGCCGTTGGTAGGGATTACAGGATGCTATGAAAAGAACTCATCCTACCACCACAGGGGGATTATAGTTACTACTTCCCTGTTGGTCCGAATCCTCCCTCTCCCCGGTCAGTCTTGTCCAGGTGGTCAACCTGCTGCCAACATGCCTGGACCACAGGGCAGATGACAAGTTGTGCAATCCTTTCGCCCTCCATGAGGGTGTATGCCTCCCTGGAAAGATTATATACCACAACACCGATCTCTCCCCGGTAGTCTGCATCAATTGTTCCGGTAGGGACAACTATGCCATGTTTCATATTGAGTCCGGAGCGACCTCTGACCTGTGCCTCATATCCCTCCGGGAGGGAGATGTGGACACCTGTGTGGATGAATGCCCGGTCAAGAGGCAGGAGGGTAACCGCCTTTCCATTGTTGGTGAGGTCACATCCTGCAGAATCTTTAGTCTTGTATTCCGGCAGGTCTACTTTCATAGGCTCAAGGACAAATGTCTTGTCCTCATCAACCTGTATCTTAATATTGATTTTTCTCATTGTTTTTCTTGGCTTGAATGTATCCCTTGATTATAAGGGAGAGGATGACTATGAGTGCCATCCCCATCCCGATGATTGATTCCTCCATATCAGAATGGCAAATCGTCTTTCTGTGGTTCAAGACTCTCGGAGAAGATGAGAGGCTCCTGTGCAGCAGGTGCAGGTCTTGCAGGTCTCTGTTCCGTCTGCTGATCCTGTGACTTGATGTTCACCAGGTCAACATTGTTGTACCATCTACCCTCCCATTCTCTTGCATAGATTGACCAGGCAACTTCAACCTTGTCTCCGACATTGTAGGAGTTGAGTTCATTGACCATCTCATTGGATGCCTGGAGGGAGAGTTTGGTGATTGATCCCTTGTAGCCTGGAATGTCTATGAGGATGGTCTGCCTTGCCCAATCATATCCATTCTTGCTTGTTCCACTTGTGACCTCACTCATGTGTGAGATCGTGCCTTTTGTGTAATTCAGTACCATGTTACTTGTTTGATTTATGATTTCTTGTGGGTGACATTGGCTCTTCTCCATATGCCAGGAATAAGATTGTGATGAATGCTGCCATTCCTGCCATTATCAGAAGAATCATTAGAATGAAGAATACTATCACGGCTCCATCCTCCTCTCAAGCCAATACTCCTTGCACCGCTTGCCGTACTTTCCGAAGGATATCCATCTGTCCTTGAGTTCCCAAGGGAGTGACTTGGTGTCAATGTCCTTTCGTATCTTGCAGATGGTGGTGTGAAACTCCGACACCTCAAACTCCCTGGAGTCCAGGAATGAGACCTTTCTGCCCTGGCACATAGCCTCAAAGACTGCCTTCTTCGCATTGTACCTGTCGGCAATTTGTCGTGATGTGAAGTTGTCCTCTGTATCCATATCTTTAGTTTTTCTTATTAATACATTGACCCTGCTGCATCTATTCATTATCTGATGCCTCTTTCCAGGAGCGAGACCCTTTGCTATCTCCTGGATCTCCCTTGCTAACCGGAGAATATTATCTGTGTGCTTTGCTTTCATAACTTTGAATTTTTAAGTAATTGTCCTGCATAAGCCTGTAGCATCGGAGCAACAACGGAGTTCTTTATATATTCCTGTTGTACTTTGTTTTGCTCTTCCTTTACCTGCTGCTGCAGTCTGCGACCTTCACCCTTGATGTATTCAATAATGACCTTGTAGAGACTTGCCACAGAGATTCCATACATGTCATCCTGCAGAACTGCCCTCTTGACTATGCGTGATATTTCTGCGAAAGAGAGGAACCTGGTTCCTAACCTATCAAGGTCTGCCTGGAGTTCATCAACCAGGCTGCAGGAGATGAATTGAATGTTGGTCGGGTCTGCTGCCTGTCCCTTGTAGAGGAAAGCCTGTGAAACTAACTTGGACATCTCCGTGACTGCCTGTTCTCTTGTATAAGAGTGCAACCTTGGGAATCTTTTCGCATCCTTGCGGATATCAAGAAGAGATACCTGGTTGGATGCCGGAGTCATCAGTTGGTTATTGCTCATCATACACCTCCTTCTTGCCGTAAGCCTGTTCGTGCATGTTGGTTCCGAACATCTGATCCATAACCTTGAGATTGTGTTCCAGGACTGACTCCTTGTGAGTTGCTCTCTTTCTTTGCGGAACTTCTTTCTCTCTCTTCTCCCAGGTACGGATGGCTGCTTTCCAATCCTTCATCGGAGACTTGCCAACAACCCAACCCTTGGATTCGTAGAAGTTGAAGAATTGCTCTGCATCTACATTGTTGCTCCTGGTTGAGCAATATTCCCGAATGGCATCAATGGATGGCTTTTGAAAATGAATGCTGCCCTTTTTATAGAGAGAGTTATTATGTATAGATTCATTATTATCAGTATGTGGAACAAATGCGCCACCCTGCCCGGAACAATCGTTCCACTCTGCCCGGAACGAAATGGTGCTTTCTACATATCTTTTGCGCCCGTCAAAACGCACCTCCCGAAGGTATCCAACCTCCTTGAGGTGGGATAGGTATTTCCTTGCACATCTATCCGTCACTCCCAGGAGTTCTGCAATGTATTCGTTGGAAATGTAGCATTCATGCCCCCTGGATGTGAATGAGTCTATCTCCATGAGGAGAATCTTCTCATTCCAGGAGAGGGATCTGTCCTGCCAAATCTCAATGGGAATCCATATGCCCTTGACAATGCGTTCCATTATGCCTCCTTTGATGCTCT
>JAEDGW010000206.1 GCA_016297325.1 Coprococcus sp. | reverse complement strand
CTGAGTATCGGTGATGTCTGCTTGATCTCCTGACCTGAGAACTTGGCTCCCGACTTGTAAAGTCTCTCGGTTAAGTTCTCGTCACTCACCATAGCAGTCTTGTACACCTTCTTGTCATCCTTGCCTGTGAAATAAATGACATTTGACTGGGTCTCAATGTCTACCTCGTCAATCTTCTTCTCCTCTGTCATGGATATGAATGTACCATAGTCCACATCCTCTATACTTCTCTCAGTAAACCATGGGACAAATATGAAATTGAGAACCATAATTATGATAAGCACTATCAGATAATAAAATATCAACGGCTTCTTTGGCTGTTTTACTTCTTTCATATAAAAATCCTCCTCGTGATATTTTTTGAATATATATGTCTGACTTAGTACAGAAACGCCATTATCATATATATTATTCTAACCTTATATCACAAGGAGGATTTATTCAATTAATTATTTCTAAAATTTGTATAATACTTTTAATAATCTTTCACTATTTTCTCATTCACACTGGCCCTGAATTCTCTGATTGCCTTGTAATCCGGCTCATCCGGCAGACTTGTGTTCGCCTTTGCATACTCAAGCCTCTTCTCATATTCATCAACCATCTCGAAAAACTCCGGTGTTGGCTGTTCATGGTCATCAAGGAACTCACCATTTCTTATTGACATGAGTAAATCATGTTCAGTCTCCCTGTATGTCACTATTTTTTCTTTTTCCAGTATGTCGAGGCACATCATATACAGTCTGATAAGGTGCATCATATGCTTGGATATCTTGCCGTGAAGTGCAGCCTTCTCATTCCGCTTGCCTATCTTTCCATACTGCTTTACAGTATTCTGCAGTTCATTCCACATGGAACAATAATCCCGAAGTGGGTAATGTGTCAGCTTTACATCCATGAATATCTCTGTATCGTATCCCTCCTGGACTGCCTTGTCCGTATATAGATGGATCTGATCACTATCAAACTTTGAATATTTGCCAACAAAATCAGTCTGCATAAACTCCAAAGTCTTTAATATATGCTCCTCAAGCTGTGACTGTGAAAGCTGTCTTGCAGCTTTCTGGTTGAGCCTGTACAGCTGCTGGTTCGCATATCCGCCAAATGACTGGCATGCCTTTTTTGAGAGAAACAGATGTGCATTGTCGATCAATTCCCTGCCCACCGGTGACAGATACAGATAGTGTTCAGGCTTGTTGCCAAGAAGCTCTATCGTATTCGGATTGACACTGGTAAGCAGTGTGACCAGCTTGTTAAATGAGTAGACCGTTGTATCCGTCGGAACATCAACGACCTGTCCAAAATCCTCGCCTGTCAGTATCTGCGTCTTATCATTCACTGCGCAGCCTCTTATATCCACATCGCTGCCCTCATGGTCTGTACCATAGGCATAACTTCCACCAAGTGTGAGAAGGATGATCTTATTTCCAAGATTTTCGTCTTTTCTGAGGAAATCGTATTCAGTTGTTTTCAATAAATCCTTTATATTCTCTACAGTCATTTTCTCACCCATATCCTAAGTATCAGGTCTCAATTACTTTTTTATTCAAATGTCTTTTTATCCAACTTCATATAATTGCTGTATATCACTTAATTTATTTTGCATTTTTACAATGACCTTAATACGCTGTTAAACACTCTGTAATTGGAATCGTCCCTTGGCCCACAGTACACCGCGAACTCAATATTCTCAAATGTATACATATAATCTCTCACCACATTTGCCGCTGCTGTTGCCACGACATGAGGTTCATTACAGAACGCCCCACAGCCAAATGCACCAAGGATCACTGTATCTGCATGGTTCATAACTGCACTGTCAAGAATCCTTCTGAGCCTCTTCTCATGAAGTGCCTGCAGTTCTTTATTGCTCAACGTCACAGCACTTGTGCCATCCCCGGAATTATACCTGTTGCTAGGATTTGCCCTGAGATTCGGTGCCGCACATGTGATCACGTCAACCTTATACCAGGCGTCTCGCTCCATGAGTTCCGGACAATCTGTATCAGTCTTGAACACAACGATATCCGGTGTGTATATGATATCGTCATTATGTATTGGATCATGTGCTGCCCTGTGTGGCGTGTAGAACATTCCCCACATATCAGGTGTATTCAGGCAGAAATACAGATTGGAGCATCTGCATAGACATTCCTCCTGAGCTCCCGAACCATTTACAACTCCACCACCTGGATTAGACGCAGATGCAAAGTTATGCACTGCAACGTGATTTCCTTTATAGGCTGCTGCCGCCTCATATGTTCTCTTCTTCGAGACAACTACATCTGCCTTCTTCTTGTAAATATTCAGTTCAGGCGTTGGTATATCCTCAGTCTCTGCAATAAAGCGCTGACTTGCCACAGACACCTTTGTAGCATCTGAAAGCTCTGTGTCCATCTTACACATACGCTCTGTATCCTGAAATATATTTCTGTTCATCTCTCTGCGATCCATCATGCATCCCCCTTGATATTATTCCATCTATTCGTATCGAAACCTGACATCGCCTTATAAGCTTTGCTTTTATATTCCATAGTTTATACCACGACTGGAATATTATCTATAAACCACTGGTTTAATCTATCTCCACAACACTTGTATCCAGGAAGAAATTGCCTGTGCTCACACTATATTCATACTCTGGATCTTCTTTATCCACGAATGCACTGTGCATCTCTCCAGTCACATCCACATATAACACAACCACATACCTGGCTCTCATTTGCATATCGCAATGCCAGAGCCTTGATCTCCTCCTCTAT
>JAEDGW010000077.1 GCA_016297325.1 Coprococcus sp. | reverse complement strand
CTTTATGATGTCCTCTTTGTTCTATTTTTCATTTACTATATTTTTATAAACAGCAATTACATTTCATCAACTATTCATGTGTTCATCTGCATACATAACGCTGTTATGGACGATATCTTTTTTTAGGTCTTCCATGTAATTCGGAAGACCTTTAATAAATATCCTTCAATATATAAATGATCATATTTTCTAATTTGCTATTTCTATCAGCCTTTATTCTGGATCCTGCCACGGCTTAACGAGACCGTACCAGCCTGAGACCAGATATTTCATGCCAGTCTCAACGAACTTCTGGGCATCCTCCTCATTGTCTATATGTGTCACCATGAATATGAACATATCGATCTGTGAATGAGACATCCAGTGTACCACATTCCTGTCAACCATCGGTGTTCCGTATGCTTTGCACATCGCCTCACATATAAATGCGTTGTGTGCATCCATCTGATCCACCATGTTGTCCGGCATGCTCTCCATGCTGGAGCCCTGTGACTTTGTAAGAACGAGAAGCACCTCTTCTCTATGCTTATAAAGCTCATGTACTATGTTCCTGGCCGACTCAAAATCGCTGTCCTCATCGTGATCTGATGCCATGCCGTTTTTCATCTCATCCACCTCAAAGGAGAAATGCTCGGTCAGCACAACATTGAGGCTGTCAAGCATATGTCCCACAACATTGCAGAACAGATCATCCTTATCCTTGAAAAAGAAATACAGTGCTCCGGTTGTCACTCCTGCCTTCTGACATATGTTCCTGAGCGACGCTCCCATGAATCCTTTATCCATGAACTCTTCCTTGGCACACCTTAGAAGTTCTTTCCTCGTCTCGCTGTCATGTTGTATTTTCTTTGCCATAATTCCCACCCATTCGATCGTAATATAAAAATAACATAACAGTGTTACGTTTCATAACACCGTTATGTTACTATTTTTTTCAGATGCTGTCAACACCAAATCTACAATAAATATTATTTTTTTCTGGCAAATATCCATATACCCACCATGCCCAAAAGTCCTATCATGCTGACAAGCATTCCTGGCAGAAGCATAGGATACCTGAACTTTATAGTAGTAACTCCAGGCTTTACACACAGAAGATTGTTCTCCTCCGATATATCGGAGTCTGATACAAATATATCCTGATACGCCAAAGTTGTATTTATATATGAACCATCCGGGATATCGGAAGTCTGATCTGTCGTTATGACCATGCCTTCATCCGATATCTCTCTGGCGATCTGCACTATAGTCCTCTGCGGAAGATCTGATGAGTTTGCTCCAAGGATATCTTCTATCATCTCCTGAACACCGCCGTCACCGGTCACACTGTAATAATACACCAGATTAAGGCCGACATATTTTATATTGTCACTATCCTGCGCTGTCGCAGCAAATGCAAGCTTCTCCATCTCATAATTGAACTCACCTGTCACTTTTATGTCTCCTGTTATATATCCGGTATTCCACTCTTCCATCCCCTCCGGAAATGCCCCCGCTAAGACCTGACTGCCATTGTATGTGAGGGAAGGATAAGCATTTTCAAGTGTAACAGACATACTGGTTACATCCATGAATACATGCTGCCTTGTGGCGTTATCCGCCGGGATATGCGTCATATCGATGACAACGTTCACTCCGTGATCTGCAAGATCCTTTACCATCTTCTCAGCATTTTCCCTGTTGTTATATGTGAATCCGGTCAGAAAAACCATCTTGTACTCATAGAGCTCATCACAGGTATAATCCTCTATATTCGAGCTTGATCCGGATCTGAATACAGGAAATGCCAAGGTTACATTGTCCGCATAATCTCCTATGGCAATTCCTTCATATCTTGTCACCACTCCCCACTCATCGGGGCAGTCTAATGTAAACAGATACACCGAATCTTTTTCATCAGTCAGCGTGTAACCGCTCTTCTTTGCGCTGTCTATGACATCCTGCAGGGTCTTCCCCTTTAAGCCCACATATCGCTTTTCGATGGCAACTGTGTCATCTCCAAGTTCAACAGATCTGTCAAAGAGATAATCATACTGTTCATTTTCAAGTGACTGGTTAAGGAGCATGATGTTGTCCGCCGTGACAGCCCCCTGCCATGCCCAGCCAAATGTATAAGACACTCTGCCATCCACGCACAGTCCGTAGGACGGATATGAGCCGAGGCCTGACAGATCCATGAGCGAAGCTCTCTGTGTAGTATTTGCTTTCATGAGCTTAGCAGCCTTCACGCCGTCATCATTTGCCGGAACGCTGTATCTCTCAAAAGTAAATGATGGTATCGCATCGATGACAAGTATAAGCACAGCCGCCACCACAAACGGCTTTTTCAGCCTGTTCCACTCTATGAGGGACAGCAAGAAAAATCCATACGCAATGACTGTAAATCTCGTCATCCAGAGCGCCTGGCTCATCGGAAGTTTTCGCAGTATAGGCAGTACGTCAGGTGTTGTCAGCACAAGGATAACCAAGGCAAGAATAAAACCCGACTTCTTCCTGTTGTCTGCCAGAAGTATTCCAGCAACCGATAGCAGTACAACAGATATTCCAAAGTAAAATGCACTGGCATGTCCATTCAGACGGTTCATTGGATTGAGGGATGAGGACAGATCTGACATCCACATGGTCATGACATCCGACGCCGCCTCGGAATCCATGGATGATATTCCGCCTGAAAGGGATGGCAGGAGCCACACACCCATGATGAGTATTCCGCAGATCATGGTCACAAGTATGATTATCTGTCTCTTGACTCCCATTCCCCTATGATGGTCAAATAACAGGAAAAGAAACGTTCCTATTCCTATCATGGCTATCATCATGATATGTGTCACCGTTATGAGCATGGTGAATATAAGTATTCCCGCCAGCGCCCATCTCTTCTCTTCCCTAAGGTACACCCAGATGAAATATATGAGATACGGAAGAAGGAATGATACCACCATTCTCGGCATATTGCCCTCGTCCACATACATTCTGGCATTTTCAGGCATGAAGAACCAGAGCATGGCAAGCGCAGCACCAAACAGCGGTCTCCCCTGTCTCCTTCCTATGAGGAGGAACGCCAGTCCTCCAAAGAAAACATACACGCCAAACAGCATGTAATATGCAAGTATCACATCGCCGCCGGTAAAAAACATGAGAAATGCCGTTATATAATACGAAAGAGGCGGCCAGTATCTGAAAAGCTGGATACCGTTATACCATGTGTCATCGTACAGTGGATAAAACTTACCTCTCTTCAATGCCTCGTACAGATACCTCGATTTATACAGGTGGCCCCATACATCATTTCCAGATGGCTCTGTCACCACACTTTTAAAATGTATCACGCCCACCACCGCAAGGACTGCCAGCATAACTACCCCAAGGGCAAAATATATATTCAATTTTCTCCTGGTGGAAGTATCTCTTTCTGTCATTTGTCTGCGTCGTTTTCCTTTATCTCTCTGAGTATCCTGTCTGTAAGTGAATTAATGGTCTGCATCTCCTCCGTATAACTGTCATCGATAAGACTCACCACATATGACATCGAAGGAGACTCACTCATCTCCATCATAAGGAATATCCATCCGTTCCTGTTGAGTATCCTGGTGAGTTCTTCCTTGAAATATTCACATATGTTCTCAAGAGTCGGATTTATCATGTCAAATGGAGGCACGTCATTTAGCGTTTTGTCCTGATAGGCGCTTAAGAATTCCTCAACTCGGTGTTCAAGATGATGGAACTTTACTGTCTCGTTTCTGCCCTTCACAACATTTATCACTATCTCCCAGGTATGCGGATGCACTTCACCGAGAACACCGTTTTTGTATATGCCATGTCTGGCATTGAGATAGAATTTGAATTTGTATTGTCTGAATCTCATAATATATACGCAGCCTTTCCTGTAAATGTATAAGTTCTACTGCCAGTCCGTCAGATCAAGCAGCCTGTCCTTCTCATGATAAAAGACCTGTCTTGGATCTTCTCCTTTTCCGGTCTCCTTTAAAACCGCCTCAAGTTCCGCACCCTTGGAGAATTCCTCCCACTTCTCAAGCATGTCTGCCTTTGCCTTTTTAGCCATATCCATATCAGTCTTATACATTATCACCACAAAATATCCCTTTGATACCTCCGCTGTGATATGATTTTTCCCCATGGTACTCTTGATGAAATCCATGATCCTGAATATGGCATCCCTTGAGAAATATCTGTCCCCCATGCGAACACGTATGAACATGAATGTAATCGGGAATAGCTCAGGATCTGAAGATTTTCTGAGAAGGGTGTCGACAATATCCATGTCATAATATCCCTCTCTCTTCATCTCGCCACCTTCCATCTCCCTGTTCCTAAGTTCCTCCTCGTACTGATCTGTCAGTTTCTCATACTCGCCGAATTTCTCGTTTCTCTCGGCAAGAGCAGCCTTAAGAGCTATGACCTTCCGCCCTTCATGGCCAATCCTTCCGGCGAACTCTATCAATATACATCCAAATACCAGAACAGTCGCCACAACAGCAATTATTATATAGAACTCCATGGTATTTGTACCGTATTTGTCAAGAACATAGTCTGTATCTGTAAATATTCCGCATATATATCCTGTTCCCGGCACAGCAGCCTCGCTCACTATACCGCCAAGGCTATCCATATATTCATCAAATGCACTGACAGATGATATATACTCCAGAGACTTCGTAGTATCCTCGTCCTTCATATACGAAACGCCACTGTCACTTATCAGAAATCCCCATGTACTTCCAGATACCGGAACGGTCTGCCTTATGAGATCTACCATCTCATCCTCTGCCATGCCTTTAAGTCCTCCGGCAAGAATACCGACTGTCTGTGACTGTTCATCCTCATATGCCTGCAGCACATTATCCCTGTTGTCAGAGATATGATATACAAAATACACCGTCTCAAGCACTATCGTGAGGATCACAAGTACCAATGCGGCAACAAGCCTTCCCCTGTATGTCTTTTCCTTGAAATTGTTTTTACTTTTATCTATTTGTCTATTCATCGCATCTTTCCTCGTGTCCACCTGAAACATCATCATCCTGATAATTTACAAATCTGCGGGCCTTCTCCAGCCCTTTCCTAAGCCACAGAAAATCGCCCTTCACAATACCTGCTGCGGTATCTCTCTCCTCTGTAAAGTTTTTCATCTTCCAGCTTCCCTTTGACTTCATGGAATTTATTATGCCTGCAAACCTGAACCAGAATACCACGAAATTGTACAGAGGAAGCAAAAACACAAGATACCATTTTTTCATATAGTACCGCCTGAGTTTCTTAAACGGTTTGAGAAACAGGCTTATACATATATATAGAAGTGTCGTGGTGAAAACGTACAGCAGATACATGATCACGACCGACTGTATGATGAGACTGAACGGATAATTGACAAATCCCAGACATATGAGTGCGAAATACCATATCATACGTGGGAATGCAAATGTGTGGTCAAACATCACCAGCCTGACTATAAAATCTGAGAAAAATCCTCTGACCACATGCATCCTGTTCTTCATGAACATATGCACTACCTCTATCTCACCTCTCTGCCATCTCTGCCTCTGTATATACAGTCTGTTCATATCCTCGATCGGATCTACATAGAATATAGCCTCACTACAGAGAACTACCTTATCGCCAAGCACATCCCTTATCTGAAATGTGACATGGGTATCCTCGCACACAGTATCGGTGTTGTACATGTTCGTTCTCATGATCGTCGAACGCCTGAATGCAGAAAAAGCACCTGAAAGTGTGAATATATTGTTGAACTCCGACTGGAAATTTCTTCCTGCCAGAAACGCCTGACAATACTCAAAAAATTCAAGCTTTCTCAGCAGCCTGAGTCCAAACTTCCCGGTATCGTCTATCAGTTCTGGATTAGTCATGATCGTTCCGGTCATGCAGTCTATATCCGGATTTCTCTCAAACTTTGTAACCATATTTCTGATGGCATCCTTCTGGAGCACACCGTCACTGTCAATGTGTATGACATATTTTCCAAAACTGTTGAAAAGTCCAAGATTGAGCGCTTTGGATTTTCCCTGTCTTGAATTTACCCAGTTCATCGTAAGTTCAGGGAACTCCTCCTGGCATTCACAGAACACCTCAAAACTGTGGTCCGTACTCATATTATTGACCACAAGTATATATATCTTGTCATTTGGATAATTGGAATCATTTATGGATCTGATGCACCTCTTAAGGCTGTGCTCCTGATTGTATACCGGTATGATCATGGTTATCTCAGGTGAGAAATCCACAGCCTTCTCTTTTCTTGATACGATCTTCTTTTTTATGAGTATCACAAAATTACCTATAGTGGGAATGATCTCCATAACTATAGGTATGATGACCCAGGCGGCCCAGAATATGATAGAACTATGAAACATCTGCGTTATGAACGTCAAACTTAAAACCTCCTACCTTCTGCCTTATAATCTGGGACTTTGTAAACACAAAGAAGTAAAGTGCCACCGTACATGCATAGAATACAAGACGGCCGATTATGGTGTGGGCTATGAAATATGCACTTCCGCCAAATACATATATTATCAGGCATATGACAAATATCCTCAGCACATTTGACGCAAATATGATCGCCGTGCCGCTGACACTTAAAACGATCTTTTCATATGTGTGATATAGCGGAAAAAACCACAGAAGTGCCAGAAATGCCAATATCTCTATGATTCCCGAACACTCATAGTCTATATACATGGAAAGATTCGTATCTCCTGTGGAGATAAATATGATATTCTTGTTGAAATACGATTCGTATATGCCCGTCATGTCTCCAAACATACCAGCTACCGCTGAAACCGCTTTCTGGAGAGGTGCCAGAACCACAGGTTCAACCACGATCAGCGCATATATAAACAAGCCGACACTTCCCACGATGAAATACCAGAAATCAAGCTTGCCCCGCTTAAGCACAGTAAGCGCATATATCCACAGTACAAATGATATTATCAATATGGTATTCATCCCAGGAACTGTCCTCCTTTAAAATCATATCAACACCAGAATCCTATCTGCTTGTCTTCTTCTTTCTTCTAATTGCAAATACACCGCCGGTTGCAAGAGCCATAGCCATGGCAGCTCCGGCCCACGGACCTGTCGGTGTTCCGGTTATCGTGACACCCTGCGCACCGATATTCGGATTTGAGACAGTGATCGTTGCTCCCTGGTCGATATTTATGCCAAGATAGGCTGCAAGTTTATCAAGCGATATGGAAAACTCTATCTCATCGCCCTTGCCTGTCTCTGTGTGTGCGGCATCATACACTGTGAAAGCCACATCTCCGGCCACGTCATTGTAATATCCGGCAAATACACCGAAATTCCTATGTATGCCCTCACCGAGGTTATAAATCTGTCCACCCCAGTTGATGGAGCCGTCAGCATTCACCGGAAGTATATTCAGCACGCTGGTCTTGCCATTGACCGTAATGTTCCAAAGCTGGAACTGCATCTGGGAAGTATACAGATCATTCATGGAAAAATGCACATACAGTCTTCCATTCTCTATTGCAAGCTGTCCCTTGTGAACTGAATATCCATTGTTGCTGTTATATGTGATATCCGCAGATGGATACTGGCTCCACTCACCATAATATCCGTCGATCACAAGGCCTGTCGTTACAGGGCCGTCTGAAACTTCCTTTGATGCATCTGTCTGCGTGGCAACATCCCCTGCCGCAAATGCCTTGTCTGATCCTCCCGCAAGTGGAAAGACCGCTAAAAAAGCAAGCATACAGACTGCAATAACTCTTCTTGTCCAATTTCTTTTGTATCTTACTCTGTTCTTCATAACCATCACGCCTCATCTAATGTAGTATTTTATGTCAGTTACATTTCATCATTATATATGTGTATTAACTATCAGCTCACTCCTGTCATACCTTCAAGCTTCAATATATCATCAAATATCTTCTGGTAATTCCTGCCGCTCTCATCCATATTCATCGTAGGGAGCAGCAGCCTGTCAGACACCTGATATACACACAGTGGATTCTCTGAGATATCAAGCTGATAAAGCTCCATACCGTTCTTTTCCAGCATGCGCCGAAGCTCCTCATAGAAATAATCTCCTATGGTCTCAAGTGTGTTCTCACACCCGGCAAACTCCGGAAGCTCGTTCAGATATCTTCCTCTGTACTTGTCGATAAATGATGACACTATGGCTTCCAGTTTGAAAAATGGAATCTCCTCATTCCTGTCCTTCATACCGATATAAGTGAGTACGGTAAATGAATGTCCGTGTATCTTCGACACATCGCCGTCAAAACTGTGTTTTGCATTGAAGTATGTTCTATATATATAGTAGTTAAACAATCAGATTCCCCCTGGCAATCAATTATCTATAACCAGCGATATTTATTTTCCTTAATAAGACTGGTTCTTATCATCTCTAAATTATAAGTACATAGCTGTGATATATCAATGATGAAAAATTGCCAAAATGATGTCCAATTTATGAACATTTTGTAACTTTATGTATATACAGGCTTTTTCAACCGTTTGCGCTGTTCACATTTTGTTGTCTGTTTGACCGTTTTTGATTGTATAGTCACAAAATCGGTCAAATGTTCATTCTTTGAATAATGGCGTATACTGTATTAGTATAAATCTTATAATTAAATAAAAGAGATCTCGTCCAGTTTTTTAATCTGAACGAGATCTCTTTATTATCTCTGTTATATATTCATAATAAATTATATATTGAAATGACTCACATTCACATTATGCTGCAAGAAGCTTCTCAACACTTACAAGCTTTACACAGAGAACAAATATCTCTGTTGCCTGCTGCATCTCCTCCGGTGTAGGGAATGAAGGTGCAATTCTGATGTTGCTGTCCTTTGGATCGTTGTGATATGGGAATGTTGCTCCTGCGCCTGTGAGGATGACTCCAGCCTCCTTGCACTTTGCAACTATAGCCTTTGCACAGCCCTCCATGGCATCAAATGATATGAAATATCCGCCGAGAGGCTTGATCCATGAACCGATTCCAAGTCCGTCAAGCTCCTCCTCAAGGACTTTGAGTGTAGCCTCAAACTTTGGTCTCATGAAATCAGCATGCTTCTTCATATGCTCCTTAAGTCCGTCAAGGTTCTTGAAGTATCTTGCATGTCTGAGCTGATTTACCTTATCGTTACCTATGGTCTGGATCGTGTAATGCTTCTTGGCATCCTCAAGGTTCGCATGTGACATAGCCACTGCTGATACACCTGAACCAGGGAAGCTTACCTTTGATGTTGAAGCGAACTCATATACCATATCCGGGTTGCCGGCCTTCTCACACTCGCTGATGATATCAAGTATCTCAACCTGATTGTCCTCGTACAGATGGTGGATGACATATGCATTGTCCCAGAATATTCTGAAGTCCTTAGCTGCAGGCTTAAGATTTGCAAATCTTCTTACTGTCTCATCGCTGTAGCAGATACCCTGTGGATTTGAATACTTTGGAACACACCATATACCCTTTACTGCTGGGTCTGAGTTTACAAGTTCCTCAACCATATCCATGTCAGGACCTGTCACTGTCATAGGTACGTTGATCATCTCTATTCCAAAATGCTCTGTGATAGCAAAATGTCTGTCATATCCTGGAACAGGACAGAGGAACTTCACCTTGTCAAGCTTGCACCAAGGTGTCTCTCCCATTATTCCGTGTGTATATGCTCTTGATACAGTGTCAAACATAAGAGTAAGACTTGCGTTACCACCAATGAAGATATGATCCTCAGTTGTACCCATCATCTCAGCCATAAGTCTCTTGACCTCTGGTATTCCATCAAGGCACCCGTAGTTTCTGCAGTCTGTGCCACACTCTGATCTCATATCAGAATCACTGTTGATAACATCCATAAGACCAACAGATACTCCAAGCTGGGTTGGTGATGGCTTACCTCTTGACATATCAAGGTTCAGGCCAAGAGCCTTCTTCTCCTCATATGCCGCAAGCAGCTGCTCTCTAAGTTCCATTAACTCTTCTTTTGATAATTCACTGTACGCTTTCATAAAAAGTCTCCCTTGCTACCTAACAATGTTATAGTTATATGTCCGGGTTGCACATCAGAACTTACTATATTAAATAGGTGATTCTAACGTTCAACCCTTGTATCATATAATTTATTTCTCCGGTTGTCTAGACCTTATTCGCATAACTTTGCAGTATTTTGCAAATTTTGGTTGAAAAATCTAAGTCTATACACTAAATACGGCTATATTTTCGTCAAATTTTCGCCTTTGACTTTTTATTTTCAAGTTACTCAACCTTTGGAAGTGTTGCAAAGCTCTTTTCAAGCTCCTCGTCTGTAGGAATATAGTCTGACATCTCACCGTCGTTGTACTTCTGGTATGCCACCATATCGAAGTAACCTGTTCCTGTGAGGCCGAATACTATGTTCTTCTCCTCGCCGGTCTCCTTGCACTTGAGTGCCTCATCTATAGCAACCTTTATTGCATGGCTGCTCTCAGGAGCTGGGAGTATACCCTCAACTCTTGCGAACATCTCAGCAGCCTTGAATACTTCTGTCTGCTCCACGCTTCTTGCTGTGATGATTCCATCATCATAGAGCTGTGATACTATAGAGCTCATGCCGTGATAACGAAGTCCTCCGGCGTGATTTGGTGATGGGATAAATCCGCTTCCAAGTGTATACATCTTGGCAAGTGGACATATCTTTCCAGTATCGCAGTAGTCGTATGCATATCTTCCTCTTGTAAGACTTGGACAGGATGCAGGCTCAACTGCGATTATATCATAGTCAGCCTCGCCTCTGAGTATCTCTCCTGCAAATGGTGATATAAGGCCTCCGAGGTTTGATCCGCCGCCTGCACAGCCGATGATCATGTCTGCCTTGATTCCGTATTTGTCAAGGGCAGCCTTTGTCTCAAGACCGATAACTGTCTGATGGATGAGAACCTGTGACAGGACTGATCCAAGTACATATCTGTAGCCCTCCTGTGTTGTGGCTGCCTCGACAGCCTCTGAGATCGCACATCCAAGGCTTCCTGTTGTACCAGGGAATTCAGCATTTATCTTACGTCCAACCTCTGTTTTCATGGATGGTGATGGTGTGACCTGTGCTCCGTATGTACGCATAACCTCTCTTCTGAACGGCTTCTGCTCATATGATACCTTTACCATGTACACCTGGCAGTCCAGATCAAAATATGAACATGCCATGGAGAGCGCTGTTCCCCACTGTCCTGCACCAGTCTCTGTGGTTACACCCTTAAGCCCCTGCTTCTTTGCATAATATGCCTGTGCAATGGCTGAATTGAGCTTGTGGCTTCCGGATGTGTTGTTTCCCTCAAACTTGTAATAGATATGTGCCGGGGTTCCGAGCTTCTTCTCAAGGCAGTATGCTCTTACAAGTGGTGCCGGACGGTACATCTTGTAGAATTCTCTGATTTCCTCTGGAATATCAAAATAAGGTGTTGTCTCATCAAGCTCCTGCTTTGCAAGCTCTGTACAGAATATCGGAGAAAGCTCCTCAACTGTGACAGGCTTAAGTGTTGCAGGATTCAGTATAGGTGCCGGCTTGTTCTTCATGTCGGCGCGCACGTTGTACCACTGCTTTGGCATCTCGCTCTCTTCAAGGTAGATCTTGTAAGGTATCTCTATGTTCATAAATTACTCTCCTTTTTATCCTTTATTTGAATTGTTTATATCGTTTCGCTGTTGTTATTTGTTTATATATAGTTGTCTCTTTATATATAATTGCTTCTTTATGTTATTGCTGAATTTATCTTATCGAATAAATTGTCCGATTTAGAATTTACTTTGATGGGATCATGGACGCTATCTCAGCGGCAAGCTGTGACTTCGGCATGGTCTGAAGTGTTATTCTTCCAGGACCTGTGACTACTGTGTTGAAGAAGCCCTCTCCTCCAAAGAACATGTTCATGGCTCCGCCCTTTACAGTCTCAGCATTCAATGTGCAGGTTGCATCCATCATGGCAAGGTATCCAGTATCTATGACCATCTGCTGTCCTGGTGCAAGCATATAGTCCACAACAGATCCATCGATCTCAAGAAATACTATTCCCTGACCTGTGATCTTCTGCATGATAAATCCCTCGCCTCCAAAGAAACCTCCGGCTATCTTCTTCTGAAATGCTATCTCCAGATTCACTCCCGGTGTAGAAGCAAGATATACCGACTTCTGACAAATGATCTCTTTGCCCGGTCCTATCTCAACTGCCATGATATTTCCCACAAAGCTTGATCCAAATGCTATCATGCCCGGACCGCCCTGTGCTGTGTATGTATTGCGGAACATTGATTCACCTGTTATGGCTCTTGTGAACATCTTGCCGACTCCGCCACCTGATGTCTGCATCTGCATATTTGGCGACATCCATACCATCGCACCCTTCTCGCAGTTCATGGATTCACCAGCCTCAAGAATGATCTCAACAACAGGCATCATACCTCCCTTAATCTCGTATCTCATGTAATAATCCTCCCTTTTTGTGATAACATATCAATTATTTTTTTGCAGAAATACAAATTTATTATATAGTAAATACTATTCATATAACAATGTTTATTTATAAATCATGATTAAATTCCATAATTTTACTGTGTTTCGCCCTTTTGCGGCCTTTTTATGTGAGTTTTTTCATATATTAATTGCTTTTTTTGAAACACAATGGTATATTTATTCAGATGAAAACTAGAAATGCACAGACATGTGCAGATATTATGAAAGGAAGATGTAAAATGAAACTCAAAAAATTATTAGCTCTTTCAATGTCAGCAGTTCTGGCTATGACAGCTCTCACTGCATGCGGAAGCAAGGATGAT
>JAEDGW010000205.1 GCA_016297325.1 Coprococcus sp. | reverse complement strand
ACAAATTTCTATATGACGGCCAATGTTCATCGAGCCGTCAGGCGAGATGTCATTGCTTGCACACCTGGTAGGTGTCAGTCTATGGGGATATAAGGTGCTGTACCAAAAAACGTACATCTGTATGAGTATAATTCTGCTAAGCGGAAAAACAGTGGTAAAGGATGGTGGTTTTGAGGGTAATGCCGGTCTGGTATATATTTCTATAAAAAACCACTTGCAATATCGAACAGGTGTTCGTATAATAAAGGCATGGATGGAATAATAACAGGACTGACAACAGATGAGAAACTGAATATATTAGCAGATGCAGCCAAGTATGATGTGGCATGTACCTCAAGCGGTGTAGATAGAAGGGGACAGAAGGGAACCCTGGGTAACAGTGTGTCATGTGGTATATGTCATAGCTTTTCTGCGGATGGAAGGTGTATATCACTGCTTAAGGTGCTTATGACCAATCACTGCATATATGACTGCAAGTACTGTATCAACAGAAAGAGCAATGATGTGCCAAGAGCTACCTTTGAGCCTGATGAGCTGTGCGATCTGGTTATAGAGTTTTATAAGAGGAATTACATAGAGGGGTTGTTTTTAAGCTCCGGAATCATAGAGAATCCTACATATACTATGGAGAGAATGTGCAGAATTCTCTATCTACTCAGAACGAAATACAGGTTTAACGGCTATATTCATGTGAAGACTATTCCGGGGGCCAGTGATGAGCTCCTTTCCATGGCGGGATATCTTGCGGACAGAATAAGTGTGAACATGGAGCTTCCTACGGATGATAGTCTTAGGAGTCTTGCACCGAACAAGAGCTTTAAGACTATACTTGACCCTATGGGTAAGCTGACGAACACTATCGGAGCTCACAGACTTGCCATAGGTAAGTCCCCACGCATGGAGAGAAGCTCTATAAATAAGTATCTGCCGGGAAGCATATTCAATTACGAAGGAGATGGGGCTAAAGGCACAATATCCGGTGGTAAGGTAGATTTACTGGGGGAAGCCGCTAAGGGATATGCCCAGTCATCAGGAAATGAACAGGCTCTTTCCCTATCCTCAGGCAGTCTTCTTCCTGCCATGACTGGGGATGATGCCAGAAGACGCGCTTTCGCCCCTGCAGGGCAGAGCACCCAGATGATAGTTGGAGCAGGGGGAGACAGCGACTACACTATCATCAGAACTGCCCAGAGTCTTTATCAGGGCTACGATTTGAAGAGGGTTTTCTATTCTGCGTACATCCCTATCAATGATGATCCTGCCCTTCCACCGAAGGACACGGCAGTGCCGCTTCTTAGAGAACACAGGCTGTACCAGGCTGACTGGCTTATGAGATACTATGGATTTGTTGCTGATGAGATAGTTTCTGAGAGTGAGCCTGATCTGGATCTCAGGATGGACCCCAAGTGCAACTGGGCGGTAAGACACCTGGAGGTATTTCCTGTTGAGGTTCAGACTGCCAACTACAATATGCTCTTGAGAATCCCGGGGGTAGGGCCCAAGTCTGCGGCCAGAATAGTCAATGCCAGAAGATATGGCACTCTCACATTTGAGAACCTGAAGAAGATGGGGGTTGTACTTAAGCGGGCGCATTATTTTATAACCTGTTCAGGACAGATGATGTACAGGATTCCCATGGAGAGGGACTACATTGTCCGGGAGATGGTGGATGCCGACAGAAAGGAGAACTGGAGGCTTACGGCGGAGAACAAGCAGTACAGACAGCTTAGCCTGTTTGATGACCAGTTTCAGAGTATGGGTAACGGATAGAGATAAACGAATGCATATGTATGCAATAAAAAGGCGTAGTGGGTGATAGTTATGAAGGTGTTTACTTGTAAAGATAAGCTGGAGGATATGCTTACATGTATATATGATGCCTGGTGTGTGGCTCTTGATATTGGACATGAGAACGTGAGACTTATGAGAGAACCGGTTACTCAGCTTGATATGTTTGCTGAATACATTCATGTGGAGGCTGACATGGAGAAGGTGCAGAAGGTAATCAGATCCATTCGCCGTATATCAAACCGGGTGTACATGAATGTGTACTACACACTTATGTCCGCGAGAGGTGATGCCCTTGATGCAGCCTACAGATATCTTATAGCAGCGTTCAGGGAAGGCCGCAGTATTGAGCATATGCTTACACTTCCTGAGGTGATTAAGGTTATGGAGCTTGGCAGGGCTGTGAGCAATGAAGCTCATATGTTCAGAGAGAGGGCCAGGTTTGTAGCTATAGACAGACGGGTTTATGTATGCCACATAGAGCCTAAGAGCAACGTGGTTATGTTTGTAGCCAATCACTTCGCAGACAGAATGATGTCAGAGCACTGGATGATTCTTGATGACAACAGAAAGCTGGCGGTGATTCACCCCAGAGATGAGGACATATATACAAGATATCTGACAGACGAGGAACTGGATGTGCTAAAGAAGCTGGAGGACATTGAGGATGAATACACTAAGATGTGGAGAACCTTCTTTTCCAGCATAAGCATAGAGCAGAGACGAAATTATGAATGTCAGCGGAACATGTTTCCGCTTTGGAGCAGAACGCATGCTCCTGAATTCAAAACCCCATAGGCGTTGGCTATATGGAGATTTATGAAATGATAATATATAATAATGGCGCAATTATCGAAATTTCGCAAAAAAGTTCTTGAACTGATTCCAAGAATATGATAACATCAACACTTGTGATGTATTAATCATTTTTCCTTGCTCACAGGCGGCTGTGGGCCAGAGACCATAAGGAGGTGCAATGTAATGAACAAATATGAATTGAC
>JAEDGW010000204.1 GCA_016297325.1 Coprococcus sp. | reverse complement strand
CATGTCTTGTAGGTTTTGTCTGTTAGTTGTTTCTGTGACGTAATATGCTTTCATAGAATCATAATGTGCGAATTATCTTCGATGCTTCCCTATTGAAAGAACCGGCAATCCATGGTGTCTCATGCTTCAGTCTCATTTATTGATCAGAAAGTATACTCCCGGATTGTTACCCCGGTTGCAGTCCTTGTTCCGAACCAGTTCCTCCTTGATGTCCTCACTATCGACTATTGTTGCCATCATGCCGGGCATGCTATACATTATGGCATATCGACAGATACCTAATGAAGAGTCAATTTTATTGCGAGTAGGATAGGCAAAGGACTTGCCTGTCTTTCTGTTCAGTACCGATTCATGTTCTTCGTTGTCGTCATAGAACCCGATCCATGTATACAGTTCGTTTTCTGTGCACATGTAAATGCAGCATCTGTGAGTAGCTTCCATCTCTAGCATATTGTCTTTGTTCACTAATTCTCGGTCTATGCCCTTTTCACCGAAATTCACCTTATAGCGTATGCTCAGCGAGTCGTTTTTGTCCAGTGTGTATACCGTATCGTCCATATATCTGAAATAAGCGATAGTTCCGTCCTGCATTTTTTGCAAAGGGAACCAGAAGAGCACGACAGGTTCTCCTCTCCTGTTCTCTAAATATTCATGTGTTACATGCATGTCCTTGTCTGTCACAATGAGGCTACCACGTCCTTCATCAAAACAGGCAAAGTAATATTTTCCATCCTTGCTTTCCATCTTGTCAGCACTGAAACTCAGGCCTTTCTTTCTGATGAAGTTTCCCTGATAGTCATATACGAGAATCTCATGCCTCTCACTCATGAGAGATACAGTTCCATTCGAGGAGTCTACAGAGAAATCGTTGATGTCTACATATTCCCCAGGGCCTTTTCCCGTCCGGCCAATGCTGTTGATGAAGCGGCCTGTGGTAGCATTGAATACAAATACTCGCATGGCCAGTCGATTGTCCAAGACAAACAGCAAGGAGTCAACCTTTACCAGTTTCTCAATATTGCCCACTCTGGACTTCTCCGTCTCCTCCAGAGCAAGGATATATCGGTCTTTGAAGAGAGACTGAATGTCAAATGTATCCTTCTGGTTTGACTCCGTACATTCCCATTCTACAGCAATAGGAATCTGTTCCTTATTGTTATTACAAGAAACTAATACAGACAGCAACACAATCTGTATGTATAATAATATCTTTTTGTCATTCATAATGATAACAATATAACCAGTTCCAATAAGGGAGTGGGGTATTATCCCCTCTCCCATGAAATCACATTAACCGCAGTTCTGTCCACAAGTACATGTTGTTGATCCTCCTTCATTACATGAATCTGCAGGTCCGTTCTTTTGGCATATCCTAAAGTATGTACCTTTTGGCCCCTCCTTACACTTGATTTGGTTTGAGTATGCCAGGGGTGTAGTGTCTATAGCTTCCGTAGACGATGATGTCGCCGTAGACGAACTTGCGTCTGTGCATTCCAAAAGGTCCTCATCACTGCTGCTCGCCAGCGTGTTACGTAAGAAACTGGCTCTTGACTGAGTGAAGTTCAATGCTGTAAGCCCTGCTATAGAAAAACAGGCAAACATTAGTTTCGTTTTCTTCATGTTTGAAAAATTTTTTAGCGTTTGACAATTATTTATAATTCACACTTTACAACATGTTGTTTCTGTTCTGTTTTTATAGCTTTCGGATTCCTCAGTGTGCGGGTATCACTCCAGTCACCGGTCCTGTTATACGATACAGTTACACAGATTATGGAAAGGACAGCTAGCACACACAAGCACCACCTCCTATATCTCAGCCATATGGTACTTCCCGTAAGCATATAGGCAAACAGAAAGTTCAGGCCGATGATGGGAATATACATATAGCGGTCAGCCACTACTGCAGCACGGGGCAATACGATTATATGGAGCACCAGTAACAGATGTACAAGGACAAAGGAGAGCGAAGATAGTACGTAACCACGGCGTAACCAGCCTGACAGCGAATAGACGAGCATCATGACAAAGACAGGATAGCACACCAGCCACAGGGGCAGAGGGTCACTGATGCCCATGGGGAACAGATACATCCAGTTCAGTCCCGTGGGGCATATCCACTTGAAAACATAGGTCACCAAGGAATAGAAGAAGAGGAAGAAACGCTGCCACCATGAGTAGGTGTCACCTGCCACATAATGATTATAGCCTGCCACCCAGTAAACTTCATGTAGTCCCATCAGAACAGCGAATAAGAAGAGAGGGAGAAGTACAGACCAGAAACGGCGATTGCTCGGCCGTAATCCATACCATAGGCACGCCAGTGTGGCAAGCAGCGGAAAGACCACACTCTGCTCCTTGGACATATATGCCAGCAACATCATGCACATCGTGCCAGACAGCCATGCCCATCCACGTCCACGCAGATGTCGGAGAAGCATGATGAAGCCCAGCAGATAGAACAGAGTTGAGAGCAATGTCTTGGATGCGCTTACCCATGCCACACTCTCCACCTGCAAGGGATGAACGGCAAAGAGAAATGATGTGATTGCGTTTATCCACCATAAACGCCTCTGGGGGAGATGTGCGGCATCGGTGAGCAGCATATGCAGGCCTGCATAGAGCAGGCACACGTTGGTGATGTGCATGAACAGGGAAACAGCATGAAACACAGTCGCATTGTAACCGCAGACATTAAACAGCAGGGTGTAGACCATCTGATTGACAGGAGCCCACTGGCCATGACTTCTGGTAGTGAATATCTCCACAAGCGTATTCCAGTTCAGAGGGCTTACCGTCAAGGGATTCATCACCATCCACTGGTCATCCCACTCCATCTGGAATCCGTTCCAGAAGG
>JAEDGW010000076.1 GCA_016297325.1 Coprococcus sp. | reverse complement strand
CCTCCTTATTTTACTAATGACTGCACATTCAAGATATAAAAAAACTCTCAGAGCCCTAAGACCTGAGAGTATATTGTTAAAAGCAATTTAACGATATCTTTCCTCGGTAGGCGGATAAATCCTTACGCCAGACGGCACCTACTGTCTTCGGCAGTTCATCGCTGACTAATTTATCACACCCTGAAAAGAATGTCAATATATTTTTTTGTTAATTAACCGTTAATTAAATCAACTGCCGATCTAAGCTTCCCGCAGATGATCTACACCGTTCATATGTCAAAGCCCGCTACACACCTATCGTCTCATCAACCGCATTCGCTATGGCATCCGCAATAGCTTCAAAATTATAGTCAAACAGATAGTTGTCATAGTCATTATTTATAAATCCCGTCTCAACCAGAACTGCAGGCATATTGGTACGCCTGAGCACCGCAAGGCCGGGACGTTCTTCCACATTTATATTTCGGAATCCGAGTCCTGCCAGTTCTTTATTTATGTTCTGCGCCAGGTCGTATTTGATTCCGGATTTGTCATATACCAAGGTCTGGACTCCGTTATATCCATTCGCCTCGGGGGATGAATTGCGGTGAAGTGAGATGAAGTAATCCGCTCCGCTCTCATTTCCTATCTGGGCTTTCCTGACCGGAGAATCATATCTGTCAGTGGTTCTCGTATATTCCACATCATAACCTCTGTGCTCTAGTTCATCTCCAAGTGCAAGTGCAAGATTGAGATTGTCATTCTTCTCCAGGCGGCCTTCGTATGAAGCACCGTTATCATAACCACCGTGTCCCGCATCTATCATGATCTTTGTAGCCATAAGCATAATCGTCCTTATTTGTTTCTATATAATATTATGTACATTTACAGAAACAAGAACCTTCTTTGACAACCAGCAGTACAAACATCAAGCTTTAATCAAGCTTTGAGCGGCAAACACCAGAACACATACATCAGTCCTTAAACCACAGGTTCAGATCCACATCACCGGATATGCCATCGACTGAACCGGACTCCGTGTACTGCCATCCTGTATATTTATATGGAAAGTTCGGAACATTTGCATAGTGGGCAAGCCACAGCTCGTAATCTCCCAGCCTGTCCATGTCCAGGCACTGGGCAAACATATTACGGCTTGCATATATCATAGGTGTGTATCCGGCAGCCTTCACTGTCTCACAGAAACCTACTATACCGTCCGTCCTCTCATCGTTCGAAGCATTATCACCCCTGGCCTCCGTGTCACCTATCAGCTCGGAGTCTATGACTATCGGATATTTCAGATTCATACCCTTTACCTGTTTCAAGACATATTCTGCTTCCTCCACACCCTCATCATAGGTGATGGCCTGAGTGAAGAAATACACGCCCGCCGGGATCTTGTACTTTACGACAGCTGCCTTGCTGTCCTCAAACGACGAGTCCGCCATGATGCCGCCCTCTGTATAACCACGGTATCCGACTCTCAGCATGACAAAATCTATGTCTTTGTTCTTCGCCAGAGTCTCCCAGTCTATGCTGTCCTGAAATGTTGACAGATCAACTCCGACCAGAGTGCTCTTTATATTGTCGTCACTGTAGTGCATATATCCGTCATCGCCTGTGTAAAAACGTTCCGAATCGAGATTGTTCCTTGCCACTTTATCGCTGATCTTGTAAAGCAGCGCATCCGGTCCCAGATCACCTACATTTATATATGCGGTCGGGATGTAGCTCCAGTAATTGTCATATATGCTTTGAGTTATCTCTGTGTCCTCTATGGTGTAGCCCGACTCGATCTTCTGTGAAGGTGACGCCTTAGAGCTGGTGAAACCGCTGGTCCTGCCAAGCACAAATCCCAGAACGATACCGAGAATAAAGCATATAACGCCCACCAATATGCACCAGTTTCTTGTAAATTGTTTAATCTGTTTTGTATCCATTTATCTTACCTGTTCTTTCCCTGTCTGTCTCATTTGTCTGCAATTTATCACGCCTTGTCAAGGAAATGTTCTGTACCCAGCCGCAAATGTACGATCTTGTCGTACTTTTTCTTTATCGCATGTCTGAATTGCTTCGCCTCACTGTGTGAGAACATGCGCTCCAGATCATCCTTCCTTAGAATTGCTTCGTCGTACAGTATCTTATATTTTATATTCCAGTCATACATAAGGCTCGTACAGTTGTCTATACTCACCCTGAGCATGGTTCCTTTATTCTTGCCAAAGAATACGCTTCTGTTCCACCTTTTCTTTGCAGAAGAGTTCTTTGCATCGAATACAACCTCTGCACCCGGGAATTTCTTCCACAGAGCATCGAGGAAGATTTTGAGACGTTCCTTATTAAAGTACCTCATCATGTCATATGCCACAAATAAAATGGCTGTATCCTGAGGCTTGCTTATCTGGTCCAGCCAGCTGAAGTCAAATATAGGCGATTCTATATTCACCTCTCTCGGCCTGGTATCCATATATTTTCTCCTGAGTTCTATTCGCTCCGGGAGATCAACATTGTACCATTTTATCCTGCCATTATCCACTCTTGTGAACATGGTGTCAAGCTCACAGCCTACATTCACTATGATTCCGTCGGCATACCGATCTATGAAATTCCTCACCCTGTCATCAATCGCAACAAGTCGTTCCATGATGACCGTCCTGTCATAAAATGTGTACTGTGAATTTCTCTTCTTATGCTCAATACCGATCTTGTCAGCAAGCTTGATAGACTCGTTGTCCTCGTACAGCTTCGGATACCTCTCCGCCATCATGGCTCTGCACCATATGTCGTTCTCCATATCCGACGGCAGAAAGTCCGTGTCCTCCTTCACACAGGCGGATATCTTTTTCATGATCCCCCTGCACTCCGGAATATATGGGTGTTCAATATAATCGTGAACCACCGAATAATACTGATAGTAACGGACCCTCATATTGAGTTTTTTGACATTGTCATATAACTTTCTGGCATAACAGTTGAGCAGATCGGCATCCACCGTAAATATAGCCATCGCATCACATATATCTGTGAGATCATAGTATATCGGGCTGGCTATCTCCGGCTTTCCAGACGAATTCTTGACCCAATAGTTCCTGAGGAACTGCCTGATCTCCTGGGTAAAATAGTATCTGTACATGAATCTGCTGCGGTCACTTATCTCATCCATGAGATCTCTGTCAAGAAATTCCGTGTCGAGAACCGGCGAACAGAGTATAAGCTTGTCCGGCCTCCGGGAACCATTCTTCCACAACTGGATAGCAGTTGAAAGAGCAAGACAGCCACCTGCCGAGTATCCCATAATGACTACTCTGCTGACTTCTTCTTTACTGCACACCTTCTCATATGCTCCGGCCAGCATCTCCACAGCCTCCGAAGCTGTATGTTCCGGGGCAAGTGGATATATCGGGACAACCGCCCCATATCCAGTACGCTCCACCGTATCAAATACAAATTTCCATTCATTATGTGTTATCTGTGATATGAAACCTCCGCCGTGCAGATACAGGAAATACTCCTTCACAGTTTCACCCTTCGGTGTGACATAAAAGCACAGACCGCCATTAACAAACACCGACCTCAGGCTCATTTTCTCCTCGTTGTAAGACGGAGGATTGTAATCACCTTTCTTCTGTCTTTTTAATGCCAGTTTATATATATCAGAAGCTTTTCTTCTCTTGTCATCGAGCATTATATGGCCGAGCTTTTCACACGCCAAACTTAAATAATTCTGACTTCCCATAACATCCCTTCTAAATAGAAAACACAATTTGACTTCTGCAGTTATTTTCACATATATGAACCATATAATCAAGAAATGATTTTATTTCATGTTGCATTATCTCAAATATATGATATTATAATTGCGACAAAGAGGGTCGTATTTTTGTATTTTGATGAGGAATACCTCCCATTTTACTTTAGATTGATTGGATTTGCTGCTTTACCCGCAGCTATAGAAAGGTTAAAGATATGAACATCACAATGCTGAAAAGCAAGATACACAGAGCAGTAGTCACACAGGCAGAACTCAACTATGTTGGAAGCATCACTGTAGACAGCGAACTTCTGGCAGCGGCAGGGATCCTTGAATATGAACTGGTACAGATAGTAGATATAGAAAACGGCAACCGTTTCGAGACATACACCATAGCCGGAGAGCCTGGATCAGGCGTCATGTGCCTGAACGGAGCCGCAGCACGTCAGGTGCAGGTCGGAGATCACATCATCCTCATGTGCTATGCGTCCATGACTCCTGAGGAGGCAAAGGAGCACACACCAAAGGTTGTATTTGTGAATGATGACAACTCCATATCACGCATAACAGATTACGAAAAACACGGAGAATTATTCAGCTAGGACAAAGTCCGGCAGGATCTTCCAATATTCCAGTTACACCGGAATAATAAAACAATCAGAATCATTAAACAACCAGAATCATTAAAAATCAAAATCTTAAAACAATTGAAATCATAAAACAGCTGCTTTGATAACAATGTCTCTTCAATTAAGAATGACATCGCTATCAAAGCCGCTGTTTTATTTTTTGCGTATGCCTGTCTTGTCTTTTACAGTTTCTTCTCTTAATCTTCTCCGCCAAGGAGCAGTCGTCCAAGCTCTGGTATATCCACCTTATCCAGAACAAAATCTGCCTTTATATCCCTCTCAGCATCGTCAACCGGTGATAACTGTGAGTGCATATAACATGTATGGAGTCTCGCCTGTCTTGCAGCCATGATATCACACACGGCATCATTGCCCACCATGATCGATTTGTTCGGGTTCAGGTGATTTCTATCAAGCGCCTGCTGATAAAATGCCGCATCCGGCTTCATAGCTCCAAAATCAGACGAAAGTGAGATATCCTCAAAGTATCCGTCTATTCCAAGCTGCTGCAGCTCCGGCATGGTATATACTCTCTGGGCATTTGACAGCACATAGAGTTTTCTGCCAGCATTTTTCAGACTCTCAAGCAATTCCTTAACCCCATCATAAAGTCTGATATATTCAGTCGATGCACGTCTGAACTCCTGGGCTGCCATGACGGTGAGCTCCGCACAGTCATCCGCCGTCTGATCCTTCTTCTTCGTGAGCTGTTCAAATACATCAAGTATCTGTATTTCCGGAAATTTGAATTTCTTCTTCGCCATCGCCTGTTCCGCACGGCGTACCTGTCTCTTGTATCTGGATCTCAGTCCGGCCGGATTGTATTTCACACCGTGCTGTGCATAGAATTCACACATATGTTTCCACACCGCTATATCTTCCTCGTCCGTGTGAATATCTATAAGAGTTCCATATAAGTCAAATATTATGTTGTCGTACATTCTCTCTGTACCTCCATGAATTGATCGTGCGCCCATTTGCAGAAAGCCCCGGGCATGGACTTTTTCATCAGATTCCGTCTTTGTAACCGGCTCTGATTCCGCCTATATACTTCGCCCTGGTTCTGGCCATGACTACATGTGCCCCGCCAACCATGCTGTGTTCCGATCTCACCGGCACAGCCACAGGTGCCAGATGCATTCCTATGAGCGTATCGCCTATGTCGATTCCCGCCTGTGCCTGGATGCGCTCTATCGCAACCGGCTCCTTCATATAAGAATATGCCGCCGTTGCAAATGAGCCGCCCGCCTTGAGCTGAGGCACCACATTTACTATCGGAATCCTGTTCTCCTTTGCATATGCTTTCTCAACTATGATGGCTCTGTTCAGATGCTCGCAGCACTGTGCTGCCATAAAAATACCTGTGCCGTCAACCTCATCAAGCATAGCTCCTGCTATGCATCTGCCTATCTCCTCACTGGAGAATGAGCCGATCCTCATATTTGCGACCTCGCTTGAAGAGCACCCAACCACAAATGCATCTCCCGGCTCCAGATTTGCCACTGCAAGAAGGTCCCTCACCGCTCCGCGGACTTCCTTCTCTATCTCCTGAAGGTGAGCAAATTTCTCCGTGGATACTCCCTTTCCGGCGGGTCTGAGTCCGCCTTCAAGATCACCGACCGGGGCGTATGCTGCCGCACCACCTTCATCACCGTCAGATCCAGGATTGTCTGTGATCGCCTCGTACTCATCCTTGTCTATTGACACCGGAACTCCTGTCTTGCCAAGCACAGTAACGCCTCCATACCATGTACTGTCCACCGTCAGGACATCGCCTACATTGTATTCCATGGAATATTCATCCTTTTTCTGTATGATCTTTACCTTTTTGTCCATCTTTCATTCTCCTTTCAGAACAATATATCATCCGGCACATATCCGGCATCTACATTCTCTTAACTATTTTGTATAGCGGTACACCGTACATCACGGTCATAACTTCTTCATACTCCTGTTTTGTGACATACTCTCCATATGTGAGCATCTCATACGTCACACCGGCTTCCCGCACCTGATAGTCAAGTCCCACCAGACCGTTTCTGTCATAGAATGCCTTTCTCCTGCAACGCTGCTCGTAATTTGGCGCATCCTTGTCAATCGGTTCTATATTTAGAAAAAGCTTCACGCCGGAATACTTACTGTGTATGCATCTGAGTATCTCTGAGCCATAGCCGCCATCCCTTGCCCCATCATCGATTGCAAGGAACATAAGCGTCTTTACCCTGTCATTTCCAATGACATATGTGAGACCCACAAATCGGCCGTCATCAACAACAGCAGAAAACTCCGCCTTCCCCTGCCTGCATCTCTTTGTGAGCATCCACATGGGAGGCCTCTCCTCCCTCGGAAATGCCGACAGGAACAACCTTTTAACCTGTTTTTTATATCCTCTAATATCTTCAAATTCCAATTTCATGTCATCATTCCTCAACATACTTTATCGTGATATCACCAGAATCCGTATTCACTACACAGCTTCCGGTGCCAGTCACCGTCTGTTCCGGCAGATCTGTTTTTCCGCTCTGGCTGACAGCCGCTATCTTCTTTGGCTTGAACAGAGAAACCTGCACATCACCTTTTTGTGAGTCAAATTCCATAAGATAACCGTCACAGCCCTCTATCAGTATATCGCCTCTGGCAGAACTATACGTTGCTTTTCCGGATGCCACTATATTATAGCCCTCAAAACGGCCGTCACCCACACTGAAACTTACAGTGTCTGCATCAACATTTATCACTGACAGATCCCCGCTTTTGCCCTCAAATATCAGATCCTTTGCGATCACTGTCGCCATGCTCACTGAACCGGATCCCGTCTTCACATTCATTTCATTCGCATCCACGCTGCTCATAAATAAACGGCCGCTGTCCTCAGTCACATCGAGACTGCTGCATCTGATGGACTGGCTGATGGATATCTGCCCGGAATCTGATATCAATGAGATCTCCCTGTAACGCTTAGATGGAAGTTCAACCACGATATATGGGTCATCTCCAAAACCTATATCGGACCCAAATGTCCTCTCATCCGTACAGGTCATCACCAGACTCCCATCCTGCACAAATATCTGGTGTGTCACCTCATCAGAATCAAAATAATATATATGGCACACTTCATCTGATGACGACTGGATATTCACCGTCATATCCTTTGCCGGCTGAATATATACGCTGTGAAATTGCTCGCTCACGTCCATCTGCTTTTCCACATACGAACTCTTCGCCTTAGATTTCTTCTCTTCTTTCATGGCATTTCTGGCTTTGCTGCCCATAACCGCCGACATTATGATAACGCCCACAACTGCGCACACCACAAGCACCGTTATGGAGCGCATGATCCATTTTGCTGCTTTCAAACTTTTTTCTCCTCAATCCAATTCTGCGATCATCCTGCCCTCATTATATATACAAAACGGATGTATTGCAAACAGCCTTTGTAAATGCGTCTGCCATACATCCGTATTATCCCTTGTATTTCATATATTTAATTCATCAAATATAATATTCGCACCATCTGCTCTCCTCGGCCGGGGTACAGCTCTCCCTCCTGATCAGCCTGCACTGAAGTTCTATCCTCGCAATTCCGCTGTGTCCGCCCCGGAGCCTGTCAAGCAGCAGGTAAAGGGCAAATCGTCCCATATCCGACTTTGATATCTCCACCGTCGTCAGCATAGGCCTTGTAAACTGAGCTTCATCTATGCCATCACTTGATATGATAGACGGCATGTAATATCTGTTTCTAGCCTTTGCCAGGTATTTGAGCATGCCTATGGCTGTGATGTCATTTGCACAGTATATGCCCGTCGGTGTCTTTTCCATCTCCATAAAATGCCGCATAGCCTCAAAGCCATCCGCCTCGCTGAGCCTTGTATTTATCACAAAGTCAGTGTCAATATCCAGACCATGCTCTGCAAGGGTCTCAAGATACCCCATGTATCTCGCCTCCCTGCCGCAGTTGCCGACATATCCTATGCTCTCATGTCCGAGAGAGATAAGATACTCAACCGCCGTCTTTGCGATCTGTGCACCATTGCATATGACTTCGTCCACCTCTCCACTGGCGGCATCTCTGTTCACATATACGATGCTCTTGTAGTTCTGACTGAGCTTTCTGAGTGCAAAATGGCTGCACCTTCCTATAACTATGAGACCATCTGTCCTTGTGTCAGTCTCGTCCAGCATCTTCTTGATAACCAGATCAACATTCTCGTATTTGCATCTTTTGTCATCTGAAAATATCGACCTGTACCACACCTTTGAGAGTATGCACCCATTCTTATGTATCTCGCTCTCCACCACCCGGAGCAGTTCTGAAAAGAACGGGTCAGCAGTCGCCGAATCCATTCTCGTCATCAGCACATTTATATAATAGGTCTTCTCCTCATCCCTCCGGGCTCCCGCCTTAAGTTTCCGGGCGGCCTCATTTGGAACGTAATTGAGTTTCATGGCCATATTCCATATCTTCTCCCGGACTTCCGGGTCGGAACACTTATATTCAGGATTGTTCAAAACTCTGGAAACTGTGGATATCGACACTCCCACATTCTGGGCTATCTCTTTTATCGAAGCCATAAAACCCACTCCTCTCACTCTGCTTTTCGTCTTATCATACTATTTATATATATTTACTATGATATACTATCTGGATGATACATCAGCTCATATCCCATGTCAAGAATCACAGCGCCCGATCATTTTAAATTATATGATCACACTCTCTGCATTTCTCAGGGCCTCATTGATCTCTATCCTGACATCGGAGGCGTCGTCATGATCTCCCTGGATGTCCCGCGCGTCACGGGCATTCTGCCCGTTCTCTTCGCCGTGATCGTCCCGGCTGGCCGTCTCTGCCCGGGTAAGAAACATCTTCTGCACGAACACAGCGACCTGTTCTCCCTCAGCCACAGCGGGCTGTCCGAGCTGCCTGTGTGCAACTATGTCCACGCCATTTACATGGATCACAAGCTCCGTCACACTGCCTCTGAAGGACGTTCTCTTCACAACCCCCTTCTCTGTGGATATCGGATACGGAATGACCTCCCCTTCCTTATATACATTGACAAACTCCGGTCTGAGTATAGCTCTGGTTCCCCATGCGGCGCCGTGGAATCCCTTGAAGCCCGTGTACTCATCGATAACCGTCGGCTGACCGAGAAACTGCGCCACAAATTCCGTCTTAGGATCATTGTATATATCAGCCGGAGTGCCGATCTGCTCTATCCTGCCGTGGTTGGTGATGATTATCTCATCTGCAACTTCCACCGCCTCATCCTGGTCATGGGTGACAAATATACTGGTTATCCCAACCTGATTTATCAGTTCACGGAGCCACGCCCGGAGTTCCTTTCTGACCTTGGCATCTATCGCAGCAAATGGCTCGTCGAGGAGCAGAAGCTGAGGACTTGTTGCAAGCGCTCTGGCAAATGCAACTCTCTGTCTCTGTCCGCCCGACAACTGTCTTGGATACCTCTTCTCCAGACCTTTGAGTCCCACAAGTTCTATGAGCTCATCCACCTTATCTCTGATCTCTGACTTTGGAAACTTCTGTATCTTCATGCCAAATGCTATATTGTCATACACCGTCTTATATCTGAAAAGTGCATAGTTCTGAAATACAAATCCAATCTTTCTCTCGCTTGCCGGCACATCATTTACCAATCTGCCATCTATGTATATGTCTCCTGAATCAGCATTTTCAAGTCCCGCCAGCATGCGGAGTATGGTGGTCTTGCCACTTCCACTGGGCCCAAGGAGGCCTATCAGTTTTCCTTTCTCTATGGAGAAGCTGACATCATCCGACGCCGCAAAGTCTCCGAAACTCTTATTTATATTTTTAAGTTCAACATAAGCTTCTGACTGCATAACTACACTTCTCCTTCCTTTTTACCTCTGTATTCAAGTATGTTTCTGATCACCAGTATGATGACCGCCATCACCACAAGTATGGATTACATGGCAAATGCCCCTGTAAAATCAAACGCCTGATATAACAGCTCTATGTATAGCGGCATCGTATTTGTAAGTCCCCTCAGATGTCCCGAAAGGACTGACACCGCTCCAAACTCTCCCATCGCCCTGGCAGAGCAGAGGACAATTCCGTAGAGAAGCGCCCATTTGATGTGCGGAAATGTTATCTGTGTAAATATCTGAAATCCATTTGCACCCATCATCGCAGCGGCCTCCTCCTCGTCGGTTCCCGCCGCAGTCAGCACCGGTATGATCTCCCTGGATATGAATGGGAATGTCACAAATATAGTTGCAAGCACGATTCCCGGCACAGCGAATATTATCTGCACACCCGCCTTCTCAAGATAAGGATATAGAAAACTCTGTCTTCCAAATGTCAGCACAAATATCAGGCCGGCTATGATCGGCGATATCGCAAGCGGCAGATCGATGAGTGTTGATATGACCTTCTTGCCCTTGAATGTGAACTTTGTTATTATCCACGCCGCAAACACTCCAAATATGGTGTTGATCACCACAGTTATCCCAACAACTTCCAACGTGAGGAGAATAGCTTTTACAGCGTATGTATCCGTCACCGCCTTCACATATGCATTCCAGCCATCCCTGATCGCCGTGACCACCACATATATCAGCGGGAGCACCAGCAGCACCACCAGAAAGACGGCGCACAGGCCTATGAGCAGCCATTTGACGATCCCACTGTCCTTTCTCAAGGACACATCCTTCGCCCCCGGTCTTTTCTTATATTTTTTCATGGTTTTACCTCCTAAATCAGTCTATTCCGCTGACGATCCTGGATGTGTGGCTCTGTATAATGGCATTTATCAGCAATATCACAAATGCTATGACAAGCATCACAAGCGCGATGGATGTGGCACTAGCATAGTCATACTCCTGAAGCTCCGACATAATGAGGAGCGGTGTTATCTCAGTCTCGTATGGTGTGTTGCCCGCTATGAACACCACGCTTCCATACTCGCCAAGGCTTCTTGCAAATGCCATGGTAAATCCCGCCACAATAGATGGGATCAACTCTGGGATTATGACTCTCCAGAATATCTGTATGCGGGATGCCCCAAATATGGCTGCTGCCTCCTCGTATTCACGGTCCACCTTCTCAAGCACCGGCTGGACGCTTCTGACAACAAATGGTATTCCGATGAATACCAGCGCCACCGTTATTCCCACTCTGGTATACGCTATGTCTATGCCTGCCTTTGCAAACAGTCCGCCTATCCATCCATTTTTTACTGTCAGATGTGTCAGCGCTATGCCGGCCACCGCCGTCGGAAGTGCAAATGGAAGTTCTATGATCCCGTCCATGATCCTCTTTCCCGGGAATTTGTATCTCACCAGCACCCACGCAAGAACGACTCCCATGACTGCATTTATAAGGGATGCGATAAGAGCTGTGAGAAGACTCACCTTATAGCTTGAAAGAACCCTCGGTCTGGTGATCGTCTCCCAGAATTCTGAAAATGTGAGTTTTGCAGAAAAAACAACCAGAGAGCACAGGGGGATGATGACTATCAGTCCCAGAACCGCCATCACTATTCCAAATGACAACCCAAATCCCGGTATTACACTTTTTCGCCTTTTTCTATGTCTCATCTTCATCATCCTCCTGTAATATAATTCCACCCTGCCCATCTATGGACAGGGCAGACCATCTATGTGTCTATATGTATATTTTTGCTGACCATCGGCGATTGTTATTTCTCTTCATATATCGAGTCAAACACACCGCCGTCCTGGAAATGCTTCTTTGTTGCCTCTGTCCAGCCTCCAAAATGGCTTATATCTGTGAGATCAACATTTGTGATTATCCACTTTCCATCGCTTGGAAGCTCTGTTATCGTGTTGCTTCCGCCGGCATACTCAAACTGCTTCAATATCTCGTCATTTGACGGACGATAGTACCACTCGGCCTCGAGCTTCTGTGCCTCATCTGAATACAGGTAGTTAAGGTATTCTGTAGCCACATCTCTTGTTCCTCTTTTGTCAACTACTTCATCAACCACGGCTACTGTTGGCTGGCACAATATTGACACCGATGGAACCACTATTTCATACTCACCCGGATGCTCATCCAGTGAGAGGAACGCTTCATTCTCCCATGCAAGGAGCACATCTCCCTGACCATTTTCCACAAATGATGTGGTTGCTCCTCTCGCTCCGGAATCAAGGACCAGAACGTTCTCATAAAGTTTCTTCATATTCTTCTCGATCTCATCCTCTGACTCACCCTGGCTCTCAAAGTAATACCAGGCTGCAAGGTAATTCCATCTCGCACCGCCAGAAGTCTTTGGATTTGGTGTTATGACTCCCACGCCATCCTTGATGAGATCATCCCAGTCCTGAATGTTCTTTGGATTTCCCTTTCTGACAAGGAATACTATGGTTGATGTGTACGGTGAACTGTCGAGCGGGAACTCGCTTGTGTAGTCCTCTTCTATAAGGCCTGCGTCCTTGACCGCATCCACATCACCCTCAAGTGCCAGTGTTACAACATCGGCCTGAAGTCCATTTGCGACCTCAAGAGCCTGCTTGCCGGAACCGCCGTGTGACTGAACCACCGATACGTCCTGTCCTTTCTCTTCTTTCCAATGCTTTGCGAACAATTCGTTGTACGCCACATACAGCTCTCTGGTCGGATCGTAGGATACGTTTGTTATCTCCACGCTCTTTGATGTGTCTGTCTGTGCTGATGTATCGCCTGTACCACTGCCAGAGCCGCATCCTGCAAGAACTCCTAATCCAAGTGCTGTCGCTGTCAGTAAAGTAATAAATTTCTTTCTCATGTCTTCTTCCTCCTTTAAATTTTCCTCTTTCTTTTTGTTTTCCCGCTTTTCCTATCGGGTATGTATGCAATATAAACTCATACCACCGGGATTTCAAAAGCTGT
>JAEDGW010000075.1 GCA_016297325.1 Coprococcus sp. | reverse complement strand
CATATCAGTCTACCTGATAACCCTTTCCATATATGGTTCTTATTATCTCCGGCTGCGCCGAATTATCCTCTATCTTCTGGCGGAGTCTTAAGATATGCACCATGACTGTATTGGATGATGACGGAAGATATTTCTCCTGCCATATGTTCTCATACAGAGCTTCAAGCGACCATGGCTGGCCTCTGTGCTCAACAAGGAAAAACAGCAGTGCATACTCCTTATCGGTAAGCTTGACCGGTTCGCCATTCTTTGTAACTATTCTCTTAAATGAATCAATGCTGATATTCCCAACTGTTATGTTCTTAGGATCTATCTCGTCCTTGCCTCTGTATACCTTGTAACGCCTTATAAGTGCGTTCACCTTGCGGTTGAACTCACTCTGTGTAAATGGCTTAGGCAGGAAGTCATCTCCGCCCACATCATATGCCTCGTTCTGATCCGGCTCTTTTGTCTTTGCCGTGAGGAACAGTACAGGTATCGAAGAAAACTCTCTTATCTTCTCACACGCCTCAGTTCCTGAAAGTCTAGGCATCATGATATCCATGACTATCAGATCTATACTGTTGTCTGCTCTGACCGCCTCGACAGCCTCAACACCATCAACAGCCTCAACCACATCATATCCCAGTCTCTTCAGATAAATATTCAGCAGAGTTCTTATATCCTGCTCATCATCAACCACCAGTACCTTTACTGTATCGTTCTCCATTGTTCCACTCCTTATCCACATTCTGTAATCTATTGCCCATATATCACGACCGGGCATCAGCCTCAGTCTGATGCCTTATATACGTTTTATTGCGACTCTTATTATAACAAATTAATATATTGTTATCGGATGTATATCTGCTTTGTAAGGAAATTTAAGTGAATCACCGGACAGGTCATTATAAAGCAACAGGAGCCCATCATCTGATGGACTCCTGCCTTTTCTTTATAAAATGATTGGAAGAGCTATAGTTAGGTGTGTCTAACTGCCTGTAAGTATATTCAAATCTGCCTGTTCTGTCAATACTCACAGAGCTCTTTCCGGTGATAATAATTCTCAGTTTGCCCTTCTAAGCTCACGTCTTCTTCTGATGCGTCTGAAAACTCCCATGACCATATCCCTGTAAATGCAAGGATTAAATATCAGCAGCAGTGGGAAAAGTTCCAGTCTGCCCGCAAGCATATCAAACATCAGAACATATTTTGAAAGTCCTGTAAGGCCGCCAAAATTCTGCGTAGGTCCCACCTGGGAAAGTCCCGGACCTATGTTGTTCAGACACGATGCAACCGCAGTGAAGTTCGTCACAAGATCTCTGCCCTCTATGGAAACGAGGAACACAGAGACTGTAAATATACCCATAAGTGTTATGAAATACACGTTCACGGCCCTGACTACTTCATGCTCAACCGGCTTGCCATCCATCTTGATCTTCTTGATATTCTTCGGATGGAAATACGAACTCAGCTCCTTGACAACCGTCTTTGCCATGATTATAAGTCGTGAAACCTTCATACCACCGCCTGTACTTCCGGCGCAGGCACCTATGAACATCAAGATCACAAGCACTGTCTTGCACATCTGGGACCACTGGTCAAAATCCGTCGAGGCATAACCTGTGGTTGTTATGATCGAAGCGACCTGGAATGCCGCATGCCTTATCGCATCTCCGATATTTGCCATGGTCTGCATCAGGCTCAGGGTGATTATGGCTATCGCACCGAGTATGATGAGCAGATATGTTCTGACCTCCTCCATGGACAGAGCCTTTCTTATGTTTCTGAACAGCACGAAATAATAAAAATTAAAGTTGATGCCGAACAGTATCATGAACACAGTCACAACCCACTGTATATATGGAGAAAAGCTTGCAAAGCTGTCATTCTTTATTCCGAATCCACCTGTTCCTGCAGTTCCAAATGCCGTACAGAGCGAGTCAAATAACGACATATGTCCAAACAGAAGGAAGATCACCTCAAGCACTGTCATCCCAAAGTAGATCACATACAGTATCCTTGCCGTATGCTTAAGTCTTGGAACCAGCTTGCCGACAGAAGGGCCAGGGCTCTCTGCCTTCATGAGGTTCATATTTGTTCCTGAAGCGCTGTTCATAGGAATGACTGCCAGCAGGAACACCAGCACACCCATACCACCTATCCAGTGAGTGAAACATCTCCACAGCATCATGCCGTGTGACACGGACTCCACATCACTTAATATACTTGCTCCCGTCGTGGTAAATCCCGATATCGTCTCAAACAGAGCATTTGTAAACGATGGGATCTCACCCGAAATATAAAACGGCATACAGCCAAATATACTGAGTGCCAGCCAGCTGAATGCAGTAGCAACGCACCCTTCTTTCAGATAAATGGTCTGATTCTTCGGCTTTTTCAGTGTCATAAGTGTGCCTATGACCAGACACGCCGCAATGACCACCAGAAAAGAAAACATCTCATGTTCCTGATATATCAGCGAGGTGGCACATGGCAGGATGAGCATCAGCCCCTCCAGCCTTATGATCTGTCCCAATATATATACGATCATAGAATTATTCATAGCTACAGTGTGCGCCTCCTACGCAAGAATGTCCCTTATGTCCGTAAATCCGGTCTCGGTGGTGACTATCATGGCAGTGTCGCCAACCTGAATGGAATCCTGACCTGTAGGAAGAAGTATGTTACCATTTCTGTTTATAAATGCAATAAGCAGATTCTTCTTGAGATTAAGATCCTTGAGCGGTATGTCTGTAACTTCTGACTTCTCAAACACACGGAACTCAATGGCCTCCGCTCTGGAATCAAACATATGATAAAGTGTCTCTATATTGTTGCTGTTGGAATTCTTCTTCGCACGTACATAGGCAACTATGGACTCTGCCGTGATACTACATGGATAAACCACACTTCCGAGATCCAGACTGTTTATGACCTCACGGAAGTTGCTCCTGTTTATCTTGGTTATCGTCTTCGCATTTGAGTGCTTACGGGCGTGGAGAGTCAGAAGAATGTTCTCCTCGTCAATTCCTGTCAGTGATACAAATGACTCGGTCTCACCGAGGCCTTCCTCATTCAGTATCTCCTGGTCTGTTCCATCACCATTTATGATTATCGCCTTTGGAAGAAGCACTGACAATTCCTCACAGCGGTTCTTATTTTCTTCTATTATCTTTACGGATATTCCCATATTTATGAGCTGCCCCGCCAGATAGTAGGCTACATTTCCTCCGCCTATTATCATCGTATCCTTAACTCTCGCGGTCTTGAAGCCTATATGCTCCATGAACTTACGGGACATCGGTCTCGTTCCGACACAGGACATTATATCGCCAGCCTTCAGCACAAAATCTCCTGATGGGATGTAGAACTCTCCATCACGCTCAACCGCAGCGATCAGTATGTTGATCGGCTTCTGTTTATTTGCAAGATCTTTACCGAGATCTGCTATGCTCTTGTTGTCCAGCACGTTCTTATCCGGTATCTTTATTCGGGTCATCTCCGCCTGTCCATGGGCAAATGAGTTGATCTCAAGTGCAGTCGGCAGATATAGAACTCTCGACACCTCTATGGCTGTCTCAAGCTCCGGGTTGATGATCATTGTAAGTCCGAGCTTTTCTCTGAGATAGCTGGCCTCTTTGCTGTAATCAGGATCACGAAGTCTTGCTATCGTAGCGCAGTCACCGACCTGCTTTGCTATGGTGCAGCACAGGATGTTCAGCTCATCCGATGATGTAACTGCGGCGATAAGATCCGCACTCTGTATGCCAGCCTCAAGCTGCACACTGTGATTTGCTCCGTTTCCAACTATACCCATGACATCATACTGGTTCGCATATGTAGCAACCTTCTGTGGATCCTTGTCTATGATCGTGATGTCATGTCCCTCATTCGCAAGCTGCTTAAGTATGGCAACACCAACCTTGCCGCAGCCCACTATTATTATCTTAAGTCCGGTCTTTTTGTTCGATCTACTACCAAACACAGGTCTTTCCTCCTCGCAACCTCCATTTAACTAAGCCAAGTATAACATGGTGCAAATAAAAATCAACACCTTCTGTTTCTACTTGGCTTCTTCTTAATTCTCTATCATATTATCAACGGCTGTGTTTTACGGATTTCCGGAGGTATCAGACTCTGAAACTGCCGCATCATCCGTATCTTCAGATGTCTCTGAAGCCTCTTCTGAACCATCAGTATCCTCTGTATCTGCATACTCCGTGGTTATTGAAGTCTCTGTCAGCTCTGTATCCGTGTCCGAACTCTCAGTCGTTTTTGCATCATCCACGCTTTCAGAATCCACATTTGCCTCTGTCACCGTCGTCTCACCCGCAGACTTATCTTCTGTCTTACCACCGACAAAAATACGGACTATGCAGCACACCATGACAAATATCACGAATGCTATACCTATTATCTGATTTGTCCGGGGGCTGAAACCTCTCTTGCCCATCTTATATACGCCGTCATTTTCTTTTTTCTTAGCCATATAACCTCCTGCTGCCGTATGTCACACGGCACTTAGAATTTGTCAGCCAATCCTGCCCTCTTTAAATCTCTTTATCAGCAGATTGACATTTGTATGTCGTTTCAGGGAATTCTCTCCACTCTTTATATAATTCCACGACTCATCATATGTCATATCCGTCGTGTCATGCTCTGTCTCCTCGATAAACTTCTCCAGTGCCCCGGAACCTTCATGGGCAACTGAAAACTCAAGAGCCTTTCTCACCTTTTCATGCTCGTCAAAGTTTGCGTCTCCGTGCAGGAAATGATCAAGATTGCACGAAAAATAATACACTGAATATCTGACTTTCTTACTGCCGATCTTGATATGGTTAAGGGATGTCAGAACATCCATATTTTCACTCTTTCTGGCATTTCTCTCCCGCACACGATCAGGAATACTTGTCACTATAATGTCCGGATAATACATCGGATTCTCGGTGGCATCCTCCGTAGTTACCACCAGATTCTCATCTATATATGCACCATCCGTATCCACAAAGTGCACCACCTCAACTATATCTTTCGGATAAAGTCCCGTCTGCCTCAGGAACGGCTGTGCTATGATCTCATCCACAAACCGCTCAATATTGTATGGATAAATTCCATTTTTTGATGTTATGTCCCCGCCAAATGAACCGTCGTCCTGCATAAGCGCCGCAAATTCCAACATGATATCCGGGTCTATGTCCTCAAGGAGCTGTCCGAATGGGATCTCCAGAGCATTCTTGTCTGACATTCCCTCAACTAGAAACAGGACTATCTTCTTCTTAGGTCGCTTCCCCATTTTCAAGCCCTGCCTTTCTGAACGCCGAGACGATCTTATATTTCTTGGTATTCCTGTATAACTCCTCGTCCTGTTCACCCACAACTATCTCTCTGAAATAAGTGCTTCTGAGATTATTTGTACCGCCTATCCCCTTCATGCGGATGTATCTGTTGTGTGGATTTGTCGTCGTAAAATATATATAATCCTTGCTTATGACCTCAAGAGGTCTCAAGTTGTGTGACGTAAATATAAACTGTCCCTTGCCGGAATCCTGAAATGTCTGGAGTATCTCACCGAGCAGATACTCAAACACACCAGCATCCAGCTCATCTATGGCGATCGTGCACGACTGCTCATTGTACGCATCTATGATGAGACTGAGCACCGACACGATCTTTCTGATTCCGTCTGACTCATAGCGGAACGGCATCATCACCCTGCCATCCGGAGCATTCTCATCACTGTGCTCAACCGTCATATCAGACTCATTCCTTCCAGACACGATCTCGACAACATGCCCCGTGCTTCCATCCTTCATCATGGCGGGCGCAAGTTCATGCAGATCAACATTCAACCCCGGAACGATCTGACTCAGGACGATATTTATATTCTTGAACTGATCCTTGAGCTCCCTGTACACGATCTCCGGCATGATGTTCGGTACATCGGTCTTTAAAAGATATCTTCCACTCTGTGTGTAGAGCGGCAGGCCATAATTGAGCCTGATGTAGCCCGTCGATTTCGTATCGACCACATGGAGGTACAGCTGACTGTAATATGCAAGCTCCATGATGACCTGATAGAATTCAGAATAGATATTGCACTCATCAAATACCTTTGCCGCACCGAGTGAGAATATAAACGACGTGGATTTCTCCTCCGCCAGCCTGCGGACAATGTTCAGCTCGTCGATATGCTTTCTGTCATTCGTCACAAAATACTTCTGCTTTGACACCGGGCCAAATGGTCTGTCATCAGAAAATGTATCAATGACCGGCTGCATGATAAGCTTTCTTCCATCAAAATCACCGGACACACTGAGCTTTTCACCGCTTATCCGGACTTTATATTTGTTCTGAGGCATACCGGCAGCCTCCTCAGCTCCATACTGTCCAAATCCGCCTGAGATTTCGATCTCCTCAGCGGCCAGCCTGAACTCGTACACCACCTTTCGTATTCTTCCGTCGGCATACTGCAGGTCAAATGTGAATTCAAGCCTTGAACTATCCTGTCCCTTTGCCACGCACTCCGCATACACACCGGGAACCTCCGCCCCCATCATGAGCAGCTTGAGTATGGCAAGCGCCTCAATAAAGCTTGTCTTTCCCGATCCGTTCTGTCCATATAATCCCAATATATCTGAGTCAGTTCCGTACGGAACAAATTTTTTCCCACATGCAAATGTTATCTCTCCATATTCAACGCTCTTGAAATTCTCAAGCACCGCTTTCTGCAGCCTTATCGTAGGAAGCTTGTCCCAATGGTATTCTCTAAATTGTCTGATTCTCATGTCTGATCACCTCGGCAGTTCTTACTTTTAATACTGTAATTATATGTGTATCCCTCTTTTTCGTCAACAGACTTGACGTTTTTTGGATTTTTTATTCAATTTTCCACTTATCTTATCCTGTATGTCCATTTCTATACCTCAGCGGTGACACGCCATTTGCTTTTTTGAAACATCTTATAAAATACCCCACATTCGGATATCCTGATTTCATTGCAATATCCGTGACAGATAAGTCTGTGGATTCTAGAAGATGTCTCGCAGCGCCAAGGCGCACATAGTTCACATACTGTGTAAGTGTCATATGAAATCTCTCACAGAAAAACCTTGACATATATTTTGCTGAAAGATGAAACTGATCAGAAAGTCCAGCCAGTCCTATATGCTCATGATAATTATCCTGTATATACATGAGTATCTCCTTTTCCAGTTCACCTGATGAGCTTCTTGTCTTCTCTTCAAGCTGATCATATTCCACCAGCAGATCCACCATCTGTAACAGTCTGATTCTCACCTGTATATGTCTGTGTGTACCCATTTTGCCATTCGCCTCTGCCAGCTCATCAAGAATAGGTACAAGTTTTTCAAGCAGATTCCGGTTCGTTATCTCTGGTCTGAATCCCCGGGTGTGATTCCTGAGTGGGAAAAACACCTCATCCTCCAAATCATCCTTGGCCTGAAACGATATGAATTCCAGTGGAAACAGAAACGTGAAATAGTCAACCGGAGTCTCCGGGGCACTCATCATGTGCAGCACTCCCGGACTCACAATATACACCGTGCCGTCATTCCCTGTAAATTGTTGACCGTCGATCCCAACCGTGAGCGGACCTTTCCTCACATATATTATCTCTACCTCATCATGCCAATGAACCGGAATCTGAAACGCATGGGGCCAGTATCTCATATGATACTCACAAAATGGATATTCCCTTGTTCCGTGCGGATGATTTTCCTTTAATTCTGCGTACATTATAGTCTCCTGATGCTGCTTTATTATGTAATCGCTTCTCAGCTCACTTAAGAGTTTAGAACTGCAGTGCTGCACAATTTCAAGCATATTCTTCAATATTATATATCATGCAACGTTGTTATATTAGCTCATATATGGAATATGTGCAACTTTTGATTGAAATAGTACAAGATTCAGCCAGCTGTAATGCGATATTATACAATTTAGTTACAGCTTATGATTTTATACTGACCCGCAAAGGAGCACTGATTATATGAAGAAATTATCCTCACTTTTCATACCTATTTGTTTTGAAACACTTTTCTATATGCTGTCAGGCATGGTTGACACACTTATGCTGTCATCAGTTGGGGACTATGCCGTAGGCGCTGTCGGAACAGCCAACAGTTACATAGGAATGTTTATCATAATGTTCTCCATCATATCATCAGGAATGATGACGGTCATGACTCAGAATATAGGTGCCGGCAGACCAGGGATCGCTTACCAGGCCCGCCAGCTTGGTCTGATATTCAATTCTGTCATAGGTGTGGGAATGTCCATATTCCTGTTCACCTTCTCCGGAGACATTCTTGATCTGATAGGAATCGCCGGAAACCTCAGAGAGCCGGCCATGAGCTATCTTGAAATCGTGGGCGGAGGATGTTTTCTCAACGCACTGATTCCTATATTCGCAAGCTACCTCAGGGCATTTGGTCACACCAAGCAGCCACTTATAGCCACCATAATCGGCAACCTTGTAAATTTTGCCTTAAATGCGATATTCCTCTTCGTGCTGCACAGAGGGGTACAGGGCGTTGCCACAGCTACGATCATATCTAAAGTTGTCAACCTTTCACTCGTTATTATTTTCTCCTGCACCCTTGTAAAGGCGGGAAAAAATCCTGAAAGACTCTCAAATAGGACTGTGCTTGCCCAGATTATCAAAGTTGGTCTGCCATCTGCATTTGAATCTGTACTGTACAATGTTGCAATGATGCTGGTCGTCAAGTTCCTGAACCAGATGGATGCCAACGGATTAAATGTCACCGCCCGCTCTTATGCCTCCCAGATAAGCAACTTCTCTTTCTGCGCAGGCTCGGCCCTTGCCCAGGCAAACGCCATCATGACCGGCTGGCATATAGGTGCCGGTGATATAGAGGCATGTAAAAAAGACACAAAAAAGGCCGCTATCATCGGTGTGATCGTGGCGACCTGTCTTGAATCTTTATTTGCTGTTACTGCCCCATGGACCATGAAACTGTTCACTGATAACCCGGACATGGTTCACATTGTTACAAGGCTCCTTACCATTGATATTGTACTTGAGATTGGCAGAGTCACGAACCTGGTCTACGGTCAGGCTCTAAAGACCAGCGGTGATGCAGTATTTCCTGCTGCCATAGCCGCAGTCTTCATGTTCGTGTGCGCCGCTGGTGGCACCTGGCTGTTCGGTCTGCACTTCGGGCTTCTTGTAACCGGCGCCTACATAGGCCTTACCTGCGACGAATGTGTGCGTGCAGTTGGCATGATCATGCGCTGGAGAAGTGGAAAGTGGACGACGAAGAAGCTGGTGTGATAATCCACTAATATATAACCTTACAAAAGCCGCTATACAGGAATAATCAAACTTCTCTATCCTGTATAGCGGCTTTATAAATCCTATACTTATGCGCCATTCCTACACACTATTCTGTTCAAGTCAGCTGTAATAGCCTACATATTACTTAACTACAACGGTCTTTACACCTGACCACGCTGAATAATACTTTGTATTACCAACCTTCTTATATGCACGAACTCTGACATAATATTTTCTCTTAGATGTAACTGCTGCAATCTTCTTCGATGTTATCTTACTGCTTGTTACTGCAACTGTCTTTGCCCCCTTGAAACTACTTGCAGTCGCATACTGAACCTCATATCCGCTGCTCTCTGTTGTCTGTTTCTTCCAATTTATAGTAAACGTCTTCTTACCAGACAGCACACTGCTTATCGAAGTTGCCTTTGGCACAATGGTATATGTTCTATTTATTGTCCCTCTGTAATTGCCCTTAAATGTAAGCTTCAATGCATATTTTCCAACTGCCTTGCATCCCTTAGAATATGTAATTGTATATCCTGCGCTTGGAATAATCCTGCCTTTTGAATCCTTAACTACAACTACTGGTTTCTGTACTTTTCCAGAATATACAAAGCTGTTCTTGGACATTGTCACTGTTGCCGGATCTTTCTTGGTCTCTTCTGCTCCGCACACCGAACATACTCGCTTAAGTTCTCCTGCATTTTCACATGTTGCCTTGCTTACAATCTCCCAGTCGCCAAATGAATGTCCAAGTGCCGGGATTTCGTCCTGCTTAACAATCACCTCGCCACACACACTGCAGTGAGTACCTTCTGTCTTACCCGGTGTGGTACAAGTTGCATCTACAGCTAACAGATATATTAATAACGAGCAATTTAAAACACGAAAGTATTGCCTTCCTTTTGATGATCTGGAAGTTGTTTGTGATAAATACAATTTGAAGTTACAGGGAAAATATGGGGACATGAAAATATAAGCATTTCATGATGAATCATCCAAACGGTGACAACTCTACCAAGATGAAACTACAAAGAGGCTGCGCCTTAACGATCTCAACAATTTAATCTTGATCATCAAGGCGTCAGCCTCTTATCACAGTATTCCACCTACCATATACACCACAAATGCAGCAAGCCACGCAACAATACACTGCCATATTACTACCATGACAGCCCAACGATGTCCCATCTCCCTCTTGATTGAAGCGATCGCTGCTATACAAGGTGAATAAAGCAGACTGAAGACGAGCAGCGACGCTGCAGCTCTGGTTGTTATAGCTGCGGTCACCGATCCGTTGAACAAAATCTCAAGTGTAGACACCACGCTCTCTTTAGCCATGATACCACTTATGAGCGATGTGCATATTCTCCAGTCGCCAAGTCCAAGTGGCTTAAATATTGGTACCAACAATCCTGCTATTGCCGCAAGTATGCTGTCCTGCGAATCCTTCACCATGTTCAGATGCAGGTCAAAACTCTGCAGGAACCATATACATATAGTCGCAAGGAATATGACTGTAAATGCCTTCTGAAGGAAATCCTTGGCCTTCTCCCACAGTAACTGGCCTACATTCTTTGCACCTGGGAGCCTGTAATTTGGAAGTTCCATAACAAAAGGTACCGCATTTCCCTTAAACAAAGTGCCACGATAGAGCATTGCAACAAGTATTCCCACCACAATTCCAAGGAAATAAAGTCCTGTCATAATAAGGCCTCCTTTTCCAGGAAAAAAGGCACTTACAAAGAATGCATATATCGGGAGTTTTGCCGAGCAGCTCATGTATGGAGTGAGCAGAATGGTCATCTTACGGTCTCGTTCACTTGGCAGAGTCCTGGTTGCCATGACAGCCGGAACCGTACAACCAAAACCGATCAGCATCGGCACTATACTTTTTCCTGAAAGTCCAATCTTTCGGAGCAGCTTATCCATTACAAATGCAACCCTGGCAATATATCCGCTGTCCTCCATAAGCGACAGGAAGAAGAATAACGTGACAATGATCGGCAGAAAACTTAGAACACTACCCACGCCTGCAAATATGCCATCGAGCACAAGACTCTTCACGACCACGTTTACATGGGCAGCAGTCAAAAGCTTTCCGACCTGAACCGTGAGTGCATCTATTCCCATCTCAAGAAGTTTCTGAAGCCCTGCACCGATCACGTTAAATGTCAGATAGAACACCGCAAGCATGATACCGATAAAGCACGGAATCGCAGTGTACTTTCCAGTGAGGATACGGTCAATCTTCTCACTACGTATTCTCTCCTTGCTCTCCTTAGGCTTCACTACGCATTTCTCACATACCTTCTCTATGAAATTAAATCTCATATCAGCTATGGCCGCACTTCTGTCAAGTCCACGCTCTTTTTCCATCTGGATGATAAGGTGCTCTACCGTCTCCTTCTCGTTCTCATCAAGTCCAAGTTTATCCAGTATGAGATGATCGCCCTCTATGATCTTGGTTGCTGCAAATCTCAGAGGCATATCCGCCGCCTCGGCGTGATCCTCTATGAGATGTGCCACCGCATGTATGCATCTGTGAACAGCTCCGCCAAAATCATTCTCATCACAAAAATCCTGTCTTCCCGGCTTCTCCTGATACTTTGCAATATGCATGGCGTGTCTTACAAGCTCATCAACACCCTCGTTCTTTGCCGCAGATATCGGAACCACAGGGGTTCCAAGCATAGCCTCCATACAGTTCACATCTATAGAGCCTGAATTACCTGTCACCTCATCCATCATATTGAGTGCCACAACGACAGGTATCTCCATCTCAAGAAGCTGCATTGTGAGATACATATTTCTCTCTATATTTGTCGCATCCACAATATTTATTATCGCCTTGGGATGCTCATCAATAACAAAATTTCTGGACACGATCTCTTCACTGCTATACGGCGACATCGAATATATACCGGGCAGATCAGTCACAGACGTATTCTCCCTGCCTCTTATCGGGCCATCTTTCCTGTCCACCGTTACTCCGGGGAAATTGCCTATGTGCTGATTGGAGCCAGTAAGCTGATTGAACAGAGTAGTCTTGCCACAATTCTGATTACCCACCAGTGCAAATGTAAGCCTCGTTCCCTCCGGAAGCGGATTCCCATCTCCTTTAGCGTGGTATCTTCCATCCTCGCCAAGTCCCGGATGTTCTCTGGACTCTATCATCTCTACTCTTGTATGTGGTCTTGATCTCGTCTCTATCTCCTCAGCATCAATCTGTTCTGCATCAGCAAGTCTCAGTGTGAGCTCATATCCATGTATCTGAAACTCCATCGGATCTCCCATGGGTGCAAGCTTAACAAGTGTGACTTCTGCTCCAGGTATAACTCCCATATCCAGGAAATGCTGTCTAAGTGCTCCTTCTCCGCCAACATGCTTTATCCTGGCGCTCTTTCCAACCTTCAGATCTCTCAGTGTCATAACCTTCTATCCTTCCTTGAGCATCAGCTCATTAATAATCGCCCCTGGCAAGAACTGATGCTATCTGTCGAATATTATCGTTTGTTGTTGATATTTTTTATCAATTATAACATGAGACATCACAAGTGCAATATATAAATGTTTCACAGCCTGACACCCGCCAGCCGCCATTAACATTTGTCAAAGTTCTGGTTATCTGCTATATTTTCGCTCTGTTTTCATTCGCAGTTCTGTCTATAGCAGTTAGCTCCTTAAGCTCCCTCACCGTAAACACACCACAGACAACTGCCGTTATTCCATCCGCTATCGGTCCCGCATACATGACGCCATCTATGCCCATAAATATCGGGAATATGATGATGAGTGGCAGCAGGAAGAGTATCTGTCTTGTGAGCGACATGAACACTCCGAGTCTCGCTTTGCCTATGGAGTTAAAGAAATTGGACGTCACCGGCTGGATTCCATTTACTATGGTCAGGAACATATATATCCTGAAATATCTCTCGGAGAACTGGAAGTACAGCTCGCTTCCCTCTCCGAATGCACTGATGATCTGTCTCGGGAACAACTGGAATGCCACAAATGCCACGACTGACAGAACAGAAGCTGCTGCCAGCGCCAGGAGATAAGTTTTTCTCACCCTTCTGTACTTTCCGGCACCATAATTAAATCCTATGATAGGCTGGGTTCCCTGGGATATTCCT
>JAEDGW010000074.1 GCA_016297325.1 Coprococcus sp. | reverse complement strand
CTCTGGCATATTTGTGACTATGGGGGATTGGAGATTTATAGAGGAAATTTAATAATTAATTGGCAAATGTGATGCTGATAAATCAAATTACGCAGCGAGGATGAGGTGGGAGTGTTGGTTGACGAGGGAGATGATTTCGTTGTGGTATTGGGTTTCTTGGTTGTGGGAGCCGTAGCATTGGAGGATGTGGCCGTCGGTGAGGGATAGTTCTATAGTTTCGATCGGAGTGTCCGGGGTTTCGATGAGTCGGGCAGAGAGGATGAGGGAGTTCTTGCGGTCGTAGTAGGTGTTGGTGAAGACGCAGTGATGGAGGGTGTCGCCTTCTTTCTTGTAGGCATCTATGCTGCTGAGGACTACTACTATGATGTTAGAGTTACGGAATGTGATGTCGAAGTATTTGCTCTTGTTCTTGATGAACTCTTCTGCCTTCTTTTCCTGTTCAATGATTCTCTGGAGTTCTCTTTCTTTGGCTTCTTTCTCATATTGTCTTCTGCGTTCCTCGTTTTCTTTCTCCATTCTCTTGCGTTTTCGTTTCATATAGAGATCGTGAGCTGCTGTAAAATCTGCTGGGAACAGGTAATGAGGGTTGTTGATGTCTTTGCCGAAGTATGAGAGAAGATCGAGATAGTCAAACCATAAGCCGATATTTTCGACCTTGTAGTCACGTTTTTTGAATTTGAGGATCTGTTTCCAGTATTTCTTGATGCGATAGCCGTCACTATGGAATCGTTTAATCATAGGCAGGTCCTTCTGCTTCCAGAGTGTTTCATATATGGGTTCGCTCAAGAGGTATCTGATGACATCTACTTCACGGAAGCCTCTGAATGACTTCTTCAGTCCGTTTCTTTTTAGGGCCTTGCTGACCTGAATCTTTGGATATATCTGGTAAGGAGAGATGTAATCATATTCATTGTAGGCTTGCTTGACATTCAGTTCGCTTCTGAGATTGAAAGGGGTGTTGCTGTAGAACGAAAACATCAGTTTGTTCTTTGCCAGAATTACCTGACCGCCATTATCGTCGAACCAGTACTGCGATATTTCGTAGAAATCTCCGAGGTTGTGAACTTCGCCTAGTTTTATGTATCTGTCTATATAGAATATGCGGATGACTGTAAACTCTTGGTAGGTCTGGATGATAGAATAATAGTTCCAGTCTTTGAAGACCCTCTGACGGGGCTTGTCGTGAAATGTTAGTACTAAATTACAATGAGGACAATTCCCTGACAGGTCATCATATTTCCAACGATGTCCGCAATCTACGCAGATATATTCTTTTGTAGTCTTATGGAATATGCACAGATGCTTGAAACAGTGCTCCAGTGCCCACTCCTTTTGATGTTGTGTAAGAGCAGGAAGATTCTTATGGATTTCATATACTCTTTTCTGTAGTATGGTCTTTGGTTTCATATCAGAATAATGTTAAGGTTTCTTCTTCGTGTTGTGGAGTAGTTGCAGGCTTTACTGTTCGCCTTACGCTGTTGTGATTCTTCAGACGATCCTGTTCCTGTCTGAACACTTCATCTTTGGCTTTCTGTCGCATTTCGGCGATCTCTTCAGGAGTGAGTTCCACCTGATGATTTACTACTACCTGACAGTTAACAAGCTTACCGACTTCGATGTTTTCTTCTTCATAGTAGTGTACTGCCATTGAATAGATTTCATCATCAGCAAATCCTTTGCAGCCGGATTTCTGCACGGTGTTCAAGATGTATGTAATGCAGTCGTCCAGGTTCTTCTGTGGATTGCATACCTTCTTTGCAAAGAGGTCGTTTGCATCCATCTTCTGCATTATGAATGATTCGATGGCGGTGAAGAACGCTGGTGATACCTTAGATCTGATGTCTGAGTGAGATACTGCTGCCATAGTGTTAGTTGTTATCTTGGTTAATGTCTTGTGGAGATGATTTAGGTACGAGACCTAATGATGAGATGAAGTCCTGGAGTTCTGGAGTGGTGGAAATGATGTCTTCGAGGGACATTGTACGGGAGTAACGTAGTGTGTTCATAATCTTGATGATTTAGAGGTTATTGTACTCATAGTGTTGTTGTGATCAGTTTTCGTCGGTTTCACGGATTTTCTCTACAACCAGCTGGATGGTGTATGTGGTCTTGCCGTCTTTGGTGTATTTGTTAGGCCTGAGGTAGCCAGCAACAAAGACTTCGTTCCCTTTTGCAAGGATGTCGAACGGAATCTTGAATTTCTGGTTAGGGAATGCGATACAGTTCATATAGAGTGTATCTTCTCCGACTTTACGGACGATTGTGAAGACGGCAAAAGACTTCTTTTCATTGGTGATGACATCCTTTGTGAGGAATCCTGAAAGTTGTACGAGATTGTCTGATTTCATAATCTTGAAATATTAAATGGTTGAACTTAAACTGTTTTTGATGCCTCCTTTGAAACGGTCAGGACGTGTCAAGGCATTTTTGGAAAATACGACCCGGAGGGTGGAGATTTTTCAAAAATCTCGTCTTGGCCTTGACGCGTCCTAAGAGGACCGTTTCCATATTTTTGCATCAATAAACAGTATGTTCAGCACTTTTTGAAAAGTGCAGTATTACACTCTCATACATCGTTAACAGGATGCTCTGATGAAACGGTTCTTTGCACCGATTATAATTTTCTTGAAAATTTTGTGGTTTTCACGATTGTTGCTATATTTGCAGCACTAGAACTCGCCGAGCCTCTTAACAATGCTTAAATAGGCGGGTCTATTTTTTTTTTATTATACTATGACTCGTTTTAATAAGACATACTGCTCTCCGGCTCAATTAGTGCAGGTCCTCAAGTCGAGAGGACTGGAAATTTCAGATGAAGATCGTGCTGAAAGATATCTTAACAATATTGGTTATTATAGGCTCAGTGCGTATATGTATCCGTTTCTAAAGGAACCGAAGACGGATCACAGGTTCAAGGATAATGTCTCGTTCGACAGGGTTCTGAGACTTTACCGTTTTGATAAAAAACTTAGGATGCTTCTTTTCAATGAGATTGAGAAGATCGAGATTGCATTCCGTCAGACTGTTGCAAATGTCACAGCACAGATGAGCGGCAATATATTCTGGATGACAGATGTCTCATCATATAGCAATTCTTCGAAGGCAGGGAAATCAATCACCCTCATAACCAATGAGTACAATAAATCGAGAGAGGATTTCATAGAACACTTCAAAAAGACTTATACAGATCCTTTCCCACCTGCTTGGATCACTGCCGAGATTCTTCCATTGGGTAATATGACTTGGCTTTACAGCAATCTAGCAGACCAGAGAATCAGAAAGGCCATTGCAAAGACATTTCATCTTCAAGCTCCGGTACTGGATTCGTGGATGACTGTCATAACGCTGACTCGAAATTCGTGCTGTCATCATGCGAGAATGTGGAACAAGATCAATCCAATTATTCCGAATGATATGAAGAATATGGCAAGGCCTTGGATCTCCTCTACGACGAACAAGAGAAGGATATATTACAACATCTGTATCATCAAGTATTTCCTTGATATCATTTCGCCAAACAATGACTTCAAGGACAAATTGACAGGCATATTCAATCTATTCCCTGAAATAGATTTGAGAGCAATGGGCTTCAATACCAATTGGGACCAGGAGCCTCTTTGGAAATAAGGTCAGGTTAAGATAAATGGTTGGTGGTTAAAAGATTTTCGCTATATTTGCAGAGTTCGTAAGAGAATAGATAGAACAAACAGAACATATTATACAGAATAATAACCGCGTTATTGCTGTTATACTCGATCCTCTAATCTCGACAATTAATTTTCCGATACGAGTACAACGTGCATTGGCGCCTACGTTTAGCGTGGGCGCTTCCGTTGTACCATCGGAAGGGAGTCGAGACCCGTGAGGATGTGCATAGGAAGCATCCACGCTTCCTTATTTGTAGCTCTCGACATTCTGTAATACTCTCATAGGTCAAATAAGTGCGAAAATAGCTTCTGAATATTAAGTTCTTTCCGTATAGGAAGGAGGCTGTATTTGGAAGAAATCGCTATATTTGCAGAGTTCTGCAAGTGAATATAAAGAACATTACATAGAATAATTGCGTTAATGCTGTTATACTCGATCCTCTAATCTCGACAATTAATTTCCGATACGGGTACAACGAGCACTGGCGCCTGCGTTTTGCGTGGGCGAGTCTTGTTGTATTATCGGAGGCAGTCGAGAGCCCGAGGTTGTACACTAGAAGCGTTCACGCTTTCTTTTGCACCGAGGACACCGGCATCTAAATGCTAAAGAGAGACAATAGAGATGGAACAGGTGCCCAGATACAATCAATCATATAATTTCATTAAACTTTCAAGTACGTTGCAAGATTTTATCCAATCTTGCGATATGTAATTTGTTGAGAAACAGAGTTTTCTAAATAAGGATTGTAAGGCGTTTGTGCCTGAAGTTGAAACTATAGAAGTGTAATTTTGCTCATCAAAATGAGAACATATATGAGATACATTTACTCAATCTTCATCTTCCTCTTGATGCTGTGCGCTTGCAACAAAGAAGCAAGTGAAGTTGGCAGTCTTCTGAATGGCATTGAGGCTTACATTGAAGAACATCCGGAGGAAGCATTGAAGGTACTTGAGTGTGTCAATAGAGAAGAACTGACAACCAGGAAGCTCAAGGCCAAGCATTCGCTGCTGTATTCAATGGCCCTGGATAAGAATTACATTGATGTTACTACGGATAGCATTATCGCTCCGGCTGTGAACTACTATAAGTATCACGGAACAGATGAAGAACGCTTTAAGTCATTGTATTATGCCGGAAGAGTGTATCAAAATGCCGGTAATATCGAAGCGGCGATGGAGAAGTTTGTGGAGGCCGAACGATATATATCCAATCAGGTTGATAAGAAAATTGTAGCACGTCTATATAAAGCCAAAATGGTGGCATATCGAGATGTGTTTGATTACCCATCTGCTCTTGAACAGGCTCAAACAGCTGCCCGATACTATTTATCCGCAAAGGATTCTATAAGATATCTTAATGCCGTTAATGATATTATTGTTTTGTATAGTCTATTAGAGGATAAAGAATCCGAAGATCAATATCTTGCGATCTTATCTTCTAATATGCATTTGTTAAGTACATCACAGATCAGTAGATATTATGGAATTAAATTAAACCGTTCATTAGAAGGACCAGTAGAAAACATTCAAAATACGCTCAAAGATTACTTGGCTGCGACTCCTGATGAATCTATGGTTAATTGGATATGTGTCGCTGATGCATATATGGCTTTAAATGATTATCAATCAGCTTTAAAGTCGTTGGACTCATATATTATTTATGGTGGGCAGCAGGATCTTACATACTATTGGACTGCTGCTGCACTTTATGAGAAACTTGGTAGATATGCTGAAGCTTTATCCTTGTATAAAGAGTATCTATATGAGAGCGACCATACTACTGTTGCAGCTGTCAAAAGTGATGCAAAGTATATAGAAGAACGCTTCAACGCTGAGATTAAAGCCATTAGACAAAATTTATCAATTATAATTATCTCTCTAACCTTAATTATAATAGCTCTTTTGCTCGTAATTATTTATCAGAGAATGAAGAAAGTGAAAGAGGAAAAGCGCATTCAAAAGATCAGGTTTGATGAGGAACGGAAGGTAATAGTAGGTGCAAAGGAGCAGGTTGAGGCACAATATGTTCTTCTTAAAGAAGAGAAGGAAGAAACAGAAAGAATGTTTACTTCCCTTAAATCGGAAATAGAACAATTGAAGAAGATAAGAAAAGATAAGTCGATAGATAAGGATATTCTGGCATCAGTAGAACAACGTTTGAACGTTCTGAATATGTTCATTTTAGCAGAACTGTCAGATTCGTTTGAAAAGATTGCTTATAATGAGTTGGGAAAACTGATGGAGAACAGAGAAGAGTTTCTTGAGTCAACAAGAAAGACTTTTATGATCTCTCATCCTAAATTTATGTCATATTTACGTAAACAGAATCTAACCGAGTGGGAAATAGGATGCTGCTGCTTATATTGCATTGGCTTTAATGGTGCTGAGATTTCAGAGTATCTTAATCGTAAGGCTATATATAATGTTAACAGCACAATACGCCAGAAATTGAATATTCCTAAGGGCGGAACGCAAATAGATGTGTTCTTAACTCAAAAAATGAAAGAATTCCATCTATAGGCGTCTCACTTTGAAATAGGCCAGTCTCACTTTTGTAACACCCCGATAATCAGATGGTTATCGGGGTGTTCTGTATTATGGGCATAGTCCTATAAAAATCAATGGGGGGGGGGTAAGCGTTTGATTACCAACACTTTGTCAAGTTATTAAAGTGAGACTAAAAATTTGCAGGTGAGAATTAGAGTGAGATACTTTTGCGTCAGAAACCAAAACGAATCAGAAATATGAAAAAAGCATTATCAATCATTCTTGCGGTCTTCTGCATTAGTTTACTTCACACATATGCAGATAATGACAAATCCAATCAATGCACGGTTCAAATAGAAGTGAAGAAATACCTATGGCAACAGGGCATAGAGAGATCTTTGGACCAGTATGTAGATGCCTATCTGAATTTAAATAGTAATACTATTGAGATTGACTTCTCTGGATTGGGTGAAGGAGAAATTTACATCATTGATCAGAATAATCAAGTTGTAGAGTCTGTTCCTGTATGGGAAAGCCAGAGCTATGCAAGCCTCTCTGCACCTATGAATAGTGGATCATATGTTTTAGTAATATGTTGTTCGCACTACTATGGGGGAGGAGTATTCTCAAAATAAAAGACATAATTGACCGGAAAATTATAGTTCAGACCTTACTGATTAAAGGAGCGGATGTCGAAAAGCTATTAGAGTAGACAGAAAGACTAATCACAAGCAATTATGAAAAAGATGAATTTTAATGTCCTTGCAAAGGACCAGATGTCAACACTCAAGGGAGGCGAGAGCTATGCAGTATATGTTGATGGTGAACTTTGCTGCTTTGTACAGGGTACAAAAGAGCAGGCGCTGGAGTTTGCTCAGTACTACTATGGACCGGATGCTTACGTTCAGAAGTACTAATCATCTTTTATGGGTAGGAGTTTTAGCTCCTACCCATTTTAATATAGTTCATCATTATGAAGGGTTTATATATTAGTCTAATCATACTTATAACGACTTGTTATTGTGGGTTTGCTCAAGTCGCTGTCGGACTTCATTCCACTCAACTTCCGTACTTCCCTTTCAATATTGCAAAGTGTGAGACGTTGGATAGTGCAGCCGTGTCTGTAACATATAAGGCGACTTATCTGGATTACAGTGTGAAAGACGAAGAGACTAAAGTTGATGATATAATGTGCCTGCAATTAGGACAGAATGTATCAAAGTTCTTTTCTACAAACCTTGACAATCTTGACCGGTTCAAGACATTTAAGGAAAAGAGGACAGCCAAGATGAGGCAGAATTATTTGCCTTACATAATTTATAGAAATGAAGGAGAGATTTGTGTTGTGAACCGAGAACCATTCGAAGTCGATATGGTTCAAGAGTATTCTGAGAAAGTCAAGTCTCCAAACTGGAAGATACTTGATGAAACAGAAACAATAATCGGTTATGACTGCAATAAGGCCATTGCTGAATTCAGAGGAAGAGAATGGACTGTGTGGTTCTGTATTGATCTTCCATTCAATAATGGCCCGTGGAAACTTCAGGGTCTTCCAGGATTAATTCTTAAGGCGGTAGATTCTACTGACGAATACTCATTTGAAGCAATTGAAATCGTTCAAGACACCAAGGCAATAACCAAACCTCTATGGAAAACGAATAAGACAACTTATAAAAAGTGGAAGAAACTGGATCAGGCATATCATAAGTCTCCTCATTTCTATTTTTCAAAAGGCGGAGAACGGAAGATATTCAACGCTCTTACTTCAGAAGATTTTACTGAGGACTGGACCATACCTTATAATCCTATAGAACTTGAATAATGAGATTCAGCATTTGCATATTAGCTATTTTACTTTCGATGACAGGGCTTGCACAGAACTCCGCCGTCGAGAGGTCTATATCCGGAGCAATATCGGAGAGAAACGGCGAGGTGATTGCCGGGGCTAATGTGCTTGTGCAGAGTACTGACGGGAAGAGGCTTTACAGTTATGGCAGCAGCGACGGTGAGGGTCGGTATGAGGTGAGATTCAGGTGTGATGCTGATTCCGTGAGGGTTACTGTCACAGGGTTCAATATAGGGAAGGTCAGCAAGGATGTTCCGGCTGGCGTTGGAAGATTGGATTTCGTTGTAGAGTATTCTGCGTTGAAGATCAAGGAGGTTAGGGTCGAGGCAAGCGCGATCGAGAGGAAGAAGGATACCATGTCTTACTATGTGACCAACTTCAAGGATTCAACTGACAGGAGTATCGGTGATGTGCTGCAGAAGTTGCCGGGAATCGAGGTCGCTCCAAGCGGACAGATAAAGTATCAGGGAAAGGCCATCAATAAGTTCTATGTGGAGGGGCTGGATATGCTGGGCGGTCAGTATGGTATTGCTACGAATAACATTCAGGCCAGCGACATTGCAAAGGTGGAGGTGTATGAGGGCCATCAGCCTATCAAGGTACTGCAGGACTGGGTGGCTTCTGACAGGGCTGCTATCAATCTGATTCTGAAGTCCGGAGCGAGAGGTGCCTGGAACGGAGTGGTTCAGGGTGGAGCCGGTTATCAGCCTGTATTGTGGAACGGTGAGATGACTCCTATGTTTTTCGGCAAGAAGTTCCAGACTATTATGACTTACAAGACCAATAATACAGGAGAGGATGTCGCAAGGGAATTGGAGTCTTCTATGGGTATGGGCTGGGAGGCAGAGAGGCTGACGGGAGTGCAGGAGCCTGGCAATCCTCCTGTGGATGAGAAGCTTTATCTGAGAAACAACATACATTCTGTTTCGATAAATACCATCAACAAGATCGGTGAGGACTCTGATCTGACTGTGAATGCCTACTATATTCACAACAAGAGGAACGAGTCTGGAGAGAACAGTACTTCGTATTTCATTCCGGGGCAGGATCCGCTGAACATCTATGAGAATATCGAAGCGGAGAATATATCTGACAGACTTCAGGTGGCTTTGAAGTATATGAACAATTCCAACAACAACTATCTGAACAACAGGTTTTCTTTCAATGGCGGATGGAACAGGAGCAGCGGTACTGTGATTGGTGATGAGGAGGTTTCGCAGAGTCATAAGCAACCGAGGATCACTTTGAACAATGAGTTAAGAGTGATACGCAGGTTCGGTAAATGGCAGGTGGATTTTTCGTCGAATACTGACTATAACAGGCTGACTTCAGAGCTTCAGGTAAGACCCGCTGTGTTCTCTGAGTATTTTGATGAAGGTGCAGGACAGGAAGGTACGCAGCAATATATCCGGGCAGAGAGGCTCAGGACCAGGAATTATGTTTCGACTTCATATAGGGCGGGATTCTGGAACTTCTATCTGAAGGGAGGATTCAATGCGAATGTGGAGAATCTGAATTCTGTTCTTTCTCCTTTGGAGTGGTCTGGAAGCGTTGCCGACAGTCTTATGAATGATTGCAGATGGAGAAGGTACGATGTGTTTGTGGAGCCGCAGATCGCTTATTCGAAGCATAGTTTCAATATGAGTTTGGCGAGTCCTCTGGAGCTGGCTATCATCAATGGCAAGAATCATTATCTTGCACGGCCGTCGTTGTTTATGAACTGGAAGATTTCGTACAATCTGAAGATGAGTGCTTATGGAGCATACAATATGAGTCTTGGGAATTTGTATGACAGTTATAGCGGGTATATAATGAGAGATTATAGATCTGTGAGCAAGAAGGAGGGTAACAGCGCCAGAACCGGCACGCAGAACTACGGCTTGGATATGTCATATTCGAATCCGATGAATTCTTTGTTTGCTTCGGCTGATGTGTCTTATTTCAGGTCGAGCAGGAGCCAGACTGTGAACAATCTGTATGAGGGTGATTCATTCATTGCGGAGGCTATAGACCGGAATAATGTATCGTCGGGATTGTCGGCCAATGGTAGGGCAAGCAAGCGGTTCAGTGCAATCTCTACTTCAGTCAGCCTTAATGGAGGATGGTCGAGGAACTGGAGTGAGACGATGGCGCAGGGAGAGGTTACGCCTGTGACGATGGATAGTTATCGTGTAGGGGCAAATGTGAATTCAAATATCGGGAAGTACGTGATCCTGGATTATTCGGGCAGTTATTCGGTGCATTCGGTTGATGGATATAATGATGTCGTGCCGGTTGGTACGCTGAGGCAGAGCGGAGCGTTGAACTTTGTGATTGCAAAGCGGGTGCTGCTGAATGTGGGTGGGGAGCATTATTTCTGTGGCGAGATCGAGGGTGATGACAGGAATATGGTGTTCATGAATGCTTCGGCTTCATATAAGTACAGGAGGTTTGAGTTCATCCTTGAGGGAAGGAATCTGCTGGATAAGAGGTCTTTCAGTGCGATTGAGTACTCTGATACGTTCTGCTATGCTTATGCGCATGAATTGAGGCCGTTGTCAGCTATGTTTAAGGTTCGGTTTAGTTTGAGGTAAAAATAGCATTAATTATGAATTTCCATCACTATAAGCAACTTGATGCTATGGACTGTGGCCCTACGTGCCTGCGTATGATCGCGCGGCATTACGGCAGGAGCTACAGTCTCCAGAACCTCCGCGAGCGATGTCATATCACCCGCGAAGGGGTGTCAATGCTGGGGATAAGCGATGCGGCGGAGAGTATTGGCTTCCGTGCGACAGGCGTGAAGATCACCTGGGAGCAGTTCCGCGACGAGATGCCTCTGCCGTGCATCGTCCACTGGAACCAGAGGCACTTCGTGGTGGTCTATGAGGTAAGGAAGAGACGCGGCGGATATGTGGTCAAGGTGGCCGATCCCGCATCCGGACTCCTGACCTATACCGAGGAGGCGTTCTTCAGGGCCTGGCTTCAGGCAGGGAAAGACAATGAAGGTAAAGATGCCGTATCTGCAAACACCCACGGCATAGCCCTGATGCTGGAGCCTACTCCGAAGTTCTACGAGGAGAAGGGAGATGATGAGAAGAAGTTCGGCTTCGGATACATACTCGGCTATCTCCGTCCGTACAAGTCGTTCATCGTCCAGATACTCCTGGCGATGCTCGTGACCAGCGTCATCAGCCTGATACTGCCGTTCATCACCCAGTCCGTGGTGGATACCGGTATCGGCACGGGCAACCTCTTATTCGTGGTGATGCTGCTGATAGCCCAACTGGTGCTGACGATCGGTCAGATGGCCAACAACCTCATCCGCAGCTGGCTGATGCTCCATACAACCTCCAGGGTGAGCATATCGCTCATATCGGACTTCCTGTGCAAGCTGATGAGGCTTCCGATAGCGTTCTTCGATTCGAAGATGGTCGGCGACATAATGCAGCGCATCGGCGACTATAACAGGATCCAGACCTTCCTCACCGGTTCTCTCCTGAGCATCGCCATCGCTGCCGTGACGTTCCTCATTTACGGGGGTATAATGGCAGGATATAACATCGGTGTCTTCCTGGTGTTCTTCGCAGGAGCTGCACTCTACATCGGATGGGTGCTCCTGTTCCTCAGGAGAAGGCGTAAGCTCGACTATATGAGGTTCCAGGAGGCATCTGCCAACCAGAGCAACATCGTGCAGCTGATCGGAGGAATACAGGACATCAAGCTGAATAACTGCGAGAAGCAGAAGCGCTGGGACTGGGAGAGGATACAGGCGCGCCTGTTCAAGGTGAGCGTCAAGAGCCTCTCGCTAGGACAGGCGCAGGAGGTGGGAGGCACGTTCATCGACCAGACGAAGAACATCCTCATATCGTTCCTCGCTGCGAAGTCCGTCATCTGCGGCGATATGACCCTCGGTATGATGATGTCCCTGCAGTACATAATAGGACAGCTCAACGCCCCGATCTCACAGTTCATCTCTTTCGTGCAGGCCACGCAGGATGCTTCCATCTCCCTTGAGAGACTCGGAGAGATCCACGATATGAAGGACGAGGAGCCGGAGGACGAGCAGAAAATCAGGGAGATCCCTCAAGACGCGGACATCGTGTTCGACGATGTGACCTTCCAGTACGACGGTCCCCACTCGGCCAAGGTGCTCGACGGAGTGTCTCTGCGCATACCTGCCAATAAGGTGACTGCGATCGTAGGAGCCTCCGGCAGCGGCAAGACCACTATGCTGAAGATGATGCTGGGCTTCTACAGGCCGGTCAGCGGAGAGGTGCATCTCGGTGGGGCATCTATCTCAGCCTACAGTGAGAGGGTCTGGAGGTCGCAGTGCGGAAGCGTGATGCAGGAGGGATACATCTTCTCCGACAGTATATCCGGCAACATTGGCGTGTCCGACGAGACTCCCGATATGGCAAGAGTACGCAAGGCTGCAGATGTGTCGAACATCCGGGAGTGGATCGAGAGGCTTCCGCTGGGATACAATACCAAGATCGGCGCGGACGGCCACGGACTCAGCACCGGACAGAAGCAGAGGATCCTCATAGCGAGAGCAGCGTACAAGGATGCTAAGTTCCTCTTCTTCGACGAGGCGACGAACTCTCTCGACGCGAACAACGAGAAGGCCATAATGGAGAACCTCGACAGACTGTTCGAGAACAAGACTGTGGTGATCGTGGCGCACAGGCTCAGTACAGTACGCAATGCAGACAACATCATCGTGCTGGACAACGGAAGGATCGCAGAGGAAGGAACCCACGAGCAGCTCACGGCAAGAAGAGGAAAGTACTATGAACTGGTCAAGAACCAGCTTGAACTTGGAAACTGACAGGAGGAAGCATCATGCCACACAACAGAGACATAAACTACCACAGCGAACCCGTGCAGGAGATAATGGGCACTATCCCGTCGTGGATCACACGTTGGGGCGTGACCGTGATCTTTGCGGTCTTCGCGCTCATCGTCATAGGATGCTGCATCATCAGGTATCCGCAGACAGTTGATGCGAGTATCTCGATCACTTCCTCGTGTCCTCCATCAGAACTTACGGCCAGATATGACGGACTCATTGACAGGGTGTGTGTCATCGACGGACAGAAGGTGCAGACAGGCGAACTCATAGCCCTGCTCTCCACACCGGCAATATACGAGGATGTCATCTCGATGAACGGTTTCCTCTCGATGTCTGACACACTGGGATTGGATAGGATGGCACATATGCCTATCCTCTCAGCGGATCTTCAGCTTGGCGGATTGCAGAGCCAGTGGAGTACGCTGCAGAAGGCGTTCCGTGACTACTCTCATTACCTTGAGACGGACCAGATAGCAGTAAGGGAAGGCCTGCTCCGTCAGCAGATAGAAGGCCAGAGGGCTCATCACGCTATGCTTCTGAGGCAGAAGAGTCTGCTTGACAGTGAGGTGGAGATGGAGCGTATGACCCTTGAACGAGACTCCCTCCTGTATGCAAGGAAGGCAATCTCTCAGGCTGAGTATGAGACTTCCCGAAAGGGCTTCCTGTCGAAGATGAACACGGTGGCGGGGTTCGAGGCGAGCCTTGAGG
>JAEDGW010000073.1 GCA_016297325.1 Coprococcus sp. | reverse complement strand
CTCACCCATTTGAATCCATGTAAGCCTTGTATTAATCTGTTTTACGGACATCTCACTGGGCACTATTCTTCGTGGCTACTTCTCCATATTGGTTGCAAAATGTATGTCGGGCTTCATCAAATTGAATATCTGCCAAAGTTCCTCCGGATAAACAGGAAATGCAAAATGAATTACTCCACCTTCTGATGGTGGGGTATTCCACTCGATTTTCCGTATTTTACACAACATTTCTATACACTTCCACAGCATTTCCTCATCTATTGATGCCAATAGTAAGTCATCTGTATTATCAAACATAAGGTGATATATTTCCTGTCCCACAGCAATCATTGAATCATCTAATACAGCAAAATAAACCTCCATATCAACTAAAAAACAACAATAAATTATACCATACAAATAACTAAAAATGAATTATTGAATATTCCTCATATACCTACTTCTTGTAATTCTTCCTTATTCATAATCGTCTTTTGTCACATCGGTATACCATCAGCACAATCCTCATTTATATATATCACCATATAACTTAAATGGACTATCCTATGTATTATTTTTTTATGTTCTGTTATCACGTCTATTTTAATATTTGTTTCTTCCAACCAGATTTTTTATAAAACATAAGCTGATAACATACGACCAATCATGCCAATATCTACATTTCCTTTAAACTCAAATGTTGCCGTAAATCCATTAGCAAACATTATATACAATTCACTATCTGGAAACATTTCCATAAATCCAACAGTTTGTATTGAAAAAAACTGTATCTTTGAATATGGCATAGTCGCAAATGATTTTCTCTTGCCTGTTATCCCTTGCACATCAACTGCTATTATTCGTTTATTAGTGAATATCAACTGATCCCTTACTGTTTGAAACGCGAACACTACATTTTCCCCATTTATCAGCAATCCCCCCACCTCTTGCCTAACAGCATCTGCAGGTATTTGTTTCAAGTTAAATACACTATTTGCATTAAAGTTTATTGCCATTATTAATCCCCCTTACTCAAACAAATAAATTAATCTACAAAATACCCCTTAATTTTACAATTTAATATACACCTTGTAAACTTCCCCACTTTTCCCCATGACCACTCGCCCCCATTTTTCGACCGTTCGCCGGCGATTTTGAAGCATCTCATATTTTCTTTACCAAATCTTAGCCAGATTGCAACATATTATGACATAATCACAAATGGAACATTCTCTTCATCCGATTCCACAGTCTTACATACCATTTTGATCCTATAACATATGTAACATCATTATCTGGACTATCAGTAAGTTCAACCATATCCATCTGTTATATATCGCCCAGCGCATATATTCTTTTTTATGTACATCAATCAACACAAGACCACATGCCTTCGCCGAACACCTTGTGCTTTCCCCTGCCGCCTATCTTTACTCACATATAAACGCAGTCAACATACCACAATTACTTACACAAAAAAGGGCAGCCACACATATATGTGACTGCCCTGAACCGCCCCGGTATTATCCGCAGGCATTGCTATTTGGATCAATATCTGCTATATACAGCCTTCGCCGGTGCTGCAACCGCCCTAGCCTTTATCAGCTTCGAATAGGTCGTATATTTTGACTTTGTGATCTTAAATGTTATTTTTGAATAAGTGTTCTTGAATGCATACTTACCTACTGTCTTAAGTTTTTTAGATGCAATCTTTACACTCTTAAGGCTCTTACAACCGTAGAATGCTGATTCACCGATAGTCTTTACTTTCAGACCGATCTGTACATTATCAAGCTTTGTACAGCCGGCAAATGCACTCTTGCCTATTGTAACTACATTGTTGCCTATTGCCACTGACTTGAGTGCCGTGCACTTGCTAAATGCGCTTGTGCCGATAACCGTCACCTTGTTGCCTATTGCCAGTGTCTTAAGTGTGGTACATCCACTAAATGCATATTTACCTATTGTTTTGAGGTTCTTCTTTACAGGCATGCTCTTCAGCAGCTTACATCCGTTGAATGCGTATGAGCCAATGCTTGTGACACTCTCGAATGAAGGAATTGCCGTGAGCGCCTTACATCCGTTAAATGCATATGCATCAATCTTCGTTACATTTTTTCCTCCTACTACTAACTTGAGGTATTTGTAACCGTTAAATGCCTTTGTGCCTATTGATGTAATCTTAAATGTTACACCGCCTATAACTACACTATCTGATATAACAAGTTTTGTATATTTATTGTTCGATGCGAGCTTTTTCACTCCAACTAATGCCACACTTCCATTGCCGCCTGCAGCTGTGTTCGTGATCTTGTACTTATACACTACATTTGTCCTTGGCTGGGTAGCTGTGTATACAACATTCTTGCTGGCAACGATCTTGAACGTCGTACTGATCTCTCCTCTGTAGCTGCCCTTTCCAGTGATCTTTATAGTTGCAGTGCCAATCTTGTTATTATTCCTGTATGTCACCCTGTAATCTCTGTTTGCGACTAGTTTTGTTCTACTTCTTGTAACTGTAAGCCCGGTGAATTGTATTGCTCTTCCCTTATATACTACTTTTTCGCTTACACCTGTTATCTTGAACCTGTATGCTGGATTTGACAAATCTATGCCCTTTGCCTTGATTGTCTCATACCTTCTGTATCCGCATACTGTGCAGGCATATACCTTCTTACCGTTTCTTGTATCAGTAGGTGATTCACTGACTGTGCCTCTATCCCATGTATGTGCAGCCTTATCGATGACATCGCCACATGTACACTCATGCCAGTGACTTGTCTCATCGCTTACATAATCCTTGCCATATTCATGTACGTGTTCCTTCTGTATCTCAACCTTAACTGGGAATACAACACCTCTGTAAGCTCTGTTCCAGCCCGCAACTCCTGACCAGTCATAGTTAGTTATATCAGCAGGCTTAAAGCACAGCTTGTATGTTCCGCCATCTTCAGCCCTTGTTGTTCTGTCTGTGTACCATGTGTAGATTCCATTCTCTGCCTCCGGAAGTACTATATCAGCCAGAGTGTCATTCTCTTTTGCTGTGAGCTTGTCTATAGCCTGTGTGAACTTAGCCTCAGCCGGCTTTACCTCAACTGTGATCTCTATATGCTCTGCTCTTTCATACACATCCTCATCAGATGGCACAAATGTTGCAAGGAACTTCTTTGTTCCAACGTCGCCGACTGACTCATCAGCATTTTCCCAGATGAACATTCCGCCTTCTGCTTCTGGAATAACAGCCTTTCCTACAGTTTCTCCATATATAGCTGTCACTCCCTCAGGTACAGTGTATACAGGATCCTGCTTTCTCACATATACCGCAAGTTTAACTGCTATTCTGACACTGCCGTCCTCTAACTGCTCATACGTTCCTGAAGCAGTATCAAGCTTGCTCCAGTCATAGTTGACCGTATCTTTCGGTACAAAGTATGCATCGTAATTGTCTTCGGATCCTGCCTTGCCAACCAACTGTGTGCTGTCTGCCCAGCTATATACACCAAATGCTGACTTTGGAAGTGCTACATCAGCAAGTGTTTTGCCTGCATATGCGTTTCCAGCCTTTGATGCAGCAAGTGTCGGGATACCCTTCTCTATCTTCTCTATGGTAAGCGTGAATTCAGCTGTGGTCTGGTTCTGTCCTCTCACAATGATCTTCACTGTCTGAGCCTCAGCAGAAGCCTTGACCGGAGTACCATATATCTTGCCGCCTGACATCGCAAGTCCATCAGGAAGGGTCTGCCCCTTAGCAAGTGAGTATGCGACATAGCCGTTTTCGACATCTTCATCATTCTGAACCTCGATCTTTGTGAGGTCATAGAGCGGATCAAACTTGCTAGTTGCCACTCCAACCTGTGCTGTAACCTTGTCCTCAGCCTTCGCAAGAGTTATATTGGTTGCCTCCTGCTTCGCCATGTTGATCACAGCATGTGTCGGCTCATATGCCACTGTTCCGCGCCACTTGACATTGTTACTTGACGTTGCCTCATTCTGGGCTGAACCATATACCACAGAATCTATCTTCATTCCGTCTATCGGTTCGCCGTCAACTGTCACATAGAAATCCATATTTCCAGCTATGTATACATTTGTATCACCGTCAATGCCTGACGTCTTCTGATAGTTAGCATTTGTTGCCGTTATGCTTATCTTTGCATCCTCACCCTTGAAGCAGTATGCCGGATACTCTGCATCAACTTTATAGTACACACTGCTGTAGTTCTTCAGCACATACTTGAAATTCGGAATAGTTGTTGTGAGTACCTTTCCAACATTCGAGAAGTTGTTATAATATGTCTCTTCCAGAGAACCATAATTTACTATGGTTCCACTGTTAATCATATTTCCGAATGTAAATGTAGCATCTTCACGATTGATGAACATTGAAGAAGCATTGATCCTTGTACTGTATGATCTGTCCGAAACCGTTGTTACAGTTCCATAGTTGTCAACTTTACCGCTGATACTTGATGCGCTACTGTCACCAACGTACATATACTTCTTTGTATTCCAGATTCCATTGTTGACAAATGTTCCCTCTACATAGACATTGCCATCTGAGATCCATGTTCCGTTATTCTCAATATCTCCTTCGATGACAGCATTTGCTGTATGCTTAATTGATGCACCCTCAGCAACTTTGATCTTTGAACCAGAAGTTACATTGAGGATATCGGTCTCAATGTTCTCATCAACAGTGTATGTACCGCCGAGAACAAGTTTATCATTGATCTTTAAGAAGAGTGAGCCATTATGTGTCACCTGGAAATTCTCTGAAAGTCCTGTAACACTCGCAGTTGTATTGCCACTGACATCATTGAAATAAATATCATTTACCTCTCCACTTGCAGCAAGAACAATCTTACCGCTCACAGCATCTTCTGTAGCCGATCTTACATTTATATTGCGTATCTTATTGTTCATATTACCGTATACAAATGCTTTTGAACTATCATTCGAATTACCACAGCCTATATAACCTGACTTCAGCTCAGCATTCAGATCTCCGGCCACATTGGAACTGTTTACAAATGTATTTATTCTTCCTGCATACCAGTCACCATTCAGAGTGTAATTTACATCTCCTGACACAGGTGTCCTGTAAACTCCGTAGAAGAAAGCGTATGTGCTTCTATACAACTTTGTACCATAGGCAAATGCCTCTCTTGTACTCAACACGCCTACCTCTGCATTTACATCCCCAGATACACTTCCTCCGCTTGTGACATACAATTCTTCCTTACCTGTGTTTGAATAATTGTCGTCTGCATACATCATAGCTGTCTTTGTGAATGCAAAATTCATCGTCTGAACATCTGAATTATATGCGCCATAGGCCTTCTTATATATCTTTCCGCCTTCTGCCATGAAATTCACCGCAGCAGCATGTGCATTGTATGCACCATATATTTCTGTTCTTACAGTGCCTCCCAGCACCTTTACAGTAACATCACCCTCAACAGTTACATTTGCAGCTCCGGACTCGTTTGAACCTGCACCATACAGAGAACCTACCGTACCGCTTCTGAGAACCATTGATATATCGCCAGTATATGCATTGTCTCCATCTGTATAACCATATATCTTGCACTTCGACAGGTCGTAACTTGTCTCACCACCTATCTTAAGCGCTCTGTTGTTGTCTGCTATTCCGTCATGGTCTGCATCCATGTATATGGAAGATTTTGATGCATTTGACGGATCAGCTATTATCACAACTGAACATCCAGCAAGATTTATCTTACTTACGGATGCGTCAGTTACCACTTTGTTGATATCGGACACTTCCGTGCCGGCAGCCTTTACTGTAAACTTCACGTTTACATCAACGGATGTTCCATTTCTTCCTGTCACAACAAATGTCACATCTGTCTCACCTGTTTCGGATGTCTTGCCTGTTATCTTGCCATCGGCAAGCACAAGTCCCTCCGGAAGCTTTGATCCGCTCTTTACTCTGTACTGCATATCTGTACCGTATGCCGAAGTGGTGTCTCCTGTCACATCAAGTGCCGAGAGATCATATACAGGCTCCTCGGCTGTATAGCTTGTATCTGCTACGATCACAGGATCAGCATATTTCTTTGTCACTGCGATCTGATCTGCCACGTAATCAGCAGTTGCGCTCATAACTGTATTTGCTGTTGCGACCAGCGCCGATCCCGAATCTCCCTTTATTGGATCTCCGCCATTTATCGATACATATACTGTGTATCCAGGTACATCTGTATACTTTGCCGTGACTAAAGAATTGTTTCTTGCATATATCAGTCCCTCGTATTCCACTACCCTGCTCTGAGTTGGGATGGAAACCGAAGTTCCCTTCATGTTCGTAGTACCGCGTTCAACATTGTAGTAAATTCCGGCCCACTCGCCTGCATCTACACCTTCTGCAAATTCTCCTGCCTTTACCCATGTTCCCTCATTTGAGAACTTGTCTGAAGGGCACTTGAATGTTCCTTTCTGATATACTTTTGCCCAGCTGTCTGATATCTTGACTTCATCTGTCTCAAACTCCGACTCTGCCCCAATAATAAGTACATTATTGTAACTTGTCATATACAGAGTATTTATCTTGACATCCCCATCAAACTGAGCAGATGAATTTCTCGAGAATGAAATACCGCCGGCGGTAATCGCAGCCGTTGCTGTAAGCTTAGACTTTTCATACATCCTCAGATATCCTGTGAGCTCAAGCGGAGCCTCCACTGATGCTTCAGATTCATTGTCCAAATCAAAATCATTTGCAGCAAGCTTCTCTGTAACTGTATACTTCTTGTATATCATGACATTGTCTTTTGCTGTTCTGAGAAGCGCTCCTGTGTATGTTGATGTACTTCCACTTACCAAACCACCTGTGATTACTGCACCTGTGCAGTTCTCATAAGAGATCGTACCATCTACCTGGGTATTTACAATCGCATATACCTCACCCACATTACCGCCTTTGATAACTACCGCAACAGCATCTCTTCCGCTGCAGCTCAGTTCTGAGTCAACTGCACCATATATCTTCTGCACGCTTCCTCCCAGCATAGTTATCTTTACGCTGCGCTTAAATTCGCTGTCATCAACTCCAACCACAGTGTATTCTGACAAATCTCCACTGAATAACGGTGTCTTGTTGTCAGCCTGTCCATCCTTGTTGGAATCGATATAGATCTCTGTGATCGCAGGACTTTCAGCCCCTGTTTCATCCGCCGAAGCTTCCGCACTGTTCTCTGCAGCCTGCAATACAACTGATGTTCCATTCAGACTTATCTGTTTATTCTCTTCATCGACTGTTATACGTCCGTCTGTATTTTCCTGTATCTTCTGCTCTTTTGAAACAACAACATTCAGCGTGATCTGTGTCCTTGTTCCATTCTTTCCTGTTATATAGATTACTGCTTTCTTTCCGTCCTCATATGCCGAGGTCGGTGTTCCAATTATAAGACCGCCATCAAGCTCAAGCCCCTCCGGAAGGATATAATCCTTATCCATCTCATAGGTAACTTTGCCCTCTTTGCCATCATTCAGGATCACAACATCCGACATATCATACAGAGGTTTTTCTGCTGTGTATTTCTGACCGAGCACAGCTGAAGGATCTGACACTGTCTTTGATGCCTTTATCTGCTTACCCTTTGTTGAGACTGTCACTATACATGGTTTTTTCGGCATGGCAAATGTATACTTGCCTGATGTCTCTGTCAGCTCATTATTCTGAGTCTCATCACTTCCCCTAAACACTACCTTTTCAAGTGTATATCCTCTCTTGACAACCGGTGTCAGCGTCAAGACTGAATCTACATATGCATACATAGTATCCTTGTCAAGATAACAGGTGTAGCCAGGATTGCTCACTGTCACAGCTTTGTCATCACATACCAGAGTAACCGGGTAGTATACATGGGCATTTTCATACAGCGTTTCGTCTGCCACTATGCCCTCTTTCATATATACAGAACCGTATGCTGAATCATCTGTTCTCTTAAATGTTCCAGAGAATTTTCCCGAGTTAAGGATATTTGCACCCGCGGTAAAATATATCCCTTCCTGAGCACTTACTGTTACTCCTTTGTTAATGACTGCATATACAGCAGATGTCGATTTTCTGCTGTCATAATTACCAAAGTAGATATTGTCAGCATTTACGTCTTTATCTATAACTACTTTATCGCCGCCATAGTATACATCTCCTCCATATGTGACAATTGAATCTCCATAACCATTGTATGCAGGACATATGTAATATCCATCAGGGAGAATACACGTCTCGTCAAATGCTACCCTTACTTTTCTGTTCTGATTCGCATTTACCTGAAAACTTGCATTCTTCATACCTGTAAAGTCTGTATTCTCTATCTTGATGTCAGCAGAAAGCTGTATGGCTGAATCATCGTTTGAGCCATTGCCATACTCATTCAGAAGATATACCGTACTGCCGTTATATGTACTTTCAAAGCTGCTGTCCTTTAGAGTAACCGTTGTATTTATGCCACTCACTTTTCCGCTGTAGCTGCCACCTGCAAGACCACACGATGCATAATGGATATTAGACAGATCCGCAGTCAGATCACCGATAACCGAATAACTGCTCAGGAGATTAAAATCACCCTTTCCTGCATTGGTGTATGAGTCTACCACCGGATTGCCAGCCGCATCGACAATTGCCTTGTCATTTGCATACTGCATATTGACATCCAGATTCTTAGCACATGTACCTAAATATGCCACTGTACACAAGTTGCTGATGACATTCCTGATGTCAACAGATGCATTTTCTGCAAATGTAGCTGTATTCAGCACGTACAGACTGTTCTTGAAAGCACTGTCTGTCAAGGTAAGATCAAAATTCCCAACAACCGTCGATGAACTGCCATTTCCCCTCAGAATATATGCATTTTCTGAACTGCAGTTGGACATATCCATCTTGAGTTTTCCTGTTATGGCACCTGAAAAATCCAATCCATACAGATATTTATCTGACTTTATATTATCCAGGATCATGTGTGTCGAGCCCATAGTTGAAACGTAGTACACACCGTATGTGTAATATGAGCTGCTTTCAATGTTCTTAAGCGTTATCACATTCGCATAGGCATCAGCTCCCTCCGGTGATGACTGTTCAAGCTTGGCTGAGTAAATACCATACATAGAACTTGATACATTGATATTCTCTATATCGATATTTACCATGCCCTTCACGGTTCCACAGTTGAGTCCGTATACTGAATCAAATTCAGCGCCCTGTCCATCTATATCTATATCTACATCACCCAATATATCTGAATTTGAGGTACCATAGACATAAATGCCTTGTCCTTTTGCATTCTTTACTTCAAATTTAAGTTTTCCTGCAATATTTGCACTATATGCTCCGTACATATACGAATATCTGTCACTGCACTCTATGCCGTTTAATCTGATACTCACATCACCGGCTGCACTGGCACTGCTGCTCACACCATACATCGAATTGAGTGTTGTATCACTTATATCTACCGTAACATTCCCCAAAGCTCTAGCGCCATTGGTCACCGCATACACATATCCAAGCTTGGCATTCTTTGCCGTCAGGACAACATTGCCCTTCACCGCATAATCTTTGCCTGAGTATGTGCCATTTGTCGCAGCATACACATATCCACTGCCCTTGTCAGCCTTGAGCATACTGTTCACTGTGAGGCTGCCATCGATGGTAGATGCATACACTCCGTACAGATAACCGATGTCAACCGTATTGTCTGTATCCACGTCCACGCTTCCTGTGGCATATCCTACCTGGATACCGTACACAGTTCCGGCAAATGCATTGTCGGTTATATCAATGTCAATATCCCCATCCACCTTGCTCTGCAATGCACCTTGCAGCTGGGAAACATTGCAGTCTCCAGATATGTTGATCTTCATGGATCCTACAGCCTCTGACGAATACAAACATGTCGCCGCAGAAACATTTGATCCCTTATTCACAGTTATTGAAACTGCAGGATCTGAGCCTGTGCTCTCATATTCCATGGCTCCTTTGTAGACACCCCATACATTCCCAAGGGATGCCCCGTCAACGGTGATGGAGATCGGAGTCTTAGTCTTTTCTCCATAAACGCCATATACCTGATATGGAAGTATCTCTGTGCTGCCATCAATCTCAAATGCTTCCTCACCTTCATCCAGAACTCCATCCCTATCCTTATCATTGTAGACATTGAGTCTCGGCTCCGAACTCGTAGAATTCGGCGATTGCCTGATTATGACAGAATTACCATTCAGATTGATTCCTTCTACACTTGTGGTCGAGCCTTCGTAATACCTGTACTCTATACCCTTTGACGGATCTGCCATGACAAGCGTACTGCCATCATCAGTCCCCTCCGCATAGACCGCCACACCCTGTGCCAGACACAGAGCCGTCGCCAGCGAAAGTACAGCTATACCTCCTCTTAGCTTTCTTTTTCTCATCAATTACCCTCCCTGATAAAACTTTTGTGACCCTTCGTGATACATATGCGTGCTATATTTTGTGCACTATAACACAAAAAGTCCTGTGAATATGTAAATTTTTGCCACTTTAACCATTCTATCACAGCAAAGTTGCAAATACTATCACCAAATTCACAAGACTTTTTTATGCATATTTCTATTTTATATTCAATTTTATATCTAATTTCATACATTCCAGATATGTGTCCGTATCCATCACGTCAGAATTGGTATATGAATGAGCTGATATGGTATATATCTGCCCTTCTCCAATATCGCAGTACGCTTTGAAGTTATATTCAACGATCACACTTCCATCATCACACCAGTTCTGTGTAAAATAGCTGTAATAATAAAATACCCTTCCATCCATCTCCTTGCTTCCACAGTCCTGAGGCATGGCGTGGTCATTCTTCGCATAGGAATCGACATACTCTTTCAACGATTCATCATCCGTAAGCATCCCATCGTATACTACATACTCTTCACTCTCATCTGTTTCTCCATACCTTGTAACATCTCCCGCACCATGTCCCCAGGTTATCACACCCATGAACCACAGTGCTGTGATGACGACCAGCACGATTCCTGCGATCACACATGAGATCCGTATATATTTTCTCCTGCTATCCACTATACTTTCTCCTGTATATCACTAATTGCTCTCTCTATATCCCTCTGATGTTCCTTTGTCAGCTCTATTCTCAGAGAAATAAACATTGCCAGAAATATAAGTGCCAAAACGCACGGTATCACAAATGTACTTATGTCATGATCCACATTTGCCAGTTCGCCATCGTCATCTATATATCCGGGCAGAGTGTCCCCAGCTCTGATTCCCTTTGCATCTATCCACATTAGCCTGTGTTTGTCGTCAAGATCGTCATTCAGATATGACACATCAGCCAATGTGTACTGTGCATGAACCTTGTCCACATGCATCAAGACTTCATCACTGTGCTTCCATGCATTCTGAAGTATAATGACAAAGCTTACCACAATACAGAACACAGCCAGAGCCGCAGCTGTATACATAACCACACGCAGCCCACCATGACTGCCAATTCTTACTGTATGCTTCTTGCTGTCACTGCTTTCCTTATCACTGCCTTTCTTGTCACTGCCTTTCTTGTCACTGATCTCAGATTCTATATTGTCAGTTACAGTCTGGTTGTCGCCAACATCTGACACATTTAACGGGGCATTAGGAATCTCCACTCTCTGCTCTGCTTCCTATCTGTACCATCTGGCATATCTCCCACAATATCACTCTACAATATCTATGTATTTGCACACCTACGCTCACGGAGCACACATAAAATAAGTATATCATTTTGTGCCAATTAAAAACAACCCTATGCAGGCGATATACAAAGAATATATCTGTCCCGCACAGGGCTGTTATTTTGATATTATTTAATTATCATCTCTACTATTTCGAAGTATTACAAGTCGTAACAACTGAAGTGATACTGATACCATAGCTGCAACATACGTCATAGCTGCCGCCTTGAGTACACTCTTTGCGCCCTTCAGCTCATCCGGCGCAAGATAACCACTGTCTCTTATTATCTGAATTGCTCTCCTTGATGCGTTGAACTCAACCGGAAGTGTCACTAACTGCAGTATCACCACCAGCGAGAATAACAGGATTCCAATTGTCATACAGAAATTCAGTCTCGGTATGATAAGTCCGATCAGAACCAGAGGCCAGGCAAATGATGAACCAATATTCGCCGCCGGTATGATCGCCGATCTGACAGTCAGCGGTACATAATGTCTTGCATGCTGTATCGCGTGACCACACTCATGTGCCGCAACTCCTATGGCCGCTATCGACCTAGAACCATATACCTTATCAGACAGGTTGAGGGTATGTTCCCTTGGATTGTAGTTATCCGTGAGATCTCCTGGTATATGATGTATCGACACATCGGTTATCCCTGCATTTCTCAGTATCATATAAGCCACCTGATCCGCTGTATATCCAGACCTCGATATCACTCTCTCATACTTCTTGTAAGTCGTCTTGACCTGTGCAGATGCTATAAAACACACCACCACGCCTATGAGTACCAATATATATGTCGGATCGAAGTAAAAACCAAAATATGGCATATCCATCACCTTTTCCTTTCATGTACATCATCTTTTTTCATTTACACTATCCTATATTATATGCCACTTCCCGTCAACATATATGGACAATACTTCATGTAAATTTCATTTTTAGAGATACCGATAATTATATCATCACGCAAAACCCAATGGTTGGTGCTGCAGTTACAACCGCAGCTTCTGTTGAGGAAGCTGCCAATTATTCACTGAATTTATGTTATTTCCCCAGAAGTTCATTTACTCTCTTCTGCACCTTATCATATTCATAGCCCGCTTTCTTCAACCTGTTTTTCCTATCCTCGCCATTTCCCCAATCGCCCGCTATCACCTCTCTGGCTATCTCGTCAATTGATTTCTTCTGTGAAGCTTTCACTATAGCGTTCACCTTCTCCTGAACTTTATCGTAATCATATCCCGCCGCTTTTAATCTCTTTTTTCGATCCTCGCCGTTTCCCCATCTACCTGCTATGACTTCCTTCGCTATTACCTCTATGCTTTTCTTTTTTCTATCCTTATTATTCTTGTTATTCTTATCATTACTTTTCTCGCTATTGCTGTCAGAGGCTTTCTCTTTCGATTTTCCCTTATCACTGTCAGTCTTTATCGCAGCACATTTTCTCCATGTCGCTTTGTCTATATAAGACTTGTTCAGGTCCAGATTTCCCTCATACCCCGGAAGCCGGCCCACAGAAGTGTACTGCCTGATAGAACAATCATACTGCCCCTCATTCCACGGATGATCCTGATATCCAGTCTGCTCATAATCAGGATACTGAGCGACCCACAGCCTGTAGCCAAGATTTTTCACATTATCCATGGCACTCTTTTGAATATATATCAGCGGTTTTACCTTGGTTTTTCTGTACACATAATCGCACCACTCCTTACACCACGCTCTGTCACTTCTGCCAAACTGTGGATTGTTCTGTCCCTCCCAGTCGAGCACGAGTATGGCTTTGCCCACATATTTCTTACTGTATGCAAGGAAATACTCAG
>JAEDGW010000203.1 GCA_016297325.1 Coprococcus sp. | reverse complement strand
ATGGAAAGACACTTGATTTCCTTTCAAATGATAATTCCAATATTACAGCAGATGGCGAGGTCACTGTAGAGCTTGACCTTGATGAACCGCTTACTCTTGAGGCAACACCGGTGAAGACCTCCGGCGATTGCGAAGATGGATTAGAGGTAACTTATGCTGCCGAAGGTACTTACAAGGATGTCAAATTTACTGTTTCTGAAAGTGCCAAGAATGATCCGGGAGAGCATGCATATAAAGCAAGCTTCCAGTGGGAAGAGACAAAAGACGAGGATGGCAATATCACAGATTATCCGTCGGCAACTGCAACAGAGGCAAAATGTGAAGGCTGTGGTAAGACAGATAAACTGGGAGAGGTAACGGTTACTAAGAATTCTGTTGAAGCTACCTGTGATAAAGAAGGCTATGATGTCTATACCGCAACGGCAACCGGCGAGTCAGGTGCAACTTATACTGAAGAGAAGACTATCACAAGAAGTGAAGCTCTTGGTCATGATTATGAGGCTGCATTTGAGTGGAGTGAGGTAAAAGACGAGGACGGAAACGCAGGATATACAGCAACAGCTGCTCTTGCATGTAAGAGATGTGATGCAACAGTAGAGAGCCACGAGGTGGACGAAGTAACCAAGAAAACTGTTGATGCTACATGTACAGAACCTGGAAAAGATATTTACACAGCAACATACACGTATGAGGGAAAAACTTATACTGGCACGAAGGAAGTCGAAACAAAAAAAGCTCTGGGTCATGACTACACAGCCAAGTTTAACTGGACAGAAACAACAGATGCCGATGGAAAGAAAGGCTATGCCGCAACCGCGGATCTGACATGTAGTGTGTGCCAGGATACAGTGACCGGACAGGAAGCAACTGTAAAAGAGGAAGTCGTAGAGACCACCTGTACAACAGACGGAAAGATCGTTTATAAGGCAAGCCTGGAGTATGAGGGAAAAACTTATACAGAAGACAAGAATGTCGAGACAGAAAAAGCCTGGGGCCATAAGTATAAGGCAGAGTTCACCTGGACAAAGGATGACAGCGCAGAAGGATACAAGGTAACAGCAGTACTCACCTGTGAAAAGGGAGATGAGACAACAGAAGCTCTTGAGTGTAAAGTTACCAAAGAAACGAAAGCAGCAAGCTGTACAGAACCGGGAACGATCTACTACACAGCCACAGTCGAGTATGAGGGAGTAACTTATACTGACAAGAAGACAGAGGAAACAGAAGGCGCTGTAGGTCATAACTATACTGCTAAGTTCTACTGGACAGAGACAACGGATGCCGATGGAAAGAGTGGCTATGCGGCAACTGTAGATCTGACATGTAGTGTGTGTCAGGATACTGTAACCGGACAGAAAGCAACTGTAGAGGAAAAAGTTGTAGAGCCAACCTGTACTGAAGATGGAGCAATTGTTTATACAGCAACCTTGAAGTATGAGGAAAAAACTTATACTGCAGAAAAGAAAGTTGCATCAGGAAAAGCTACAGGTCATAAATACGAAGCTACGTTTAACTGGAAGAAAAAAGATAACGCTGACGGATATGACGTGACTGCTACTCTCATCTGTAGTGAATGTAACGAAAAACATGAAAATCTTGAATGTAAAGTTACAGAAAAGATTACAAAAGAACCTACACTAACTAGTGAAGGAGAGATAGCATATACAGCAACGGTTGAATTTGAAGGTAAATTATATACTTCTGAGACGAAGACAGAATCTATTAGTAAAATAGATGTGAAAATGCCTTCAATAGCTTCGACAACGAATGAGATTGATGGTGTAAAAGTAACGTGGGATGCTGTTGATGGTGCTACATCTTATCAAGTATATCGTAAAGATGATAATGCCGGAAAATGGTCAAAACTTGGTGAGCCTGTAGCAGCAACATCTTATACAGATACAACTGTTGAATCCGGTGAAACGTATGCTTATTCGGTTGAGGCTATTGTGAAAGATGGTGACTCCTCTGTTTCTACAGGATATGATGAAACGGGTTGTTCTGTACGTTACATTGCTGCCCCGGTGATTACCAAGATTGAAAACAGCAATGGACAGATGAACGTCACCTGGAAGAAAGTTCCGGGAGCTGAGAACTATCGCCTGTTTGTAAAATGTGGAAAGAACTGGTGGGATTGGGACGCTGTTGCTGATACCACAGGAACCAGCGCAACTTTCAAAGGAAGCTCTAAAGTTAAATTTACCAGTGGTAAAGAGTATCAGTTTACAGTCCGTTGTATGGATACAGATAAAGCTTATACCAGTGCATATGACAAGACTGGTAAATCACTGGAGTACATTGCTGAACCGGTTATCTCCAGTGTAAGCAATACTGTCGATGGATTAAAGGTTAGCTGGAAATCTGTAGGTGGAGCTGAGAAGTACCGTTTGTTTGTTAAAACTGGAAAGAACTGGTGGGATTGGACGTCTGTATCTGATACCACAGGTACCAGTGCAACATTCAAGGGAATTTCCAAACTGAAACTTGCGGATGGTAAAACTTATCAGTTTACTGTACGTTGTGTGACTGCGGATGGCAAGAATTACACCAGCAGCTACGATAAGAATGGAAAGTCTCTTCTCCGTATGAGCAATCCGGTAGTGACGCTGGCAAATAATACAAACGGTATTACTGTTAAATGGGGTAAGATCTCCGGTGCGACTGGATATTACGTATATCGTAAGACAGGAAATGGTGACTGGCAAAAGATCGCCACGATTAAGTCCGGCGCAACAGTAACTTACACTGACGCTGCAGTTAAGACCAAAAACAACACAGAGTATAGCTACACTGTAAGATCTTATAATGGTTCCACTATGAGCTATTACACTGGTAAGAAGATCATCCGTCTGACTACACCGACAATCTCCAGTGCGACCAACAATAAGAGCAAGGTGATCACTGTAAAATGGGATAAGAATAATTCCGTAACAGGTTATCAGGTTTCCTATAAGACCGGTAATACAGA
>JAEDGW010000072.1 GCA_016297325.1 Coprococcus sp. | reverse complement strand
GGATTCGAGACTTTAACCCGTTAGAAACGTGCGCCGCTAGGCACACTATCCAAATACCCCTGGTATCAATCAACTTCTGTCAATTGATACCAGGGGTATTTTCATTAGCTATATAACTCTATAAATTCCAGATTCCCCGGACATGGGATATTATAATTCCACATCCCAGAAATCTTTGATAGTTGCGAAGTAATCCTCCGGTGTCTCTGCACGGCGGATAAGTTTGAATGATCCGTCAGGTCTGAGCAGAACCTCTGCTGACTTAAGCTTGCCATTGTAGTTATAACCCATGGCAAATCCGTGCGCTCCTGTGTCGTGGATGACAAGGATATCTCCCATATCGATCTTTGGAAGCATTCTGTCTATAGCGAACTTATCATTGTTCTCACACAGCGAACCCGTCACATCATACTTGTGATCGCAAGGCTCATTCTCCTTGCCGAGGACTGTGATGTGATGGTATGCACCATACATAGCAGGTCTCATGAGGTTGACTGCACATGCGTCCACCCCGATGTACTCCTTGTGTGTATGCTTCTCATGGATGGCTGTTGTAACCAGGTGTCCGTAAGGTGCCAGCATAAAACGGCCAAGCTCTGTGAAGATAGCTACATCACCCATGCCTGCCGGTACAAGCACTTCCTCATATACCTTTCTAACACCCTCACCGATGACCATGATGTCATTTGGCTCTTTGTCCGGTGTATATGGGATTCCAACTCCGCCTGAGAGGTTGATAAAGTCGAGCTTGACACCTGTCTTCTCCTTGATCTCAACTGCTGTCTCGAACAGGATCTTTGCAAGTGTTGGATAGTATTCATTTGTCACTGTATTGCTGGCAAGGAAGGCATGCATTCCAAATCTCTTCACGCCCTTTGCCTTGAGGATCTTGTATGCCTCAATGATCTGATCCTTTGTCATACCATACTTTGCATCACCAGGGTTGTCCATGATGGTGGTTGATATGGAGAACTTTCCGCCCGGATTGAATCTGCAACAAATCTTATCTGGAATTCCTGCTGCCTTCTCCAGGAAATCAATGTGTGTGAAATCGTCAAGATTGATGGTTGCGTTCAGCTTCTTTGCAAGCACGAACTCCTCTGCAGGGGTATCATTGGACGAGAACATGATCTCATCGCCCTTAAATCCCATCTTGTCTGACATCATAAGCTCTGTCAGTGATGAACAGTCTGTTCCGCAGCCCTCTTCCTTGAGGATCTTGAGTATTGTTGGGTTTGGAGTAGCCTTTACAGCGAAATACTCCTTGAATCCTTTATTCCATGAAAACGCCTTGTAAAGCTTTCGCGCATTCTCTCTGATTCCTTTTTCATCGTAAATGTGAAATGGTGTAGGGATCTCCTTGATGATCTCCTCTGCCTTTGCCTTTGTAATAAATGGTGTCTTCATCTTTTTTGTCCTTTCTGTGCTGTATTACGGCAGGTATATAACTTTCACTATGCGTTATTCTCTGCCGCTACCAGGTTCTCACTCTTGTGCATCTTTCTGAGAAGTGGCTTTTCTATCTTACCTGTAGCATTTCTCGGAACGTGCTCAAATATGATCTTCCTTGGTCTCTTGTATCTTGGAAGTTCTTTACAGAACTCGTTGATCTCTTCCTCTGTGCATGTCATGCCATCCTTTACCTCTATGATGGCCGCTGTGATCTCTCCGAGACGGGCATCTGCGATACCGATGACTGCAACGTCCTTGATCTTCTCATATTTGCTGAGGAAGTTCTCTATCTGTACAGGGTAGATATTCTCTCCACCACTGATTATAACATCTTTCTTTCTATCTACAAGATAAATAAATCCATCTTCGTCCTGCATAGCCATATCTCCTGTGTACAGCCAGCCGTCCTTCAGGCACTCCTCTGTCGCCTTTGGATTCTTGTAGTAGCAGGTCATGACTCCCGGTCCCTTGAGGATAAGCTCGCCAACTGCGCCCTGCTCGACCTCTGTTCCGTCCTCGTTCACGATCTTTGCCTGCCAGCCGTATCCCGGCACACCGATGGCTCCGACCTTATGTATGTTCTCAACTCCCAGATGTACAGCACCTGGTCCTATGGACTCTGAAAGTCCGTAGTTCGTGTCGTACTGATGATTCGGGAATATCTCTTTCCATTTCTTTATAAGACTCTGTGGTACAGGCTGTGCTCCGATATGCATCAGTCTCCACTGTGACAGCTCGTAATCCTCCAGGTGTACATCGCCGTTCTCTATGGCAAGCAGTATATCCTGAGCCCATGGCACAAGAAGCCATACTATAGTACACTTCTCGTCGCTTACAGTCTGAAGTATAGTCTTGGCGCTTACGCCCTTGAGCAGAACAGCCTTGCCGCCCACTATCAGGCTTCCGAACCAGTGCATCTTGGCTCCTGTGTGGTACAGTGGCGGAATACACAGGAACACATCATCCTTTGTCTGTCCGTGATGGGTATTCTCAACCTTTGCCGCATGCATCAGGCTCTCATGGTTGTGCAGGATAGCCTTCGGGAATCCTGTTGTTCCTGATGAGAAATATATAGCCGCATCATCGCTGTCTTTGATGTCTCTCTTCTCGAATACACTCGAACAGTTGGATGCCAGTTTGTCATAATCCTCCGCAAATGTAGGACAATTGCCGCCCACATAGAAGAGTATCCTCTTCTCTGCGATCTCGTCAACGACTGTCTCTATACGTCCGATGAACTCAGGGCCGAATACAAGCACGTCAACATCTGCAAGCTCTACACAGTATTTGATCTCATCCGCATCGTATCTGAAGTTGAACGGAACCACTATGGCTCCCGTCTTCAATACTCCGAAATATATTGGAAGCCACTCAAGGCAGTTCATCATGAGGATACCTACCTTGTCTCCCTTCTGTATTCCACGTGATACCAGAAGATTGGCAAATCTGTTGGCCTTCTCGTTGAACACGCTCCATGTTATCTCTCTTCTGTACTGGCATGTAGGGTTGGACTCTATGAGCTCATACTCCCTCCATGTAACTCTTCTTGTCTCCTGTACATCAGGATTTATCTCCACCAGAGCGACATCATTTCCATATTCTCTGGCATTTCTCTCTAAGTAATCTGTGATTGGCATAACCGTAACTCCTAACTTCTCTTAAATTGCTCTTCTCTCTTTTTCAATTAAAAGCTTTAACGCGTTAAATCGCACTCCTTATAGTATATCCCTCGCATGGGAAATATACAATAGGTAAATAATTTTCCAAAAGTTGTTTTTTTATAACTTTTTGGTAATTTTCTCACTTGTACAAATAACTGTGCAAGCACAGCATTTTAACACACCATCAAAATTAAATCGGCGGTGGACACAAATTTTCGTGTTCACCGCCGATTTAGTTTTCTACGCATAAAACGATGCCTTGATAATATTGATATAGCTGTTCATCAACTGAGATCCCACAAATGTTGCGATCATCAGTCCCACGCTGAGTGCCGGGCCAAATGCGAAATGATCGTCCTTGCCCTTCTTACGCCTTGCAAGAAGTATCACACCCTGGCATCCACCAATGATAAGTCCGATGAAGAATGCTATGACCGTAGCCTTCCATCCAAGGAAGAATCCTGCAGCAAACATGAGCTTGATATCTCCGCCGCCAAATCCATCCGGAATGACCAGCACTATCAGGAACAGTGGAAGACTCACACATATCATTCCTATGAGTCTGCTCACAAGTGAGAGATCTCCGCCTGTCAGAGAAAATCCGCCTCTTGTAAATATAGATACAACTCCAAGCACCAGTATGCATACATTCAGCACAAATGGTATCTCCATGGTGTCCGCATCTATGAATGTGATGATAGTCAGCAGTGCAAAGAACAGGAATACCGTGACCGCCTCAAGGTTCACACCAAACTGCCACACCATCAGCACTCCGAACACTCCGCCAAGTATCTGTATGAACAGACATCTCGGAGAAAACTTCTCAAAGCTCTTCGGCTTCCCCTTAAATATATTCTCATTGTTCGGCAGCTTAAGTATGATCTCATTCGCCAGAGTGAACAACACCACCCCAAGTAAAAACGCAACAATATAGGAAATTATATCAGTTGAATTCATAATTAATTACTCCTACCCCTTCTAAAATATAAATATGTCAATACATATTCTTCTAGTCTCATACAACTACATTACAGGTATCTAATATAATAAAAATATCCTCTACATAGACAGGTGAGCACCTATACAACCATCGTTGACAGCATCTGAGTTTTAGTATGTCCAACTCAGGGAATTTGAGGCCGCCGGTCCTTAGGTGGCGCCATTAAGGCGGCACCTTAGTACCGCTGCGAGCCGAAATAAGCGGGAGCGACCCTGATTGGACATACTAAAAATCAGATGCGTCATTCATCAATGGTGCTCACCGTCCGTCCATCACTGCTCACGATGGTCGATGACACGCTGTGTCTTCTTCTCACTTCTAGGCAGTGTTCCAACCGGAACAACTGTGATCTTAGGTGTAACACCGATCCTTGATTTGAACAGATCTCTTATATGTCGTCCTGTCTGCTCGAAATCCACACGTCCCTCAGCCTCAACTGTAACCAGCATAATATCCTTATTTGCAGGCTCATCATGGGCTATGTTGATCGTGTACTCACTTGAAACTCCATCCACGAGTGCAAGCAGTTCTTCAACCTGACTTGGGAACATATTTACGCCGTGTACCTTGAACATGTCGTCACTTCTGCCCTTGATGATATCCAGTCTAGGATGTTTTCTTCCACATGGACACTCACCAGGAATGATCCTTGATATATCGTGTGTTCTGAAACGGATGAGAGGTGCGCCCTCCTTCACAAGAGTGGTGATGACGATCTCTCCCTCCTCACCGTCAGGAAGAGTCTTTCCGGTCTTTGGATCTATTATCTCTATATAAATATAGTCATCCCAGTAATGCATTCCGTCCTGGGAATCGCAGCTTATTCCGATACCCGGTCCGTAAATCTCTGTAAGTCCATAGATATCATACAGATCAATGCCAAGCCTGTCTTTTATGTACTCTCTCTTCTTCTCGCTCCAGCGCTCAGAGCCAAATACGCCCTTCTTCAGATATATCTTGTCTTTGAGACCTCTCTTGTCGATCTCCTCCGCAAGAAGAAGCGCATATGATGATGTTGCTGTCAGTACTGTACTCTTCAGATCTATCATCATCTGGAGCTGCTTGTCTGTATTTCCAGGTCCCATAGGAACCGCCATGGCGCCAAGCTTCTCTGCACCGGCCTGGAATCCTATTCCTGCCGTCCACAGACCGTAACCCGGTGTGATCTGTATACGATCCTTCTTTGTTATTCCCGCCGTCTCGTAACATCTTGCGAACATGATCGCCCAGTCATCCACATCCTTTGCTGTGTAAGGGATGATGACCGGCTTTCCTGTTGTTCCTGAAGATGAGTGGATACGGACCACATCCTCATCTGGAACAGCCTGAATTCCCAGTGGGTAAGCATTTCTCAGGTCATCCTTGCTTGAAAATGGGATCTCCTCAAATGCTTCCTGGCTTGTAATCTCTGTTATACCAAGGTCTCTGTACTTCTTGCCATAGTAGCTGTCAGTATTTACGAGACGCTTTATCTGGGCGTCCACCTGGCTGAGCTGTGTGTCATTTAACTTCATTGTGGTGTCTCCTTTTCCTGTCGTAACTGTCCGCTGAAATTCACAATTTCATATAAGCAGACTCGTTTATGATATTTTCTAAAACTATTAACGTTATTGTTGTATAAACTATTTATTATATATTTTTAATTTCAAGCTACATATTCATAGCATACGCAAATACTTTCTTGTTCACTTCCACAAACTTCGGATTCACGCCGTTCTCAATGGCTGATATGATGTCCGCCTCGTCAAGTCCCAGTCTGCCGCTGGCAACCGCAACTCCGAGGAGTGCTATGTTATAAAACTTTGCCGAGCCAAATTCACGGCTTATCGCCTCGCCGTCCATGACTATGCAGTCACATTTGCCCTTCAGATAATCCAGCATCGGTTGTGCCTCGTAGCCTGAATTCATGAGTGAGTCTGTTGCCGGCTTAACCGGAACGTTGTTGGTGATGACGATCCCGCCCTTTTTCAGATACGACAGATTTCTCACCGCCTCCGCAGGCTCAAATGCAAGTATGATGTCGGCGCCGCCCTGGGCTATGAGCGGTGAATACGCCTCACCCATCCTCACATGGCTTGTGACACTTCCGCCTCTCTGTGCCATGCCTATGGTCTCCGCCGAATGTACTGTCTCGCCATTTGCCATATACGCCGATGCAATAAGCTTGGACGCAAGAACCGTTCCCTGTCCGCCTACTCCGCAGACCAGAATATCTTTATTCATTGACAGTTCCTCCCTTCCCAGCTTTTGTCGCCGCATTTGAACACGCACACGCAGCATCTGATGCTTTATCTGCCTCAGAGCCAGCATCATGTATCGCACCCACCGGGCAGATCTGTGAACACAGACCGCATCCCGTACACAGGCTTTCATCTATCGCCACCTTGCCATCCTTAAGGATGATCGCAGGGCAGCCTATCTCTATGATACATTTCTTACACTGTATACACTTTTCGGATATCTCCATCTTGCCCGATGGCCTGGTGATAGCTATACAAGGCGACTTGAAAATAATCGCTTTGACTCCTCTGATATCCGCACACTCTTTAACTGCTGCCACGCTCGCCTCAAGATCAAGCGGATCAACAGTGACGATCTTCTTCACTCCGATTCCCTCAAGAACCTTCTGTATGCTCACCTTGTCCACGAACTGACCCATCATGTTGCGTCCCGTTCCCGGATGTGGCTGGTGTCCCGTCATGGCTGTGGTCGAATTGTCCAGCACGCACAGGATCATATTCGCATCGTTATACACTGCATTTACCACGCCGGTCATGCCCGACGCGAAGAATGTGGAATCTCCCACAAATGCAAAGCACACGCCATCTTCATCCACCCAGTGGAAGCCCTGCGCCATGGTGATTCCGGCTCCCATGCACAGACAGGTATCCACCATGTCAAGCGGCATGGCATTTCCAAGTGTATAGCATCCAATATCTCCGCAGAAATAGCTCTTTCTGCCGGTCATCGCCTTCTTTACCGCATAGAATGACGCTCTGTGAGGGCATCCCGCACACAGTACAGGCGGCCTTACAGGAAGTGCCGGTGCATCTGACACATCAACCTGTGAAGTCTTCTCAAGTCCCAGAAAATCGCACAGGATGTCTGCAGCCTTGTTGGTACTGAGCTCTCCGCTTGTCGGCACATCACCGGTCTGCTTTCCTCTGACATTTATATCCATATGATATTTGCCCGCAAGGCGTAATATCTGATTCTCTATGTATGGGCTGAGCTCCTCAAGGCACATGACCTCCGTCACTCCGTCCAGCGCATCCTTCACGAACTGCTCCGGGAAAGGATGTGGGGTCGCTATACGGATCAGCTTCACATCAGGCACATTCTTAAGTGTCTCCTTGGCGTAGCAATAGCTGATTCCCGATGCGAATACCGCCTTGCTGCCGCTTCCCTCCACCGTGTTCATGGAGTAGCTGCCGAAGTCGTCCCCGATCTCCACATTTCTCTTCTCTATCATAGCATGGTTGGCAAATGACAATCTTGGGAAGATGACCCATTTCTTTGAATCTTTTACAAATCCCTCATACTCTTTTGCCTTCCACTCGTCTTTTACCTCTATGGACGCATATGCATGGCACACTCTGGTTGTCGGTCTGAACAGAACCGGCGTCTTATATTTCTCTGAGTAGTCAAATGCATCCTGTATCATCTGGTATGCCTCCTCAGGAGTCGACGGGTCAAATACCGGAATCCTGCAGAAGTCTGCAAACATCCTTGTATCCTGCTCTGTCTGAGATGATATAGGCCCCGGATCATCCGCTGACACGATGACCATTCCGCCTTTTATTCCAACATACGCCAGTGACATAAGAGGATCTGACGCCACATTTAGACCAACCTGTTTCATGGTCACAAGCGTTCTCGCTCCACTGTATGATGCACTTGCGGCAACCTCCATGGCTGCCTTTTCATTTACCGACCACTCCACATGTACTCCGTCATGCGGATATTTCGCCACTGTCTCAAGTATCTCCGAAGATGGGGTTCCCGGATATCCAGCCACAAGGTTGAGTCCCGCTGCAAGCGCACCGAGGGCTATAGCTCCGTTACCCATAACATATTCTTTTCTCATAGCAATTCCTTCCCGCCTGTTTTGAGTGACAGATCTGCCAATATTTATTCCGATCCGCTTCCTCAAGTCAGACAGCCATTTTATAAATACTCTCGTATGTCGATATTATACCCTCCACGGCTTTTGATGACAACAAATATTCGGGGCAGTATCACCTATCTCATTCCTGCAAATCCTTCCTACAAAAAATAAGAAGCCAACCTTTACGTTTGACTTCTTACCTCTATTACTTTTCAGTTAATTTGGTATTTACTCGTTAAGACGGTATCCAAACTTTATGAACTGGAGTCCACGGACCCCACTTACCATTTACATATGCTCTTACATATACGTTAGTCCACTTAAGTCTCGGCATAGTTCTTGATATGTATTTTGTCTTAGTTGTAGTTCCTACACTTGAACCAACTTTAATCATATACTTTTTAGCCCTATATACCGGTTTATAGTTGACAATTACCTTATGATTCTTTTCTGTTATAGATTTTATGCTGACACCGTTTGATGGTTTCCTATTAATTGTTACCTTTGTTCTCTCCGGGTATGGCACTGCATGCCAGCTTCCATATGAATAGTAATACATCGTTGCTACAACTGTATAAGTTCCCAATGAATATGTACTAGTATCCCATCTTACTGTATAGGTAAAATACGCAGCACTTGTATTATAAAAGTTTCTATCAGCCTTCGCCACGCATACGCCTCGTGAATTATATACCCTCACTTTCATACGCTCGTTGATATACTCAGGAAATATATCATAACCCAGCATAAGCACATCTCCTTTATAACATGCCTGTACCGGATATCCCTGCTGAAATACCAACGGGTAACTAGATGCACTAGCACTCTCTCTTCCCACTACACAGGAAGACACCAGAATAACAACCGCAACCAATAATGATATGATTCTGCCTTTCCTCTTTTTCATAAACTCTCTCCTCTCTTTCTCTTTACGAGGAATATGCCACGCATATTCCCGCATTCATCATTGATAACATTCGTTTATATTATAATATTTGTTAAATACATTTTCAACAACTTTTTTTGTCTATTTTTCCTTATTTCTTATATTTATCACACCTAGGAGCAATTTTTTATTGTGTTTTTTAACAAATTACTTTGTGCATACATTAACATTGTATTTTTTTGTATTAATCTCCAATAATTGTGATAATATGTTATATATAGAGAGAGATAAAAGGAGAACATCCACCATGAACAACCGACCATTTGCCGGCAGAACCGCTGCCGTTATTGATCTGGCAAAGCTCAGGAGCAATATTGCCAACATAAAATCAAGACTGAAACCGGGTGTTGAGTTTATCGCCGTCATGAAGGGCGATGGATACCGCCACGGCATTGCAGGACTTTACCCGACTCTTAAGGAATGTGGCATAGACAGCTATGCCGTCGCTATCTGGGAAGAGGGAAAGATGCTCAGGGACGCTGGTGCCACAGAGCCAATCCTTATCCTTGGCGATACAGCAGATGACATGCTGGACGAGGCCGCAAAGTACGACCTTGACCTGACCGTTTTCTCACTGGAGGGTGCTCAGAACATGGCGGCTGCCGCAAGAAGAGCCGGCAAGAAACAGAATGTCCAGATAAAGCTGAACACCGGTATGAATCGAATAGGATTTCCGGTATGCCAGGAATCATTTGATACTATAAAGAAAATCTGCGAGATGGACGGCCTGAACGTAACAGGTATATTTACACATTTTGCAAGGGCTGACGAGGGAGATCATACAAGCGCAAGAAAGCAGCTCGCCCTATATCTCCACGCCGTGAATGAACTTGAGAAGATGGGTGTTGTCATACCAAAGCACCACGTAGCCAACAGCCCTGCCATATTGATGCTGCCTGAGGCGCAGCTCGATGCAGTCAGATGCGGTGACATCCTCTACGGACTCACTCCTTCTGATGACTTTGACTGGAAGAATTCAGGACTTCAGGAGATCCTGAGCTGGTACACATACGTTGCCATGGTAAAGGAGGTCCCTGCCGGATCCGAAGTTGGATATGGTGGAACATTTGTCACCAAAAGGCCTACAAAGATTGCAACACTTCCTGTAGGATTTGCAGACGGCTACAGCCGTTACCTGTCCAACAAGGGCAAGGTCATCATAAACGGTCACGAGGCACCGATCATCGGACGTGTATGTATGGATCAGTGCATGGCGGACGTCACGGACATCCCGGATGTGAAACGTGACGACACCGTAACCCTTCTCGGCGAGGGCATGTCCATCGAGGACATGGCAAATATGCTTGATACAAATGTGGATGTGATCGTGTGCAACATATCGGTGAGGGTTCCTAGGGTGTATATCAATTAGTTTTTTCATGTGGCTGCCGTCTGTTTACGGCAGCCATTTTTTATAAATCACAATTTTCCCATTTTCTGTCCGCCTGTCTAATTATACAAAAACGAAAATTACCCCCATTTTTGCCCTGTTTTTCCACTCTGAGTGGCACAAATTCGCTTTATACGCGCATTTGCCCAAATCTATTGACACGCCTTCCTGCATGGCCTAAAGTATGCCTACCGGCCGGGAATTTTCATAAGGAGGGGCACGCCTAAGCGGGAGGATTCCTTGTGAAGCACGCAGACGCCCGCGCAAGCGCTTTAATGCGTCTGCTCCAATTTTTTCATAAGGAGGGAAACTTTGACACATACTATGCCAAGTCCTGATTCAGCATTGAAGGACTTCTTTAAAGATAACGAAACATTTGCTGCTCTGTTCAACGGATTCTTTTTCAGCAACGAACATATCATTAAAGCAGATGAACTGGAACCTGATGATACCGCTTATGCAGAATCAATAAAAATTCAAAATGATAAACGCAAATATAAAGTAGAAAAAATAAACAAGTATAGAGATAACATACGTAGAGCGAAGCTAGGTTATCTTGTTATACTAGGTATTGAAGATCAATCCAAAGTTCATTATTCTATGCCCGTCAGAAAAATGTTATACGACGCATTGGGATATAGTTCTGAACTCTCTGCAACAGGTAATAACCAGGACAAATCAGGATGGACTATAGATGAACGTTTATCAGGAATAAAGAAAGGTACAAAGATAACACCGATAGTTACTGCTGTATTCTACACAGGTGAAGATCCATGGGATGGTCCAAACTCATTGCACGAAATGATGGATATGGATGATAAAATATCTCCTTTGGTACCTGATTACCCATTACATGTTATTGACATAGGACACGATGAGGATTTATCATTTAATAACAAAGCACTTGATGAATTAAGACTCGTGTTACATTCTATATATTCATATACAGCAGATATAGACACATCCATTGTTGATAATTCAACATTAGCTTTAGCCGGAATCTTATCCGGCGATGCAAATCTTTATTATACTGCAGTTGATTCGAAGGGAGGAGAACAACCATTGTGTAGAGCTTTAGCAGAAAGAGATGAAAAATTACTGGCAGCCGAACGTGAGAGGACAAATGCATTGATTGCCGAGAAAGACCAGATGCTGGCTAATAAGGATGAATTGTTAGCTGATAAGGACAAAGAACTAGAGCTCCAGAAGGAAGAATTAGCCAAACTCAAAGCAGAACTGGCTAAATTAAAAAGCAACTAATCCTTGGTAATATAAGACAACAACGCATACAACAGAGGTGGGTATAAAGGGTTATATCCACCTCTGTTGTATCTTTCTACCTTTAAAACCTACCCCTTCTCGCCATCTTCCTGAAATCAGATGGGAATATGCCTGTGCTCTTCCTGAACAACGCGGCGAAACGGCTTGCATTGCTGTATCCGACAGACTGGGCTATCTGTTCAACCGTCAGGTCTGTCTGCGTCAGCAGGCTCTCCGCCTGGCTCAGTCTCCTGTCCGTCACGTACTCTGTGACCGTGCATTTATTTATCTGTTTGAACAGCGTCTTGAACTTTGTCCTGCCAAAACAGGCTATCTTGCAAAGCTGCTCCGTTGAGATATTTCCCGCAAAATGATCATCAAGATATTTGTTCACTATCATTATGGAATGCCTGTCCTCATCCGTGATATGCAGCTCCGGCTCAGGGTTCTGCTTCCGGCTGTTGTAATCCACTATGAGAGACACCGCCTGCGACACCATACTGTCATAGAACAGCTTGGCGGCTATCCCCTCACCTCTGTAGTTCCATATCTGGTGAAGCAATGCCTCCATCTCAGGAAAATCTGTACACCAGTCGATATTCCTGAAAAGTCTGTTGAAATCAATGTCCAGAGATCCAAACTTCTCAGAGATGAATTTCCTGTAATATGACTCATAGAATTCTATCTCAACCGTCTGTATCGGGATATTCTTATGTATAAGTGCCTTGAAATGATAATCTGCATAATTCAGAAATCTCACCTCACCGGCATGCATCCGCTTGTACGGATCCAGCTCTTCCCCTGATATCGAATAATAGTAGCACACACTGAGTCCATCATGCCCCGGAAAGTCTGCAACCACATCCTCATTAAAGTAGAAATTATGTATCTTTATTGAATATTGGTCGGCCAGACTGTATACCCAGAAATATCCGCCGCCAACACTCTCCGGCATCTCGTACATTTCTCCAAGGCCGGACGTGGATCTGCTGCCCATCATCTGAAATTCACTGTTTGAGAACATCTCACCATCAGAGATCTGATCATAACGGGTGTATTTGCAGCACTTCTCATGATCGCCAACGGACTTGGAGGCGCAGCATTTGCCATCAACCCGGCACTCACCTTCTTCTACCCCATAGGTGGAGCCGTATTCGGAGGTCCGGTGTTCCTGCTGCTTCTCGCAAAGGTCCACAAGCGCGGTGCACTTGTGATAACCGGAGTTGTCTTCTGCATTCTTGGTCTTGTGACAGGGATGCACTGGGGCATGGACTTTGGTGCACTAATCGCTCTTGTGATCGCAGATTTCATAGCGGCATCCGGCAAATACGGCGACATGAAGAGAAATATCCTCGCATACATGATCTACTGTATCGGACCTGCCGGTACATATTTCGTATTCTATATCGATCCACAGGGCTGGGCGAAAACCATGCTCAAAAACGGCACCACCCAGGATTACATAGACACCATGAGTAAGGCTGCCAATGCCAGCACACTTGTGATCATGGTTCTCGGTACATTTGCCGTGGCTGCACTCAGCGGTTTCATCGGATCACGTCTGATGAAGAAGCAGTTCGAGAAGTCAGGAGTGACCGCATGACCATAGCATTTGACCCTAGAAGCAAGATACTGGTTATATTTCTAGTCGTTTTGTGTACGGCATTTCTTCCCTCCCTCGAATGGGAGGGAGCTTTGATCGCTCTGATCCTGGTATTCGGCTGTCTGAGCAGAAGGATCAGAAGCTCTCTCGGCTGGACTGCAGTCTATGCGGCGGCGTATATCTTCTGGAACTGGTACATATCTCAGGATTCGGGGCTTGGCCACACCATGCTTATTGCGTGGA